>CAYMIS010000004.1:0-58717 GCA_964390485.1 uncultured Roseburia sp. | reverse complement strand
AACAGCAGAAGATATCAAGATTAAGATTGGAACATGCTTCCCATTAGCACAGAATGAGACAATGGATGTGCGTGGACGTAACTTAGTAACCGGTCTTCCAAAGACGGTTACTGTTTCTTCCGAGGAAACAGAAGAGGCATTACGTGAGCCTACCTTACAGATTGTAGAAGCGGTACATTCTGTATTAGAGAAAACTCCACCAGAGCTGGCGGCAGACGTTGCTGACAGAGGTATTGTTTTAACTGGTGGTGGAGCATTACTTCGTGGATTAGAAGAATTAATTGAAGATAAAACAGGCATTAATACAATGACAGCGGATGAACCAATGACTTGTGTAGCTATTGGAACAGGAAAATTTGTAGAATTTTTAGCCGGAAAACGTGATGATGACTAAACTATTTTGAGAAACGTACCGATATATAATCTATATTATGGGAAGTTTGTACTAGAACTTCCGGAAAACAAAAGGTTTCAGGGATGAACGTTCAGATACTGAATGGATATACAGGGAAGTAAGGCAAAGGAGCAATCATATGATTAAAGGATTGTATACAGCACATACCGGAATGGTAAATGAACAGAAAAGACTGGATGTCCTCACAAATAATCTTGCCAATGCGGATACGAATGGATATAAGAAAGAGGGGACAACATCGCAGACTTTTGCAGATGAACTTGCAATTAAGATTAAAGATACTTCAAGTCATGGAATTAATCAGAAGCTTGGGACAATCAGCATGGGAGTTCATCTCGGGGAAACCTATACAGATTATAGTCAGGGAAGTTACAAGATAACAGATAACAACACAGATTTTGCATTGAACGGAAATGGTTTCTTTGCAATTTCATTTACAGATAAGATGGGAAATACCTCTGTGAAATATACCAGAGATGGTGCTTTTACAGTTAATAATCAGGGATATCTGGTTACAAAGGATGGAGATTTTGTATTAAATGCGAATGGGGCAGCCAATACGAATCCAAATGCCTATATTCAGGTAGACCCATTGAAGGAAATTGTGGTGGACGAGTTTGGTAATGTTTATCAGGATGATGTTCAGGTGGCTACAATTGGTGTAGTAGATTTTGCAGATTATAATTATCTTGCTAAATATGGCGAGAATATGTATGACCTTGTAGATGGCGGTCAGATTATTGCATCTGATGCAAAAGTGGATCAGGGATGTATTGAAGCTTCTAATGTTAATGTTGTTTCGGAAATGGTGAAAATGATTACAATTTCCAGAGCATTTCAGGCTGGACAGAAGGTTATCAATGCAGTTGACCAGACATTAGAGAAGACCGTTAATCAGGTAGGCAAAGTATAAACTAGTGTAAAAAGGTAATTAGCTTTTACACAGTAGCAAAAGTTATACTATGACAGAAATAAGCACAAAGAGCAACAGAAGTATACTTTTGAGTGGAAGAACTTTGAAGCAGAAGGTTGTAGAAAGGCAGGGTTATTATTATGATGAGATCACTTTACACTGCGGCCACAGGAATGCGTGCACAGCAGTCGAACGTAGATAATATTTCGAACAATATTGCAAATGTAAATACAGTTGGATACAAAACGCAGAAGATGGAATTTAAATCTCTTTTGTATCAAACAATTCAGACAAGAACAACAACAGCAAATGGAGAAGAAAAACCGATTCCGGCACAGGTAGGTTTGGGAACAAGAGTAGCTTCCAATACATCTGTTTATACACAGGGTGCATTACAGGCAAGTGAAAGCTACAGTGATTTTGCGATTGTCGGAGATGGCTTCTTCGCAGTAAGAGGTGCTGATGGGGAGACTTACTATACAAGAAATGGTAACTTTACCTGGGCTGTTGGCGTGAATGGAAGAACGCTTTGTACAGCAGATGGTTATCCGGTATTGAATTCCGCCGGTAATCCAATTGTGATTCCGGAAGGAGTAGATGCATCCAAGGTACAGGTTTCTTCCTATGGTGTGATTAGTTATATGAATCCAAATGGTACTTATACAGAGATGGATCAGACAATTGGTATGTTCCAGTTTAATAATCCGGGTGGACTTGACAAACTGGCAAACAGTTTATTAAGAGTGACAGATGCATCTGGCCAGCCGTTGAATGAAGCTACAAATGCTGGACTTGTAAGAAGTGAAGTACGTCAGAAATATTTGGAAGGTTCCAATGTTCAGGTTGCAGACGAGATGGTTAATCTGATTGTGGCACAGAGAGCATATCAGATGAACTCGAAAGCAATTACAACTTCAGATGAGATGCTTGAACAGGCAAATAATCTGAAACGTTAATTAAGTAACGATGAATATTGGAGGTGCTTATGAGTATATCATTAGATAGCATGGTATCTATGGTAGATAACAGTGCAACAAAGAATTATAATGCAGATAAATTGCAGAATTCTTTAAAAGGGGTATCCAAAGAGACGACAGAGGATGAATTGTTACAGGTTTGTAAAGATTTTGAATCCTATTTTGTAGAAGAGATTTTGAAAGAGATTAAAGAGAATCTGACAATCGAAGAGGATGAGAAGGATGCGTCCCTTTCTACAATGACAGATTATAATATGGATTTTGTGATGCAGAAGGTTGCAGACCAGGTGGTGGATGAAGTTGGAACTAACTTTACACAGCAGCTGTATGAGCAGATGAAACGCAATTACGGAATTGAATAATTGTTAAAAAAATGAAAAGCTGTCGCGAAAGCGACGGCTTTTATTTACGCAAGCGGCGAAGAGAAGTGAGTGCTTGTATGAAGATTCAGCGAGTAAATCCACATAACAGTTTGCGAAACTCTCAAAGCGTGTTTATAGAAAATTGTGGGTAAGCCCTGCTTTGGGAACTACTTTACATAAAAGAAAATAAAGCGTAAACTAAATGAAGTGAATGGAAAATGAAAATAAGAGGATAGGAGAAAGCATTTGGAAAAGTTAGCAGGTTATGTGGAACATATCATATATCGAAATGCGGATAATGGATATACAGTTTTAAATCTGGTCAGTGGTGAAGAGGAAATGACCTGCGTAGGCATTTTTTCTGCAATTGCTGAGGGTGAAAATATTGAGGCAACAGGAGAATATACAGAACATCCTACTTATGGAAAGCAGTTTAAAGTGACAAGCTTTGAAGAAAAAGCACCCGAAGATCAGGAAGCAATTGAGCGTTATCTTGGTTCAGGGGCGATAAAAGGAATTGGACTGGCGCTGGCTGCCCGGATTGTTCGTCGTTTTAAAGATGATACCTTTCGTATTATAGAAGAAGAACCGGAACGGCTGGCTGAGATTAAAGGCATCAGCGAACGGAAAGCAATGGAAATTGCACATCAGGTCAACGAAAAAAGAGAACTCCGTCAGGCAATGATTTTTTTACAGCAGTATGGAATTACTATGAATCTTGCAGTGAAAATTTATAATATTTATGGACAGGAAATTTACAGCGTGTTAAAAGAAAATCCTTATCGTCTGGCGGATGATGTGGAAGGTGTTGGTTTTAGAACCGCGGATGAGATTGCTGCCCGGGTGGGAATCAGAACAGATTCGGATTTTCGAATAAAAAGTGGAATACTGTATGCGCTGCTTCAGGCATCAAGCGAAGGGCATACCTATCTTCCGCAGGAAGAATTGACAAAGAAAGCCAGTGCACTTTTAGAAATTGAACCGGAATATATTGAAAAGCATTATATGGATTTGGCAATCGAGCGTAAAATTATGATGAAACAGCAGGAGGAACAAACCCAGATATATTCTGCACCTTTTTATTATATGGAAGCAAATGTTGCGACCATGTTAAAGCAGTTGAATGTACATTATGATGTGGCAGATGCGGAAATTGAACATCGTCTTACTTCGATTCAAAAGCAGACAGGCATGGAGTTAGATGAGCATCAGGCAATGGCAGTGAAGGAAGCTATTCGTAATGGCTTGTTAATTATCACCGGTGGTCCGGGTACCGGTAAAACTACAACGATTAATACAATTATCCGTTATTTCGAAATGGAAGGAATGGATATTTTTCTGGCAGCACCAACGGGACGTGCAGCAAAGCGAATGAGTGAAACTACTGGATTTGAGGCGAGAACCATTCATCGTATGCTGGAATTAAACGGTGGTATGGAGGGAAATGCCGGATTTGAACGGAATGAGACGAATCCATTGGAAACAGATGTGATTATTATTGATGAAATGTCTATGGTTGACATAACATTGATGAACTCTCTATTGAAAGCAATTGTGGCAGGAACCCGCCTGATTCTCGTGGGGGATGTGAACCAGCTTCCAAGTGTTGGACCGGGAAGCGTACTAAAGGATATCATTGATTCCCATGCCTGCAACGTTGTAAAACTGACAAAAATTTTCCGTCAGGCATCTACCAGTGATATTATTGTAAATGCCCATAAGATTAATCGTGGGGAGGAAGTGACACTTGATAATAAGAGTATGGACTTCTTCTTTTTAAAGAGATATGAGGCAGATGTTATCATTAATGTGGTATTGCAGTTGATAAAACAGAAGCTTCCAAAGTTTGTGGATGCGACGGAATATGATATACAGGTTTTAACCCCGATGCGAAAAGGATTGCTGGGTGTAGAACGGTTAAATGGTATTTTACAGCAGTATCTAAATCCACCATCCCAGTCGAAACGGGAAAAAGAGCATGGAGAAATCCTCTTCCGGGAAGGGGATAAGGTGATGCAGACGAAGAATAACTATCAGTTAGAGTGGGAAATTCGGAGTAAGTATGGATTGTCTATTGATAAGGGGACAGGTGTGTTTAATGGCGATATGGGAATTATCAAAGAAATCAATGACTTTGCAGAAACTATGACGGTGGAATTTGAAGAAGGAAGAATGGTGGAATATTCTTTTAAACTATTGGACGAATTGGAACTGGCATATGCGATTACTATTCATAAATCTCAGGGAAGTGAGTATCCGGCGGTGGTTATTCCGCTTTTGAGCGGACCATCTATGTTGATGAATAGAAACCTTCTTTATACAGCTGTTACCCGGGCGAGAAAATGTGTGACCTTAGTGGGAAACGATACTACATTTGGAGAAATGATTCGGAATACATCACAACAGAAACGTTATAGTGGATTAAAGAACCGGCTGCAGGAATCGTAGCCGGTTTCTATGAATTAAAAAGCTTCCGGCGTGATACAAACTGCCGCTTTGTTTAAGTAAGAAAATTTTAAGAAAAAGTTTATGGCTTTACGGACAGGAAAGTGATAGGATAACAGACGGAGAGATTTCGGAAAGGATATTATGAATATAATAGAAGAAATTGTCAGTCTGGTATTTCCACGCAGATGCCCTGTCTGTGACGAGGTACTGATGGCAGGAAAGTATATTTGTGAGGACTGCCGAAAAAAACTTTGCTTTATAAAGGAACCGGTCTGCAAAAAATGTGGTAAAACATTAGAACGGGAACAGCAGGAATATTGCAGTGACTGTGTAAGAAAAAAACATTTCTTTGTTCAGGGGAAAGCTGTTTTTGCGTACCAGAAAGAAATGAAGAAATCTATGTACCGCTTTAAATATAGTAATAAGCGGGAATATGCAGATTTTTATGCAGCAGAAGCGGCAAAACTTTATAGTGGCTGGGTAAAGCACCGTGAGATAGAGGTGATAGTGCCGATACCCATGTATTTCTGGAAAAAAAGAAGACGAGGCTATAATCAGGCTGAGGTTTTTGCCCGGCGTCTTGGCAAGCAATTGCATATACCGGTAACCGGCAAAATAGTAAAAAGAATACGCAATACAAGACCACAAAAAGAATTAAATGATGTAGAACGAAAAGAGAACCTAAAAAAAGCTTTTAAAATTGCTCCGGATATAGTAAAATATAGGAAGATATTACTAGTGGATGATATATATACCATTGGCAGTACAATGGATGCTGTTGCAGAAGTACTATTGGAGGCTGGCGTTAAGGAAGTATATTTCATCTGTGTTTGTATTGGTCGTGGTTATTAATTTTACATCAGGAGGTTTTACCTATGGAAGTAATGAACTGTAAGAGCTGTAAGAGATTATTTAACTATATGGGTGGCATTCAGTTATGCGGAGCCTGTAAGGATGAACTTGAGAAGAAATTTGTGGAGGTAAAAGAATATATTTATAAGAATCCACATTCTTCCATTGCGACAGTTGCAGAGGATACAGATGTAACAGTGAAGCAGATTAAACAGTGGATTCGTGAAGAACGCCTGACTTTATCTGAGGCAACAGTGGATGGCGTTACATGTGAACATTGCGGTAAACCAATTTGTAGTGGACGTTTTTGCGATAGATGTAAAGCAGAAATGGCAAATACAATTGGAAGTGCAATTAACAAACCAAAGCAGCTTGAACCTGACAGAAGACAGAATAGAGATGGTAATAAAATGCGTTTTCTTCAGTAAGGAATTATCGGATAAAATGAGAATGAGACAGGGCCAGATAAAAATGGCTCTGTTTTTTGCTTTATAGGAAAGACCTTGTTACGCTAAATCGCGAAAGTTCCTCCTATAAAGTAAAAACGCTCCGCGGGATGCGCATAACGCGCAAGTGGAAAGTGTCACTGCGTGACTGCGCGTTAGCGCGAGAATCTCGCGAGCGAGATTCTTTGTTCTTATTATATAAAGAATCGTAATTTTTGTAAGGGGATGTTTGGCTGAGAATCTTTTTTGCTTTGAAATTCCTATATAGTGTGCTATAATTTTAATAATAATGCATAAGTGTGTGCAGATTTATGAAAGAATACGCAGGAAGGAAAGAAAGCATGGTTAATGAAGAACGTTTACGCCATATGATAAAAATGGCTGCATTTGATAAAAACGATGGTAAAGAGTGCAGACCAATGGCAGAATATGCAAGGGCAGACTATGTTTCTTTACAATTACTGCGCAGCTTTATATCGGGGACAATTGGATTTGGGTTGATATTGGTACTTTGGGTAATGTATTCGCTGGAATATATTATGGAGGAAATCAATAAAATAGATATCGTTGGTTTTGCCACATCAATTGGAATAAAGTATCTGATTTTTATGTTGGTATATCTGATAATCACATATCTGGTATATAATTCCCGTTATACTGCAGGACGCAGGAAAGTGAAGAAATATTATAGTAATTTAAAGAATGTGAATAAGATTTATGCAAGGGAGGATAAGCTAAAATCATCCAGTAGAAAAGACTGGGAATGATGGCAGGAGGATATTATGACAACCCTATTAGAACTGAAAGAGAAAATAGTTCGATTTTACGGAAAATATGAGGTGTATGTAACACCGATTATACGTTTTATCGTAGCTTTTGTGACATTTACGTTAATTAATGAAAATATTGGATATATGACATCAATCAGCAGAATGCCGATTGCGCTTATTTTGGCGTTGTTGTGTGCAGTGTTACCAATGAATGGAACGCTTGTGATTGCCGCAGTGGTTGTGTTGGCTCATTTTTATGCACTTTCTTTAGAAGTGTGTCTGGTAGCACTGGTATTGTTTCTTATTGTTTACTTTTTATATTTCCGTTTTGCACCAAAGTGTGGTTATAATGCGCTTTTAACACCACTTCTTTTTAAATTGCAGATTCCATATGTGATGCCGATTGGTTCAGGCTTGCTAAGTGGAGCTCACTCTGTAATTTCTATAATTTCCGGTTCGGTTTTATATTTCTTTATAAGTGGAGTAAAGGCAAATGCGGCAATGCTAGGAGAAACTGTCGAAGAAAGTGAAAGTGTGGCATCTAAGTTTGTTGTGGTGCTAAATCAGTTTCTTGGAAATAAGGAAATGTACCTTGTGACATTAATATTGGCAGCAACAACGTTAATTGTTTATGTTGTACGTCGTATGGATATTGATAATGCATGGCGCGTGGCATGGATTTCAGGGCTTTTATTTGAAACACTTGGTCTGATTGCAGGGTATATGCTGCTCGGTATTTCAGGTAAAACAGTTACGGTGCTGATCGGAGCTGTAATTGCCGGAGTTTTAGCATTTATTATAGAGTTTTTGTTCTGTGGGCTGGATTATTCCAGAACAGAGCGTCTTCAGTTTGAAGATGATGAATATTACTATTATGTGAAGGCAGTTCCGAAGGCGTTGGTATCAGCTTCGAAGCGTAATGTTAAAACCTTCAGTAAGAATGATGAAAAAGAGAAAATGGACAAAAAAAGATTTGCAGAAGAGATGGACATCGACGAGAACTTATTAGATTAGTGTATGAAACCGGTAAATAGCAGAATAGAGGGCTGCTGTTTATCAGGAAGGAAGTGACGCTCTTGGAGAATATGATTGCGGCATGGAGTGCTTTTTTTGACAAAGTGGCGACTATGCTTAATTTGCCAAAGATTTCAGTTTCCATTACAGACGGGGCTGAGATTATAATCATAGCGATTTTGTTCTATTATATGTTAGTTTGGATTAAGGATACCAGAGCATGGACGCTCCTAAAAGGAATCCTGGTCATTCTGGCATTTGTATTAATGGCGGCGATTTTCCAGATGAACACCATATTGTGGATAGCTGGAAAAACAATTAATGTTGCTCTTTTGGCAGTGGTTGTAATTTTTCAGCCAGAGATGCGAAAAGCATTGGAGAATCTGGGACGAAAGAACTTTTTGGCTTCGATTTTTAACTTTGAATTTGCGAAGGAATCGGGTGGAAAGTTTTCAGATAAGACCGTGAATGAACTGGTGAAGGCCTGTTACGAGATGGGAAAAGTAAAGACAGGTGCTTTAATTGTTGTAGAAGATGATATTGTATTGTCAGAATATGAGCGTACCGGCATTATGGTAGATGGTGTTCTGACAAGTCAGTTATTGATTAATATTTTCGAAAAAAACACACCATTGCATGATGGTGCCGTTATTGTGCGTGGAGACAGAGTTGTTTCTGCAACCTGTTATCTGCCGCTGACAGATTCTTTAAGTATTAGTAAAGATCTTGGAACACGTCATCGTGCAGCGGTAGGAATCAGTGAAGTGAGCGATTCCCTGACGATTGTTGTATCTGAGGAGACGGGAAGAGTGTCTATCGCTATGAGTGGAGAATTGTATCGCAATGTAGATGCAGAGTTTTTGAGAAATAAATTAATGTTTATCCAGAAAAGAGAACAGGAAGTATCCAAAATTGAATTATTTAGAAGGAGGCTGAAAAATGCTAAAAAAGTTGGCAAAGAAACTGACGAATAACATTGGCCTCAAGATACTTGCGACTGTTTTTGCGGTGGCATTATGGATTGTGGTCTATAATATTGATGATCCGATAAAGGGGAAGACGATTACAACGAATGTAACCTTCGAAAATACAGATTACATTACCAAGATGGGAAAATGTTATGAGGTATTGGATGGAAATAATACCGTAACATTTTATTTTACTGCTCAAAGAAGTGTTTATGAGAATATAACACCTAGCAGTTTTAGTGCAGTAGCTGATATGGAAAAAATTGAATTTAATGAAGAAACAAATATTTACCGGGTACCAGTTGTGGTAACACCGGTGAAAAATGTGAATTCAATTAATATTGCTACCAAACAGATGTATATTGAACTGGGATTAGAGGATCGAATGTCGATTCAGAAACCGATTAAGGCGAATACGGTTGGAACTGTGGCGGATGGCTGTGCCTTGGGTAATGTCAGAATTGCAAATACAAACGTTATTAAAATTTCGGGTCCGGAATCAATTGTAAGTACTATTGATACTGCGACTGCTACCATTAATGTGGAAGGTATGTCGGCAGATATTACGGATAGTGTAATACCAGTATTATATGACGTAGAAGGCAATGCGGTAGATACCACAAAGCTGGAGATGAGTCTGAATACTGTTTCCATTAGTGCACAGATACTTGGTACAAAAGATATTGAGATGGAGTTTGAAACAATGGGAAATCCTGCAGAAGGTTATAAGATGACAGGTATTTCTTCGAATCCACAGACAATTCGTATCAAGGCAGAGAATGCGATATTGAATACAATCGATAAAATTACAATACCGTCCGAGGTACTTGATTTGACAGATGTAACAGAGGATATTGAAAAGACAATTGATATAACTTCGTATCTGCCAGAGGGTGCATCAGTGGTTATCAGTTCAGAAGCGAAGGTAGAAGTGACTGTTTCGATTGCAAAGGTTACAACAAAAACCTATAAAGTACCAGTAGAAAATATCCAAATTCAGGGACTTGCTGAAAATTATAAGGCAGCTCTTGAAGGTGAGTTTGTAGAAATTGAAATTACAGGCGTGAAAGACGACTTGAAGAAACTCGACGAGGATAAAATACAGGTGATTCTGGATGCATCAACACTGGGAGCTGGAAATCATAAGGTTCCGGTTTATGCAGCTGTGGATGAGAATCTGTATGAAGCAAGGCGTGCAAAGGTAACGATTAATATTGAAGAGGTGGCTGTTCCTGACACGGATAGCGAAACAGCTGATTCAGAAAATACTGCTGGCAGTAATCCGGAAAACGGTTCTACAGAGGCAGCAGGAAATAATTCTGGTGAGGGTACCGGAGATAATTCTGATGTGGATTCAGAAAGTGCAGAGAGTAATCCGGTGGAAACACCAGAGAATGAAATAACAGAAGATAATACCCAGAATACAACAGGCACTGTGACAGAGAATGGACAGAATTAAGGGTATGTAAAGAGAGGAAGTAAAATAGAATGGCAAGAATGTTTGGAACAGATGGCGTGAGAGGTGTGGCAGGTTCAGAGCTTACAATCGAACTGGCAACTAAGTTAGGTCAGGCAGGAGCATATGTATTAACAAAAGAGCAGGAACATCAGGCAACAATTATTGTAGGGTGCGATACAAGAATTTCAGGAGGAATGTTAGCGAGTGCATTAATGGCAGGAATCTGCTCGGTAGGAGCAAATGCGATATTTGTTGGGGTGATGCCTACTCCTGCTATTGCATATTTGACAAGAAAGCATAAAGTGGATGCAGGTGTTGTGATTTCAGCATCCCATAATCCAATGGAATTTAATGGAATTAAATTTTTTAATGGTGAAGGCTATAAACTGTCAGATGCATTAGAAGACGAAATCGAAGCTTTAATAAAGGATAACATGAAAAATATTAAGCTTCCGATAGGCTCCGGAGTTGGAAAGATTGATTATCGTTTTGATTTGCGAGATGAGTATGTGGAATTTATCAAGAAATGCGTACCGGTAGATTTGACAGGCATGAAGATTGTAATTGACTGTGCAGAAGGCGCAGCACATTATACCTCGGTAAAAGCCCTGAGTGATTTGGGCGCAGATTTAGTGGCAATTCATACAGAACCGGATGGCACAAATATCAATGCGAATTGTGGTTCCACTCATATGGATGAGTTAAAAGCCAGAGTAGTATTTGAAAAGGCTGCATTGGGTCTTGCCTTTGATGGTGATGCTGACAGAATGCTGGCAGTAGATGAAAAGGGAGAACTGGTGGATGGTGACCAGATTATGTCCATTTGTGGTAATTACATGAAGAAGAAGGGCACACTGAAAAAAGATACCATTGTTGTAACGGTTATGACCAATCTTGGTTTCACCCTGATGGGAGAAAAAGAGGGAATCAATATCGAAAAGACAAAGGTTGGTGATCGGTATGTCCTTGAGAATATGATGGCAAATGGATATAACATTGGTGGCGAGCAGTCTGGTCATATTATTTTCTTAGATGAGAATACAACAGGAGATGGCCTGCTTAGTGCATTGCATCTTTTACAGGTAGTAGTGGAAGAGAAAAAACCATTATCGGAATTAGCTTCCATTATGGAAGTATTGCCACAAGCCCTGGTGAATGCAAAGGTTCCAAATCATAAAAAAGAACAGTATATGGAGTATCAGGAAATTGCGGAAGCAATTAGTGCTCTTGAGAAGAAATTTAAAGGGGAAGGAAGAGTACTAATTCGTTCATCCGGAACAGAACCATTAGTTCGTGTTATGATTGAGGGTAAAAATCAGGAAGAGATTGACAAAGATGCAGAGGAATTAGCAGAGTTGATTACAAAAACAATGTTATAATTGCGAATAGGATATATGGAGGGCATGACAGAATGGTAAGTCAGAAAGTGGTTATCAAAAATCCGACAGGATTACATTTGAGACCAGCAGGCATCCTTTGTAAGGAAGCTATGCAATTTAAATCACATATAACGTTTAAATATAGAGAGAACACTGCAAATGCAAAGAGTGTATTAAGCGTTTTAGGCGCATGCATCAAATCTGGTGATGAAATCGAAATGATTTGTGAAGGCGAAGATGAAGAAGAAGCGTTGACAGCAATGATTACAGCAATTGAGAATGGATTAGGGGAATAGAAACATGTTAAATTATCAGAGATATGACCGTGTTCCGGTGTTACATTATCCGGAGAGGGAATGGCCGGGAAAAGAAATAGAAAGAGCACCATTATGGTGCTCTGTAGATTTAAGAGATGGTAATCAGGCATTAATTGAGCCAATGAATGTAGAAGAAAAAGTTGAAATGTTTCAGCTTTTACTGAAGTTGGGATTTAAGGAAATTGAGATTGGATTTCCGGCAGCATCGCAGATTGAATATGATTTTTTGAGAAAGCTGGTAAATGAAAATCTGATTCCGGATGATGTAAAAGTACAGGTACTGTGCCAGTGTCGTCAGAATCTGATAGATAAGACCTTTGAAGCAATTGAAGGTATTAAAAATGTTGTATTCCATATTTATAATTCTACCTCGACGTTACAGAGAGAGGTGGTGTTCCACAAAGAGCGGGAAGAAATTATTCAGATTGCCATTGATGGAACAAGAATGGTAAAGGAAGGAATGAAGAATTATAAGGGAAATCTTCAGTTAGAATATTCGCCGGAATCCTTTACCGGAACAGAGATGGATTTTGCTTTGGAAATCTGTACTGCTGTACAGCAGGAATGGAATCATGCCAACGAGAATCCAATTATTTTTAACCTGCCGGCAACGGTAGAGATGAATACGCCAAATGTTTATGCAGACCAGATTGAATGGATGAATAAACATTTTAAAGAGCGTGAGAATGTTATTTTAAGTGTGCATCCACATAATGATAGGGGAACAGGCATAGCGGCGACAGAGCTGGCGCTTTTAGCAGGGGCTGACCGCGTGGAAGGAACATTGTTTGGAAACGGTGAGCGTACTGGAAATGTTGATATTTTAACAGTTGCTTATAATATGTTTTCCCAGGGAATTAACCCGGAATTAAATCTTGAGAATGTAAATGAGATTATTGAAGTTTATGAAAGATGCTGTAAGATGAATGTTGATATGCGTCATCCATATGCAGGAAAATTAGTATTTACAGCTTTTTCCGGTTCTCATCAGGATGCAATAAATAAAGGAGTTCAGGCATTACATGAAAAGAATGCCGAGAAATGGGCAGTTCCATATCTTCCAATTGACCCGGCAGACGTGGGTAGAAAATATGAACCGGTAGTTCGTATCAATAGCCAGTCTGGAAAAGGCGGCGTGGCATTTGTTATGGATACCGTTTATGGTTATAAACTTCCGAAGGAGATGCAGCGTGAATTTGCAGATGTTATTCAGGCAATTTCTGAAAAGGAAGGAGGAGAGGTTGCTCCTGCAAAACTTATGGAAACCTTCAAGGACGAATATCTGTCTGTAAAAATGCCATTTGAATTAGTGAAATTGAAAGTGAGTGAATGTGATACAGCGGATGATGTACACGTAGAGCTTGACTTCAAATATATGGGTGAGGAATTACATTCCGAAGCAGAAGGAAATGGACCAATTGATGCGGTGAAGCTGGCAATCAGACAGTGCGTAAGTGCGGTAGATGTGAAAGTGGTTAATTATTATGAACATGCGTTAAGTGAAGGTTCTCATGCAAAGGCAGCGGCTTACATTGAACTGTACGATAATCGTACCGGTGGAAGAACTTTTGGTGTAGGTGTGAGCTCTAATATTACAAGAGCATCCATTAAGGGATTGTTCTCAGCAATGAATCGACTGGCAAGGTAGGAAATTTACAGATGAATAGAATGATTGTAAGTGATATGAAAAGTTATGTAAAAAATCACTACAAACTAATGATAACATCAGCAGTACTTGTACTGCTGTGTTATGGTTATATGGCATTATGCGGAAATTTACGAATTGACACAGAGGTATTAATAAATAATCCGGGAACCACCATGAACTGGGATACTATCGGTAGATTTGGTCTGGTGTTTTTAAAGAGGATATTAGGTCTTAGTACGCATCATACGCTGTGGAGTGGTATATTATTTTTGTTGTTCTTTTATATACAGATGCAGCTGTTTCTTTTCCTAATCTATCATTTTTCAGGCGGTAAGGAGAATTATCCATACTGGGTAGGTGCCATATTATATGGTACTTCGAATTTGTGGTGTTTTCAGGTATATTTCTCTTTACAGCAGGGGGAGATTGCCTGTGCCATGCTGCTTGTAATGATAGCAGCTGCCTTGGCGATGAAAGCCTTCTTTAGGACAGAAAACTATAGTGAAAGCAAGGATGAACAAATGCTTCCGGCGAATAAGCGCAGGGCTGTAATTCGAACCGGGGCATATGCATTGATTTCAGCAGCACTTTTAATCATTGGATTTGGCGGGTATCAGGCCTTTGTGGCATTTTATATTGCTATTTGTATCTGTCTTTTTCTGGTGATTTTAATGGAACGCTGGGAAAAACAAAAGGATGCGAAGGAAGAAAACCGCTATGTTCTGTTTGGAATTGGAAAACTATTAGTGCATTTTCTGATTGTTTATGGGGCATACAGCTTCATTACAAAGAAATGGTTTACAGCTTCGGATTATTTAAACAGCCAGAAAGCATGGGGAACCACACCTTTTGCGACCTGTGTAAAAGAGATTTTAAAGGTAATAAAAAGAGCATTGTTTATGCAGGGAGTACAGGATTTTTCCTTTTATACCATTGGTGGTGTAATGGTAATCCTTGCATTGTTTGTGCTTTGGAAAAAAGGAATTCAGAAGAATAAATTTCAGATGGCAATTTATATATTGGCATTGGCGGCACTGGCGGTTACACCGTTTTTATTGAATGTATATACTGGTGGAAAAACAGTAACAAGGTCACAATTTGCACTGCCTGTTGTGGCGGCATTTTGTGGAATGTTTGCCTTATATCAGATAAAAAAGTGGAAACCGGAATGGAAATGGTTTCTTACGGGTGGAAAAGTACTTGCTGTAGCAGTGACAGTGGTACAG
Source organism: uncultured Roseburia sp. (assembly GCA_964390485.1). Taxonomy (GTDB): domain Bacteria; phylum Bacillota; class Clostridia; order Lachnospirales; family Lachnospiraceae; genus Roseburia. The sequence goes on along the minus strand of CAYMIS010000004.1, from coordinate 43,523 downwards.
ATTGCAATGTGTCTTGTACTGGCTTATACCGATGATGTGCGAAATACAGAGGATATTGCAAAAACAGAGGCTTTGGTAGAATGTTTGAAGGAGGCTAACGGTGGAGAAATGCCGGAAACCTTGATTGTCTTCGTTGGAGCACAAAGTCCAAAGCTTAGTAAGGGCTGTATCAGAACAGAGATGTTTGGCTGGTCCTTTTATGAATGGGATTTTAACCCGTCAAATCTTACGGGAGCAACTCATCGTTCTGTGGGGCTGATTCGTGCATATACCGGTTATGATTTGCAGGATAAACCAAGTGATGAGCAGAAACAGCAGGCAATTGAAGCGGCAGCAGAACTGGAAGATTTTCCGGCGGATAATTGTGTGAAAATACTGGAAGATATGGTGGTAGTGAGACTATCCGCTGTTGAATAAAAATATAATGGAAATACATGTTGGAAAGTCATGTAGAAAGAGGAAGATATGAAAAAAATATTATTAACTGGCTGCAATGGACAGTTAGGCCGGGCAATTCAAAAGGAATATGCCGGTGAAGATGTGACATTTATTAAAACGGATGTGGTGGAAGGCGAGGATATTATTGCACTGGACATTACAGATGTTGATGCGGTATTAGCCTTGGTAAAGGAAACAAAACCGGATGTAATTATAAATTGCGCGGCACATACCAATGTAGATGCCTGTGAAAGAGAAAAGAATCTGGCATATAAAATCAACGCAATCGGACCAAGAAACTTAAGTATCGCAGCGAATGAAGCAGATGCGAAACTGGTTCATGTATCAACAGATTATGTTTTTGAAGGAAATGGTACAACCCCGTATACGGAATTTGATACACCAAATCCTGTTAGTACTTATGGTAAAACAAAGCTGGAAGGTGAAAAATTTGTTCAGCTGTTTGCAAAGAAATTCTTTATTTTCCGTACAGCATGGCTTTACGGAGATGGTAAGAATTTTGTGAAAACTATGTTACGCTTATCAGAAACACATGATGAAGTAAATGTGGTGTGTGACCAGCTGGGTTCTCCAACAAGTGCAGTAGAACTGGCAAGAGCCATTAAATATTTTGAAGGAACAGAGAATTATGGTGTGTTCCATGCAACCTGTGAAGGTGATACAAACTGGGCTGAATTTACAGAGGAAATTTTTAAGCGTGCAGGTAAGAAGACAAAAGTAAATCATGTAACCAGTGAACAGTATGCACAGATGAATCCGGCAGCGGCAAATCGCCCGGCATATTCGATACTGGATAATTATATGATGAAGCTGATAAGCAATTATAAGATGGCAGACTGGAAAGATGCGCTGGATGAGTATATGTCAGCAATTCCGGAATAAGAAATATTAAAAAGTATTAAGAGAAAACTAAGAAGTACGAACTTGTAGGAATACAGGTTTTGTGATATGATAGCGATAATTATTGAGATACAGGAGGAATTTTGGGGATGAGAACCTATTTGGTGACAGGTGGTGCCGGATTTATCGGCTCTAATTATATTCATTACATGTTCCGTAAATATGACAATGAAATCCGTATTATTAATGTGGATGTTTTAACATATGCAGGAAACTTAGAGAATTTAAAGGATATTGAAAATAGAGATAATTACACATTTGTAAAGGCTGATATTACAGATAAAGAAGCGATTCAGAAGATTTTTGAAGAAAATGATATCGACCGCGTAGTACATTTTGCAGCAGAAAGCCATGTGGACAGAAGTATCAAAAATCCAGAAGTTTTTGTAAAGACAAACGTTTTAGGAACAGCAGTTATGTTAAACTGTGCAAAGGCTGCATGGGAGCTTCCGGATGGAACCTTCAAGGAAGGTAAGAAGTTTTTACATGTATCCACAGATGAGGTTTATGGTTCCTTAGAAGAGGATGGAACATACTTCTATGAGACAACACCATATGATCCACATAGTCCATATTCTGCAAGTAAGGCATCCAGCGACTTTTTAGTAAAAGCCTATATTGATACTTATAAATTCCCTGCGAATATTACAAATTGTTCCAATAATTATGGACCATATCAGTTCCCGGAGAAACTGATTCCATTAATTATCAACAATGCATTACAGGGCAAAAAGCTTCCGGTTTATGGTGATGGAAAGAACGTTCGTGACTGGTTATATGTGGATGACCATGCAAAGGCAATTGACATGGTTCAGGAGAAGGGACGTCTTGGTGAAACCTATAATGTTGGTGGTCACAATGAAAAACAGAATATCGAGATTATTAACATTATTATTGAAACATTGTTAGAAATGCTTCCAGAAAATGATCCACGTAAAGCATTAGTAAGCAAGGATTTAATCACTTATGTGGAAGACCGTAAGGGACATGACAGACGTTATGCGATTGCTCCTGATAAAATTAAAGCAGAGATTGGCTGGGAGCCGGAGACTATGTTTAAAGAAGGCATCAAGAAGACAATTGCATGGTTCTTTGAACATGAGGAATGGATGAAAAATGTGACCAGTGGTGACTATCAGAAGTATTATGAGGATATGTACCAGGGTAAGTAATGAATAGTGATACAAATAGCAGTACCGTCCGTTTCGGACGATACTGCTTGTTTGCGTTTTATAAAGAGGAGAATTTGTGCTGCAGCGAGAGTAAAGGCTTGCATTATTATTGTGAAAAAGAAAACTAGGAGGAAATATTAAAAATGAAGGGAATTATTCTTGCCGGAGGTTCCGGAACCAGATTATATCCATTAACAAAAGCAATTTCAAAACAGATTATGCCGGTTTATGATAAACCGATGATATATTATCCATTATCCACACTGATGCTGGCAGGTATCCGTGAGGTGTTAATTATTTCTACACCAAGAGATTTACCGGTATTTAAGGAGTTATTTGGCGATGGAAGCCAGTTAGGAATGCATTTTGAGTATGCGATTCAGGAAGAACCAAGAGGACTGGCAGATGCATTTATTATTGGTGAAGAATTTATTGGAAAAGATGCAGTTGCATTAGTACTTGGAGATAACATCTTTTATGGGCAGAGTTTCTCTAAGGTGTTAAAGAGTGCAGCAGAGCGTACCGAAAGCCAGCCGGGAGCAACTATTTTCGGTTATTACGTCAGAGACCCAAGAGAATATGGTGTGGTAGAGTTTGATGAGAATGGTAAGGCATTATCGATTGAAGAAAAGCCGGAGCATCCAAAGTCAAATTACGCAGTTCCGGGACTTTACTTCTACGATAACAGTGTTGTAGAAATTGCAAAGAATGTAAAACCATCTGCCAGAGGAGAAATCGAAATTACCAGTGTAAACAATGAATATTTACAGCGTGGAAATTTGTGTGTAGAGACTTTAGGACGTGGATTTGCATGGCTTGATACCGGTAATCACGATATGCTTCTTGCGGCAGCAGATTTCGTATCAGGTATCCAGAAACGTCAGGGATTATATATTTCCTGTATTGAAGAAATTGCTTATAAAAAAGGCTTTATTGATAAAGAGCAGTTGATTGAATTAGCGCAGCCATTATTAAAAACAGATTATGGCAAATACTTAATGGAAGTTGCAGAAGGCTTATAAGTTTATTGGGTATCATAAGCTGGCGGGAAGATAAAAATGTTTTTAAAGCCCAAAAAGCTATGTTTGTGTCCACTGTCGGAAAAGTACGCACTGGCAGAGTAGAAAATATCGGTATGAAAGGAATTAAAACATGGGAAAAATCAAAGTAACAGATAATTGTAACGGAATTAAAGGTTTAAAGATTATTGAGCCGGAAGTGCATGGAGATAATCGCGGGTATTTTATAGAGACCTATAATTATAATGACTTTGCAGCAGCAGGAATTGACTGTACCTTCGTGCAGGATAATCAGTCTGCGTCTAAAAAAGGTGTATTAAGAGGTTTGCATTCCCAGAAGGAATATCCACAGGATAAGCTTGTTCGTGTTATTAAGGGCGAAGTATTTGATGTGGCAGTTGACCTTAGAGAAGGTTCTGAAACCTTTGGAAAATGGTTTGGTGTCGTATTATCAGAGGAAAATAAAAAGCAGTTTTTTGTGCCGAAGAATTTTGCGCATGGATTTCTTGTTTTATCTGATTATGCAGAATTTTGTTATAAGGTTACAGATTTTTATCATCCGAATGATGAGGTGGGAATTATCTGGAACGACCCTGAAATTGGCGTAGAATGGCCGATGCCGGAAGGAATGACAGAAGCAGATCTGATTTTCTCAGAAAAAGATAAATTATTGGAAGGACTTTCCGCTTATGTTGCAAAACGTAATCAAAAATAGGAAACTGGTATGGAGCCTGGCAAAAGACGATTTTAAAAAGAAATTTGCCGGCTCAAATCTTGGAATTGTGTGGGCATTTGTGCAGCCTGTAATTACTGTATTGCTGTACTGGTTCGTATTTGAAAAAGGATTAAATGCCAAAGCCGCAAATTTAAGAACAGGAATCGATGTACCCTTTGTACTCTGGCTGATGGCAGGTCTTGTACCTTGGTTTTATTTTCAGGATGCATGGAACGGTGCAACAGGAGTACTGGTAGAGTACAGCTATCTGGTAAAAAAGGTAGTATTTAAAATCGATATTCTTCCGGTGGTAAAGATGACCTCGGCTCTTTTTGTACATGTATTTTTTGTGGCATTTACGATTATCCTTGCATGGATATTAGGGTGCCCGCCGGATTTATATACGTTACAGGTAATTTATTATTCTGCGGCAATGATATGCTTTCTGGTTGGAATATCCTATGCGACCAGTGCTGTGGTTGTATTTTTCAGGGATTTAAGCCAGATTGTAAATATTGTTATTCAGGTTGGTACATGGGCAACTCCGATTATGTGGAACATTGAATCCATGACAAACGTGCCACAGTGGGCAATTACGATATTAAAGCTGAATCCAATGTATTATATTGTATCCGGCTATCGGGATGCCTTAATTAATAAAATTGGTTTCTGGGAACAGCCGTTTTTAACCGTATGGTTTTGGATAGTTACGATTCTTTTATATCTGTGTGGAACACATATTTTTAAGAAGCTTCGTGTTCTTTTTGCAGATGTGCTTTAAGTTAGAAAATCTTATGATTTCCTAACTTAAAGCATGCTACGCAGGATGCGTACCTCGCGGTAAGGTAGATTGCCACAAGTGGCACCGCTCGGGCGCGGCAAAGTGTGCAGGAGACCTGCACATTTTGATGAAAATTTAGAAAATCAGGAAATCGAGAAACATAAATGTGAGGTAAGGAATGGAAGATTACGCAATTCGGATTCGTGATGTGTCCAAGGTATATAAGTTATATAACAGGCCATCGGATCGTTTGGTAGATACCTTTGGACTTCCGGGAAAAAAGGCGTTTAAGGAGCATCGGGCGTTAGACCATGTATCCTTTGATATAAAAAAGGGAGAATCCATTGGAATTATCGGAACAAACGGTTCTGGGAAGTCCACGATTCTAAAAATTATTACCGGTGTGTTAAATCAGACAGAAGGGGATGTGGAAATCAATGGAAGAATCTCCGCATTATTAGAACTTGGTGCAGGCTTTAACATGGAATACACAGGTATGGAGAATATTTACCTGAATGGAACCATGTTAGGCTATACAAGAGAAGAAGTGGATGAGAGGATTCCTGAGATTTTAAAATTTGCAGATATTGGGGACTTTATTCACCAGCCGGTGAAATCTTATTCCAGCGGTATGTTCGTCCGGCTTGCTTTTGCAGTGGCGATTAACATTGAACCGGAAATTTTGATTGTAGATGAAGCTTTATCCGTGGGAGATGTATTTTTTCAGTCAAAGTGTTATAAGAAGTTTGAAGAATTTAAGGCACAGGGAAAAACAATTCTTTTTGTAAGCCATGATTTAAGCAGTATTGCAAGATACTGCGATCGTGTCATCCTTTTAAATAAAGGTGTTATGCTTGGAGAAGGTTCTCCAAAGGAAATGATTGATGCTTATAAGCGGGTACTGGTTGGACAGGAACAGAAGGAAGGTGCGGCTGTTGGTACAGGCGTAAACCCGGATGCACAGCAGTATGGCAACGGAAAAGCAGTTATTACAGAAATTGTAATTGAAGATGATACCGGATTAAATAATAATTCGATTCTAAAAGGCTCATATTTTACGGTACACATGAAAGTGAAGGTTGCCGAAGATATTGAGATGCCGATATTTGCTTTTTCCATCAAGGATATTAAGGGGACAGAGATAAGTGGAACCAATTCTTTGATTGAGAAAAGCTTTATGCAGCCGGTAAAAGCAGGGGAAGAGAAGCATATTTCCTTTCGTCAGCGAATGGATTTACAGGGAGGAGATTACCTGTTGTCCTTTGGTGTGACCGGCTATGAAAATGATGATTTCTGTGTATATCATCGCTTATATGATGCGGTAAATATTACCGTAGTTTCAGATAAAAATACCGTTGGGTATTACGATATGAATTCCGAGGTATGTGTGAAATAACAGCCCGGAGAATGAGGAAAAAATGCAGGAAAAGATAGGAAATATCACGTTAGACTATGAATTTTATCCGGGAGAGGATTTCTATTGCGATGGAGCAATCGAAAATACTTTGCTTGATATTGTAAAAAAACATGAAAAACAGGAATATTCGGAAATTATCAAAAAATCAGGCAGCTGGCCGATTTTATATCATCTGTCTGAGCTTCGGGGAAATATTGTAAAATGGATTCCTATGGATAAAAATGCCAAGGTTTTAGAGGTTGGCTCCGGCTGCGGTGCGATTACAGGTACATTGGCAGAAAAAGCAGGAAGTGTTACCTGTGTTGATTTATCAAAAAAGAGAAGCCATATTAATGCATACCGTAATATGGACAGGGATAATGTTTTTATTCATGTTGGTAATTTCAAGGATGTTGAGCCTACATTAGATAATGATTATGATTACGTGATGCTGATTGGCGTTTTTGAGTATGGACAGGCTTATATCGGAGGCGAGCAGCCTTATGAGGAATTTATGAGAATTCTTCTTCGCCATTTAAAGCCGGAGGGCCGACTTATCATTGCGATTGAGAATAAATTTGGTTTGAAATACTGGGCAGGCTGCAGAGAAGATCATCTTGCTACTTTCTTTTCCGGGTTAGAAGGCTATAAAGAAGGCGGTGTTGTCCGCACCTTTACCAGAAATGGTCTGGAAAAGATTATGAAAAATGCCGGAGTATCGGATTATCATTTTTATTATCCATATCCTGATTATAAGTTTATGCATACCTTATATTCAGACTGTTCTCTTCCGGAGAAAGGTGAACTGAATTTAAATCAGAGGAATTATGACAGAGACAGATTGCAGCTTTTTGATGAGGAAGCGGTATTTGATTCGATTCTTGAGGATAATGAATTTCCACTGTTTTCCAACTCCTATCTGGTAGTGATTGGGAATGACCTGGAACTTTCAGAAGGACGTTATTCTAATATGCAGGGGCTGGAATTTTTAGAGGAAGCTGGAAAGAAAATCGGAAATGCAAGTGTGGATGTGACTGCGGGAGAACGCATGATGTCCGAAGAAGAGCGTAAAAAATACCGTGTGCAGATATACTTAGATTATGGTCAGGGCTTTTCGGAGGAACAGTCTGTTTTCTTAAAAGATGTGTATCAGAATGAAGAACAACTGTCCTTTACTTATCTGATACCGGAAGAGGTTAAACAGGTACGAATTGACCCGGCAGGCTTTAGCTGCATGCTGACAATTCGTGAATTATCTATTGATGGAAAAGCAGTAAAAAAAGGTCAGTATAAACATCAGGGAAAGAAAATAGGAAAGAATACAATTCTTTTTGTGACAGATGACCCGGGAATTTTAATTAAAAATTCCGGCAGTGGATGTTTAAAGGCAGAATTTGACTGCATCCGTTTGAGCAAAGAAACAGCGGAACGGATGGCTGAGTAGTAGAAAAAAGTTGCTGATAGCAGGATATCAGTAATCGTAACTGATAGAAAAGAGAGGAGGTTCGGTATGATGAAAAAGGAGCATTTTACAGGTTTGGAAAATGAGGCAGCATACCGAACCTTTTTTAAAAATGCAGATATAAGAAGAAATCTTTTGGAATGGTATGAATTTTCATCCGAGAGTATCGTGCTTGTGGTAAATGAAAGGGAAGGCAGCCTGATTAGGCTGTTAGAAGAAAAATGTGCAGAGGTAACTGGGGTGATGTCGGAAGAGTTGTGGGAACTTCCAGAGAGCTCTTATGATGTGATTTTACACATGGGTGTTGTGGAAGCTGACACTGCCGGGATAAACAGTACCTATAAAAAGTATTTTTCTTATTATAGAGAACATTTGAAAAAGCAGGGAGTATTGCTGCTTGCAGTACCCAATAGATTAGGGCTTCGTTATTTTGCAGGCTGTCAGGATGAAATTTATGATGGTTATTTTATAGGAATCGAAGGCTATAAAGCAGGAATGACAAAACAGGCACTTTCCAAAAAGGAATATGAGATGCTTTTAACAGAAGCAGGCTTTTGGAATATAGAAGGTTATTATCCTTATCCGGATTATCGTTTTCCGGTGGCAGTCTATTCTGAGGAATGGCTTCCGGGAGAAGGGGATTTAAATGCCAATATTCGGAATTTTGACAAGGACCGATACCATCTATTTAATGAAAGTAAGGTTTATGACAGCCTGATTCGGGAAGGCTTATATAAAGAATTTGCTAATTCATTTTTGTATATCTGTTCTTTGGAAGTACAGAAGAAAAAGGAGAAAGTACTTTTTTCAAAATTTTCCAATGAACGGGCACCACAATTTCAGATTCGAACCGATATTGTGGAAAAACAGAATGGGGAACGCTGTGTGGTGAAATATCCACTAAAACCAGAGGCAGAGTTCCATGTTAAGAAAATGCAGGAAGCTTATGAGCGTCTTACGAGGGAGTGTGAGGATGAGAATATTTCATTTTGTCCGGTAAGGTGGAATGGAAAAGGTGCAGAATCACCCTTTGCCAGAGGGAAAACTTTGCAGGAAATTCTGCATGACAAGTTAGAGGCAGGGGATACGAAAGAGGCTTTAGAGCTTGTGAAAGATTTTGTGGAACGCTATCGAAGCTATCTGATAAAGAGAGAAGAGTGTAGTGGGTCTGACAGCAAAGAGGTACGGCAAAGAAAAAGTTCTGACATAGAAGGTGCGGCGGCGGAAACAACTTTTGTAAATAACATTGACATGGTATTTTCCAATATTTTTGTAGAGGGAGATAAATGGACTGTTATTGATTATGAATGGTCTTTTGAAAAAGAAATTCCGGCAGATTTTATGTTATATCGTGTGTTGTTTCGGGCAAGCATCGATTTATCATCCTTTGAAGCAATGCAGTTAAATCACTTACTGGATCTTGCAGATATTAGTGAAACCGAGGCAGCAGAATATCGTAAAATGGAAGAGGAATTTCAAAACTATATCAATGGCAGGGAGATACCAGCCCGTGATATGGTGTCGGCTTTTGGCAGACAGGTAATTCCTTTTATGGGAAATCGTGATAAGCAGGAGAAAGAGGCTGAGCGCCTTATAAATCTATATGGAAAAAAAGCAGTAAAGATTCTGGTTTCTATTGATAAGACGGAAAGCAGGAATGGCAGAGTGGTATGCAGTGGCTGGGCATGTGCCAAGGTGCGGGAGTATGGCTATATTCCGGTGGAGATTAAGATTTTTGACGAAGATGGAAATACTGTAGATATGCCGGTAAAGCGAACCAGTCGTCAGGACGTAGGGGCAGTTTTAAAGACAAAGGGCAGAAAAGAAGAATATATTGGCTTTGATGCAGTGTTTCATACCCCGGGTCAGAAAAAATATACCATTCGTTTTTCAGCAGGAAGATGCCAGAAAGAAATTTTGTTGACAGGAGTGGAAAATTAAAATGATAATGTCATTTTTGATATTACTATATGAATATGGAATATTTCCGGTGCTGTTAGGAGTCTTATGGATAGCCAGAGGAGAAAAAGCCAGCTTTAGCAAAATATATCTTAGAGGATATATTACGATGTTTACTTTATTCTGGCTGGTAGCGGTTCCGATGATAAGGATGGGAAAAAGTCTTACAGAGCTTACCGTTATATGGAATATCCTTTCAATGATTGGAATACCGGTAGTAATTCTTTATGCAGTTATCAAAAAAAGAAGAATGATAAGAATTTTTAAGGACTTGTGGGCTAATATAAAGGTCTCTAAGGGAAAGCTTGGAATTCTTATGGCAGTCTGCGTAGTGGCAACCCTGCTTTCTATGGTAATTGTGTTACCATCCAAAGAGGATGATACAACGGAAATTGTTGCGATTGCAGTAGATACAGATGAGATGTATCGTTATGCTGCCTACACAAAAGTACCTTATGAGGTGCTGCCGGAGGATAAGGCGATGTCACCGATTGATATGCTTTATGCAATAGGTGTGGTAAATACAAGCATGAAAGAAGCGGTAATGATACACATGTTTCTTCCTCTGTTTCTGTTACCACTCTTTTATGCAGTGAGCTGGCAGATGGGGCGTTATTTCTTTGGGGAAGACTTACAAAAATGCAGCATGTTTGTGGTGATGGTAATTATTTTTTCATCGGCAGCATGTTATACAAAAGGATTTCTGTCGGTTGGAGCACTTCAGAATATCTGGAATGCTACAACCCTGTTAGCATCCTGTGGGCTTCCGGCAGTCATGCTTCATAGTTTTGAATTGCTGGATAGCGTAGAAAAACAGCAAAGAATCCGAAAACGGGAAATTGTTTTATTAATTATGATGATTGTGACAGCAGAACTATTGCTGGCGAAGGGGGCACTTTTAGCAGTACTGGTTATTGCTTCCTGTGTGGGAATCTATATCATAAGAAAGGGTATGCACTATGGTAAATGCATTGATAAGCATAAAGGACAGCTGGATTAATTATGGTACGGATACTATCCATATGGCACTTTATTTTCTGGCAATTTTCTGGGTAATGTTGTATGGCAAAAGGAAAAGGGAGAATAATCTGTACTGGTATGGGATTCTTTCAGTGGTAATGATAGTCGGATTACAACTGCTGATGGCGTTACTTCATCGACCGGCAATGCCAAAGACTTACTATTTATTACCATTTGCAATCCTAACCGCTTATGTGGGTGTGGAAATTACTGACAAACTAATATTAAGAAAAAATAAATGGATAATTGTATTTCTCTATGCTATAATCATTCAGGCGGCAATCGGCTTTGAATATACGGATGAATATGTTGCATTACACTATAGTAATCAGAAAATTTCATCCACTGCGATTCAGATGGCAGATTTGATTGAGCAGGTAGAAGAGATTGAAGAACCGTTTCTGCTGGCACCGGAGAGCATTGCATCCCAGATACAGGAATATGATGTGAATATCCGGGTGGCGTATGGGTATGGATATACTTATACGGACAGCAGTTTGGAGCAGTTGATAAATAAGCGTCAGGAATATGGATGCAATTTTCTTGTTGTACCTCATGAGAAGGATGATGAGGTATATATGAAAGAGATTGGATACCGGCAGGTGGCTATTTTTGACGGATACAGTTTATACTGGATAGCCCAGGACGTATGAAACTAAGAGATACAAAGCATAGAAGCATTGAAAAAGAGAAGTGATAATATGGAAAAGATGTTAAAGTTAGAAAAAAATATATGGATTCGCAGATTTAGTCTTGTAATATACGATATACTGGCAGTTGCATTTTCCAGTTATTTTGCCTTAGGAGCAAGATTTGATTTTGACTATGGTGCGATTCCGAAACAATATTATGAAATAATGATGAGTTCGATTATACCGAATATTCTGATTACCATTGTTGTATTCTATATATTCCGGTTGTATAACAGCTTATGGTCCTATGCAGGAGCTACGGAATTTTTCTATATGATTATGGCATGTGTGGCGGATGCACTTTTGGTAATGCTGCTTATTTTGATTACCAATCATGAACAGGTTTATCCAATGCCAAGAAGCTTTTACCTGTATTATGGAATGCTGTTACTGTTCTTGACAACCATCAGCAGATATGCATATCGTGCAGTACGGATGTTAATTCGTGTCAGAATCAGCCGTGCATCAAAGAAGAATGTGCTTGTAATTGGTGCGGGCGAAGCCGGTAATGCAATTATTAAAGAAATTACAAACAGTAACTATGTGGATATGCACGTGGTTGGTGTCATTGATGATGATAAGAATAAATTAGGTGGATATATTCACGGAAAACGAGTGGTTGGTAATCGTTATGACATTCCTTCTGTAGTAGAGGAATTAGAGGTTAAGGAAATTATTATAGCAATTCCAACAGCCGGACCAAAGGAAATGAAAGAGATTCTTGATATCTGTAAAGGTACCGGATGTGAATTAAAAAGACTTCCGGGTATGTACCAGCTGGTAAATGGAGAAGTCAGCATCAGCAAGTTAAAGGATGTAGACGTAAATGACTTATTGGGAAGAGACCCAATCCGTGTGGATTTAAATTCTATTATGGGTTATGTGTCCGGTAAGGTAGTTATGGTTACCGGAGGCGGTGGAACAATCGGAAGTGAGCTTTGCCGTCAGATTGCATCCCACAAGCCAAAGCAGTTAATTATTTTTGATATCTATGAGAATACTACTTATGATATTCAGTTAGAGTTAAAACATGATTTCCCGGATTTAGATTTAGTGGTAGCAATTGGTTCTGTTCGTAATACAAAACGTCTGGACTGGATTTTTGAAACTTACCATCCGGAAATTGTATATCATGCAGCAGCCCATAAGCATGTACCATTAATGGAAGACAGCCCGAATGAAGCGGTAAAAAACAACGTGCTTGGAACCTGGAAAATTGTTAAGGCGGCAGACAAGCATCAGGTAAAACGTTTTGTTATGATTTCTACGGATAAGGCAGTTAACCCTACCAATATTATGGGAGCAAGCAAACGTATCTGTGAAATGATTATCCAGACATATAATAATCATTCTAAAACAGAATATGTGGCAGTACGTTTTGGAAATGTACTGGGAAGCAACGGAAGTGTTATTCCGTTATTTAAAAAGCAGATTGCCCAGGGGGGACCGGTTACCGTTACTCATCCTGATATTATCAGATTCTTTATGACAATTCCGGAGGCGGTTTCCTTAGTGCTTCAGGCAGGAGCCTATGCAAAGGGTGGAGAAATCTTTGTCCTGGATATGGGAGAGCCTGTTAAGATTCTTGATTTGGCAAAGAACCTGATACTTTTATCCGGACATAAGCCGGATGAAGATATTAAGATTGAATTTACCGGATTGCGTCCTGGTGAAAAGCTTTATGAAGAAATATTAATGGACGAAGAGGGAATGCAGGATACAGAAAACAAATTGATTCATATTGGTAAACCAATTGAAATCGATGAAGAGAAGTTTCTTGCAGAATTACAGAAATTAGCTGACCATGTAATTGAAGAGCCGGCAGATATCCGTGAGTGGGTACACAATATTGTACCAACCTATACCATTCAGAATAAATAAACTTTTTGAGGGTGAAACATGATTTATTCAAAAATAATAAAAAGAGCGATTGATTTTATTTTAAGTCTGTTAGGATGCATTATTTTATCCCCGGTATTTTTGATTCTTTGCATTGCAATTAAAATTGATAGTCCGGGACCAATTCTTTTCAAACAGAAAAGAATTGGAATCCATAAGAAACAGTTTTCGATTTTGAAATTCCGCACCATGCGAATTGATACTCCAAAGGATATGCCAACCCATCTTTTGACAAATCCTGAGCAGTATATTACTAAGGTGGGAAAATTCTTAAGAAAAAGCAGTTTAGATGAATTACCACAGATTTTTAATATTTTAGCAGGACAGATGAGTATTATCGGACCACGTCCGGCACTATGGAATCAGGATGACCTGATTGCAGAGCGTGATAAATATGGTGCCAATGATGTAATGCCGGGCTTGACCGGATGGGCACAGATTAACGGAAGAGACGAGCTGGAGATTCCGGTAAAAGCGAAATTAGACGGCGAATATGTGGAACGAATGAGTTTTTTCTTTGATGTAAAGTGTTTCTTTGGAACAATTACCAGTGTTTTGAAACATGACGGCGTTGTAGAAGGCGGAACTGGTACAATGAATGACCAGTCAAAAAGAAAATAAATGAAAAAATTTATTTTCTCTGCAATTTTGTGAGAAGGATAGCAAATATTGCAAAAACAAAGTGAGGTCAGATATGAAAAAAGTATTGATAACAGGTGCTAACAGTTATGTTGGCACCTCATTTGAAAGATGGATGCAGCGATATGCTGATTATCAGGTAGATACAATTGATATGGTAGATGGGGAGTGGCGTAATAAGAGTTTTTCGGGACATTATGCCATTTTTCACGTTGCGGGGTTAGCTCACGCAGATATTACCAATGTGTCGGAGGAAGTACGAAAAAAATACTATGCGATTAATTGTGATATGGCAATTGAAACTGCCCGGAAAGCGAAAGCAGAAGGGGTATGCCAGTTTATTTTCATGAGTAGTATGAGTGTATTCGGTGAAAGCGCTCCGGTAGGAAAGCAGCGGATTATTACAACGGATACTCCGGTATCCCCTGCAAACTTTTATGGTGACAGCAAGGTGCAGGCAGAAAAAGGCTTGTTAGAGTTAAATGATGAAAACTTTAAAGTGGTAATTTTAAGACCACCAATGGTATATGGAAAGGGAAGTAAGGGGAATTTCCCAACCTTAGAAAAATTTGCGAGAAATTTACCGATTTTCCCTGCAATTAAGAACGAACGCTCCATGATTTTTATCAATAATCTATGTGAATATGTGCACCTTGCCATAGAGCGGGAAATCAGCGGTGTTTTTTATCCACAGAATGAGGAGTATGTAACGACTTCTAAGATGGTGGAGAAAATTGCAGCAGAACATCATAGACATATCTGGGTAACACCGCTTTTTAACTGGGCAATTTATTTGATTTCAAGATCACCGGGTCAGTATGGAAAAATGTGCAATAAGGCTTTTGGAAGCCTTGTTTATGATAAGGCATTGAGTGATGGACCGATTAAGGTAAAAGAATATCAGACGGTGACCTTTGAAGAATCCATTCGTTTGACAAGAACAGATGAAGAATAAGAATCATTTTAAAAGAAGAGAAAGTAACAAAGAAACATAAGAATATAAGGGATAGAAGAAAAGGGAAGGTTTTGGCTGTATGATAAAGCAGGATGTAATGGTCAGCATCGTGACCGTTTGTTACAACAGCGAAGGGACGATTCGGGATACCATCGAATCAGTATTGCGTCAGACTTACACGAATATCGAATATTTGATTATCGACGGAGCCTCCAAAGATGCGACAGTAAGTATTGCGGAGGAATATCGCACTGCATTTGAAGAAAAAGGAATGAGATATATCATTGTAAGTGAACCGGATAAGGGAATCTATGATGCAATGAATAAAGGAACACAGAAGGCATCCGGTGAGGTTGTAGGAATTTTAAATAGTGATGACTGGTATGAGGATAATACAGTGGAACGTGTGGTTGCCACCTATAAAGAGACGGGATTCGATATGTTTTATGCAGATATCCGATTGATTATGCCGGATGGTGCAGAGATTATAAAGCATTCCAAATATCGCAAATATGTCACATCAAGAGACTGGAATCATCCGACCACCTTTGTGAGACGGAGTATTTATGATAAATTCCAGTTCCAGTGCAAGGTGGTATATGATGACTGGGATTTTGTGTTAAAAGTCAGAAATGCCGGTTATAAAATTGTAATTCTTAATGAGGTGCTGGCGAATTTCCGCATGGGAGGGGTCAGTAACGAAGGTGGATTAGGACGTGCTTTGAAAAAGGTAAAAGAACGTTATGGGATTTACCGTCAGAATGGAATGAGCCGTCTTTACTTTTTTGAGTGCTTTGCTCATGAAATGGCAAAGGCATTTTTGAAATAACAGGGGATAAAGCACTTATAAATGAAAAGCAGATGACCTGTTTTAGAAAGGCATGGTTACGAAATTGAAAGTATTTGCGATTAATACGGTATGTGGAACAGGAAGTACCGGTCGGATTGCAGTGGACCTGGCATATATGTTAGCGGAAAAAGGAGATGAATGCTGTATTGCTTTTTCCCGGGGAAGTGCAAACCTTTCACAGACACATCCGGCAGGGGTGGACACATATCAGTTTGGCAATAAATGGGAAATCTATTATCATGGTGTGATGACAAGAATTACAGACCGTCATGGAATGTATTCTAAGAAAGCAACCAGAGATTTAATAAAAAAAATAAAAGAATATGCACCGGATGTAATTCATCTTCATAATGTGCATGGATACTATTTGAATATAGAACTGTTATTTCATTTCCTGAAGGAATATGGAAAGCCGGTGGTATGGACATTGCATGACTGCTGGACCTATACAGGACACTGTTCCCATTATACCTGTGTAAACTGCGGGAAATGGCGCAGTCAGTGTTATGAGTGTCCGTTGAAAAGGGATTATCCGGGAAGTCTTATAAAGGACAATTCCAAGGAGAATTATCAGGTAAAAAAGAAGCTATTTACTTCTGTTCCGAAAATGCATCTGATAACTCCGTCAGAATGGTTAAAGGGTGAGGTGGAAAAATCCTTCTTTCAGGGAATTCCCTGCACCGCAGTTCCAAATGGAATTGAGATAGAAACCTTTGTAAAAAAAGATACAGATATCAGGGAACGCTTAGGACTTGGTGATAAAAAGGTAGTATTGGGAGTTGCAAATGTCTGGACGAAACAGAAGGGCATTGATGACTTTAAAACTCTGGCGGGAATGCTTGATGACAGCTATCAGCTGGTGATGGTCGGTGTGGATGAAGCCCGCAAAAAGGAACTTCCTGAAAATATCATTGCTCTGGAGCGTACAAAGAATATCGAAGAATTAATAGAATTATACTCCATTGCTGACGTATATTTTAACTCAAGTATTGAAGAAACCATGGGAATGACTACAGGAGAAGCAATCTGCTGTGGGACTCCGGTAGTGGTTTATGATTCCACTGCGATTGCAGAGAGTGTAGGTGAAGGCTGTGGCTTTATACTTAAGCCCGGAGATATCGAAGGAGTAAAGGCTTCGATAGAACAGATTTGTAAGGATAGAGCTGTTTTTAGTGAGGCATGTCTTGCCTATAAAAAGCGTTTTGATAAGAAAATCTCCAATGAGACTTATTATCATATTTATCAGGAGATGTTTAATGAAACAAAAAAGAAAATATAATTTTTGTTTCGGGATTAGAAAGGTAAGGAAGGAATGAAATTTAAGAACCCGCTGACAAAGCGAAAGTTTAATCGAATGACAATCAATGACGTGCCGGATTTGCTATTGGACATTTTGCTGTATGCAGCTTGTTTCTTTCCGTTTGTAGAGCTTGTTTATATCGGTTCGGATACACAGCCCTATGGAGCACTGGCAGCCTTGTTTATTGTAGTGATTTATGCACTGCGCAATTTAAAGGTGTCATCAAAAAGTTATCTTGTTATGGCATTGATAGGAATTCTTGTTGGTGCTTCAGCATTAGTAAGTTTGTTTCAGATTAGTATTTACATGGTATTTCGCAGCTATTATGGATACTTTTCCATGATAGTGATACCACTGGCAGTGTTCTTGTCTATGAAAAAGAATGGTGGTATGAATGATATTTTGGTAAAGACAGGCATCTGGATCTGGTTTTTGGTAGGTGCAGTTCAGAAATATATAAATCCAAGCTTTGGATATACACTTTTATCCAGACATACCACAAATGCAACCCGTGGAACCGTCAGTCTTGCATCAGAACCCTCAGCCTATGGATATATGTGTCTGTTTTTAATATTACTGGCCTTTGGATTGAAAAAATATTCAAAATTCTATATCCTGCTGCTGTTGATACAGATTGTGGCATTTGCAGGCTCTACCGTAACGTTGGTATATCTGGCGGCTTATGTTGGATTTTATATGTTAAATGAAGTATTGCTTGGCAAGAAATTTGCCATGGCAAAGGTAGTATTTTTAAGTGGGGCGGGAATTACTGCGCTGCTTATGATTCGCAAATTTGCAGCAGGAATGCCGAGAATGCATGCGCTGGTAACTTATCTTTTTACAGACCCGACAAAGCTGTTAAAGGATGGCAGTATACAGATGCGTATGGAAGATATTATATTTTCCTTTCAGAGCTTCTGGCAGAACCATATGCTTCCTCACGGTCTGAGCGAGCAGAAGTTGATGAGCGGTATTGGAACACTGTTTTATGAGTGCGGATTTATTGCAATTCCGCTGGTGGTGGCTGTAGGAATGATTATCTGGAAAGGATATTCGAAGGATATCCGTCTGGTGTGTGTATTAGGATTTATGACAGTTATGATGTCATCGATACCATTTTCTTCTCCAATGGTATGTTTTTATTTAGGCTATTGTGTTTATTTAGGATGGGAGAGAAAACAGCGGAAGATGGATGAGCGGTTAGCTTGTACAGATGAACCACCAATCTGGTATTGTGGAAAATTGTACCGGAGAATAGTAGAAACGAATATTCAATAAATGGACGGAGGATTAAGGTGAAGGTACTTTGGATTTGTAATGTGCCGATTCCGGAGGCGAAGGATGTCATGGGTGATGAAACACAGGTACGTGTATCATGGCTGGTAGGAATCAGTAAAGCACTTCGAAAAAAGGTAGATTTATATATTGGTTATACCACCTGTGGCAGAACAGAAATTGCTGTAGGTAAGGGTGAGGACGTAACATTTGTTGCGATTCCAAGGAAAAAGAAAGCAGTGAATCAGTTTGATGAGCAGCTGGAAAATGAATTAGTAAAGGTATATGAGCAGATAAAGCCGGATGCGGTACATGTATTTGGAACAGAATTTCCTCACACGCTAAGTGTGGTGAATGCCAGTAAGAAAGCCGGACTTCTGAATAAGACGGTGATTTCCATTCAGGGACTGGTCTCCATATATGCCGGACATTATGTGGCGAATGTGCCGGAATGGGTGCAGCATTTTTATACGATTCGTGATGTGTTAAGACATTGTAATATTCTTGGTGCAAAGCGTGAGTTTGCGAAAAGAGGTCGTTATGAAATAGAAGCCTTGGAAAAGGCAGAACATGTGATTGGAAGAACAGACTGGGATGAAGCTTGTGCAAAGCTTTTCAACCCAGAGATTGCATACCATTTTAATAACGAAATTTTACGTGACAGCTTTTATGAGAATGAATGGCAGTACGGCAAATGTGAGCCACACCGCATTTTTATGAGTCAGGGTGGTGTGCCCTATAAGGGATTCCATTATATGGTAGAGGCATTGGCGGTATTAAAACGTAAATACCCGGATGTTTCTTTGTATATCACTGAGCGTGATTATATTCATCCCCAAGGGCTGGGAGAAAAGCTGCGCTTAAACAGCTATCAGTATTATGTGAAGAAGCTGATAAAAAAATACAAATTAGAAGAGAATATCCATTTTCTTGGAACCTTAGATGAAGCACAGATGTGTGAGCAGTATTTAAAGGCAAATGCTTTTGTACTGCCATCTGCCATTGAGAATTCTCCAAATTCTTTAGGGGAAGCCATGTTACTTGGAACACCAACAGTCGTTTCGGATGTGGGTGGTGTTAAGAATATGATAAATCATGAAGAAGAGGGCTTTGTTTATCAGCATGATGCGCCTTATATGATTGCTTATTATGTAGAAAAATTTTTTGAAATGGGCGTAGATGCCAAGACAATTACTGACAAGGCAAGAGAGCATGCAGCCCGGATTTTTGATGTAGAGAAAAATATCAGCGATTTAGTGGAGATATATAAAGAGCTTTCTTAAAAGAAGGAAGAAAGATTATCTATCCTTTTCCCTTTTACAGGATTTTGGGTAGATGAAAAAAGGAAGAAAGATATGACAGCAGAAAGAAATTATGCACCGATTGTATTATTTGCCTATAACCGTCCGGAGCACACTGCCCAGACAATTGAGGCATTAAAAAAGAATATTGGTGCTACAGAGACAGAAATCTATATTTTCTGTGATGCAGCAAAAAATGATAATGCCAAACAGAAGGTGCAGGAAACAAGAGATTATGTAAATACAGTAAAGGGCTTTAAAGAAGTTCATATTACTATGCGGGAAGAGAACTTTGGGCTGGCAAAATCCGTAATTACCGGAGTGACCGAGATAGTAAAACGCCATGGCAGAGTGATTGTTATGGAAGATGACCTGGTGACAAGCCCATACTTTTTACAGTATATGAATGATGCATTGGAAAAATATAAGGATGCAAAGCAGGTATTTTCCATTACCGGGTATTCTCATTTCCCAAATGGAAATGAAGTCCTGCCGGAAAGCTATTTTATGAAAGTTTTTTCCTCCTGGAGCTGGGCAACCTGGGAAGACCGCTGGGCATTATTTGATGAGAAGGCAACCGGATGGGAAGAGATAAAGACCAATGAACAGGTGCAGAGAGAGTTTGACTATGACTACTGTTTTGATAACTGTCTGATGATGAAGCATCAGATGGAAGATAAAATTATTAATTCCTGGGCAATTCGTGCTTACTGGACCATGTATAAAAACGATGGGATGACCTTGTTTCCAAATAAAAGACTTTGTGAAAACATAGGCTTTGATGGTACCGGAGTACATTGCAATACAGAAGGGGATTATAAATCAGGACGTCTGTTAGACCACCCGATTACAGAGTTCCCGGAAAAAGCGGTGGAATGGGAAGAGACAAAACGCGAGTTAGTACGCTACATACAGCAGAAAAAGCGGGATTATAAAATGGGACGTGTGCAGTTTTATCTAAGACACCCATTTCAGGCAGTAAAGAAAATTATCGAAAAACTAAAAAGAGGATAAACTATGGCAAAAATATGTATGGTGGTTTCGTCGGTATTTTCCATGGGTGGTGAACAGCGGGTAACTGCTGTTATCGCCAATGAACTGGCAAAAACCAATGAAATCATCATTTACACCATGGATAGTGAAGAGGATAGAAAAAAGAATCCATATCATTTGGACGAAAAGATTGAAATACGGTATACAAAGCAGCCCCAGTTTGGTTTGTTAAACCGTATTTCCCGAAGAATCATCCGTGAAATCAATGAGAAAACAAACCTTTTATACAAAAATAAGGTCTTTTATAAATTATTGGAATACGCATATTTTCAGAAAGCATGGCAGAATCAGCTGGTGGAAGAATTGTCCGGCGAGAGCTATGATGTAATAGTAGGAGTCTCTGGTGGAAATTCCTTACGTCTTGGCTTGATTGCAGACCGGTTAAACTGCCCGACGGTAGGCTGGGAGCATAATGCCTATGAGGCTTATTTTAAGACACCGGGCTATTATTTCTGGCATATGGATTTACTTTTTGGAGAGAGTGCAAGACATCTTGACTCCTGCGTCGTATTGAATCATTATATCAGTGACCGCTACAAAGAAGCCTTTGATGTGGACTGCGATGTGATTTACAATCCAAGAAGCTTTGTCAGTGATGTGAAAAGTGAATTAAAAAACAAAACCTTTGTGGCCTGTGGCCGTCTGACTTATCAGAAGGGATTTGATTTGCTAATAGAATCCTTTGCCCGTTTTGCTAAGAAGAATGCAGAATGGAATCTGGTATTGGTTGGGGATGGCGAACAGCGTGGTGAATTGGAAGATGCAATCCGTAACCATCAACTGGAAGAACGTGTAACGATTACCGGATACACAACCGAGGTGCGAAGATATTTGCAGGAAGCCTCGGCATATCTGCTTTCCTCCCGATGGGAAGGCTTTCCAATGGTATTAACAGAGGCTTTTGAGATGGGACTTCCGGTAGTGGCTTATGATATTACGGCAGTACAGCCCCTTGTAACAGAAGGGGTAGAAGGTATTTTAGCCAAAAGCTATGATACAACAGAATTTGCGGAAAAGATGCTTCAGATGGCAGAATGTAGTGAAGGAGAACGGGCTCGTATGGCGGGAAAAGCTATTGAAAAAGCAGAGTCTCTTGCAATAGAAAATATTATCGGACAGTGGAAAACACTTTTGAAGGCAGATTAGAAAGGCAAGGCTTTACAATGAAAGAATTCTTAAAAAAACATTTTTCTGGACCAATCAAATTGGTGCGGGATACCCAGACCTTATTCGGCTACTGGAAAAAGAAAAAATATGTAAAAAAAAGAAATGACAGTCTGCATGAAAAATATGCAGCAGATTTAAGCAGATTTCATAATATTCATAAAGGTGAACGCTGTTTTATCGTGGGAACAGGACCAAGTTTAACGATGGAAGATGTGGAACTGGTAAAAAATGAATATACCTTTGGTGTCAATTCCTGTGTTACTATGTATGATAGAACAGACTGGAGAGCGGATTATTACGGAATCGTAGATTCCCGTGCAATTGATAAATTCAGACAGCAGTTAATGACAGAGGATGTGAAGGAATTTTTCTACAGTGACTGGGATGTGACATATGATTATCCCAATGGACATGCTTTCCCAAAGGATGATTCTGAGAATATGATGGCACATAATATCTGGAAGAACTTGTTTCCAAAGCTGGTGCCGGACACCAGATTCAGTGATGATATCACAAAGGTTGTCTATACAGGAAAGTCTGTTGTTTATGCAATGCTACAGATTGCAGCATATATGGGCTTTTCAGAGATATATCTGATGGGCGTGGACTGTAATTATGCACAGCCAAAGATGTATAGTGATACAGCTGCTTATGTGGACCACAAAGCGAAGTGGTCCAAAGCACAGTTAGAACAGAATGGAAATGAGATGCTGCCACAGTTTGATGTTGCAAAGAAATTTGCAGATGAACATGGATTTACTATTTATAACGCTACACGAGGCGGACAGTTAGAAGTATTTGAGCGGGTGGCATTAGAGACATTGTTTGAAACAAAGTCAGAGTAGATGTTCTGGCGGGAGATAGCAAGGACAGAAGACGCAGTAAGAGGGTTAAAGGAGAGAAATAAGATGAAAAAGCAGAATCATTATATGGTGGAAGAACGGGAGATTGATGTGAAAGAAATGTTTTTCCATGCATTATCCTACTGGCGCAGTATTTTGATTATTGCAGTGATTGCAGCAGTAGTAGTGGGAACAATGAAGTATCGAAGTGATGTGGCAGCGGCCTATGCCCAGGCTTATGCTCAGATAGAGAAAGAAAATGCACCGGAAATTACAGTGGAAATGTTAGAGGATGAGCTTTCAAACGAGGATGTGCAGGATGTGTGGAATGCAGTACAATTTGAACAGCTGTTAAGACAGAGAAGAACGTATATTGATTCTTCTATTTATTTAAACCTGAATGCATTTAAAATAAAAGCATCCTATCTGACTTATAACATTACCGGAACTGAGGCAGTGGCAGCGGTGTCGGATATGAAATCCTATCTGACCGGACTTGAACTAGCAAAAGCAGCAGTGGAAGAGTTAGGACTTGATACAGAGGCAGTTTATATACAGGAATTGATTCAGATAGAAGATAATGCGGATATGACAGCCGTTACCTTCAGAGTAGCTGCAAATAATTGGGAAGAATGCGATGCATTAACTGCCACAGTGGAAAAACAGCTTCAGACATATGTGAACGGACTGAAAACAAAGGCAGAGTATGCAGATATAAGTGCGGTATGTACGGAGTCAAGAAAAGAAGTTGTAAAGGATGAGGTTCTTCTGGCGAAACAGAATGAATATATTGTAGGCTTTTATGAAGACATGAAGACCTACAAGAAATATGATGAGAGCTTTAACAACACACAGAAGAGCTTGTTCGAAAAGCTGACAAAAGGAAAATATAAGATTGATAATAGCCTGTATAGTGCAGAAACAGAAGTAGAAGAAACTGAGAAAACAGAAGAATCAGGCGGAGATAACAACATTGATGTACAGGTAACTGTAAAGAGAGATATAGTACCGTATATTGCAGGATTTTTGGCAGGAGCGATTGCTGTATTTGCAATCAGAGCATTTTTTTATACCGTTTCTAAAAATGTTCATGGTGAGGATGAAATCAAATATCTTTTTGGAACAAATGTATTTGGTGTAGTAGATGCAAGTGGTCAGGCAAAGAAACGCCTGCTGCCACAGGTTGACCGCTTATTAAAAAGAATAAAAGCAGGCAGACATAAGAGTCTTTCATATGAGACACAGATGCAGTTAGCCTGTACCAATATTTTAATTCATTGTAAAAATCATGGAATCGAAAAGGTTCATTTATCCGGAAGTGAGATGAGAAAGATTCCGGCGGTTTGTATAAAGACAATCAAAGAGACTTTGGAAAAAGCTGGAATTGAAGTATCGAACGGAAATGGCATTGCATATGATGCTGAGTCATTAATGAATTTAGCTGAGAAAAAGAACGGTATTTTAGTAGAAATCTCTGAAAAAACAGGTTGTGCAGAAATTGCAAAGGAATTAAACCTCTGCAGACAGAATGAAATCAATGTTCTTGGTGTTGTTTTAGTAGAGATTGTATAATAACAGGAGCTGCTATGGTTGCAATTGGAAAGATTATCCTAGGAATATGTATATTAGTGATTGTGCTGGGGCTGCTTCCGATATTTATCGGAGCAGTAATCTCCTCGCACATCAAAAGAGAAGATGCAAAGACAATCAGTTTTTCGTATTTTATGGGATTAATGCTCATGCTGATGGTAATGCAGCTTTTGTCTGTACCAATGACACTTATGAGAGTGTCATTTTCTACATTGACGATGGCATACAGTCTGCTTCTTGCGTTTTTCTGTGTAATAGCATTACTATTTTGTAAAGATTATCTGAAAAAGATTTTGCTGCATGGCAAGGGCATTTTTAAGAATCTGGAACGAAAATGGTTTTTTGTTGCAGCAGTAATAATGATTCCTGTAATTGTGCTGGCATTTACCACACCATATATATATGGGGATGACAGAACATACATTGCAATGGTAAATGATATTCTCGAATCCAATGCCCTTTACCAGACAGATTTTGCTACCGGAGAGAGTGCTCCGTGGGTATTGTCAAAATATTCCCTTTCCTCATATTGGACATGGATTGCATATCTTGCAAAAATATCCGGTATTCATCCATTGATTTTGTGTAAGACAGTATTAATGTTTTTCTTTGTGCCAATGAGTTACTGGGCACAGGGACTTGTAGCAAGCTTTTTATTCCATAACAGTGAACGAAGAATTTATTTGTTTATGGCATTTGTGGGACTGATTGGTCTCTTTGGAGAATTCTCCATGTATTCGGTATCCTATCGTATCTATACCTGGGTATGGCAGAGCAAAGCATTTCTTGCTATTATCGTATTGCCGGTATTATTCTATTACTGCAATCTGATATTTGAAAAAAAAGTAAAGCTTATAGAATATCTGATATTATGTATGCTTGTAATTGCCACCTCATCTACCACTTTAACAGGAACGGGACTGGCGGTTGGAATGATTATGGTACTTGCTTTTATTTATGCAGTGAAAAATCGTAAATTCAGCCTTTTAGTAGGGGCGGGATTTGCATGTACTCCTGCACTGGCATTTGCAGTGATGCATTTGAAATATACAGAATTTCTGCAATTATTGAATTTTTAGGTTAAAATATAAACGTGAGGATTTTACAACAAATTTGTACTCTACAGTCCGGATTTGCAGGTTTTGGAAAGGATAGGGCTACTGGCATTGGAACTGATATTATTCTTAAACAATCTTTTTTGGGAAGAAAGTGGATATGCGATTTTATTGGTACTCTCTTTAATGTGGATTTTACTGGGGAGAAAAAGAAATGACCGTGCAAAGAATATGGCAATATACAGTATTCTTGTTCTTGTTCTGGTAATTTATAATCCGATTGTTGCACCAATTGGAATGCGTTTTTTTTCCGATGCAGAAACTGCATATTTACGCATTTTTTATTTACTTCCTTTTCTGACAATACTTGCTTATGCAGCGGCAGATTACTACGCGGATAAGGTGGATGTGACAGACAGGGTCAGCAGAAAAATGAAATATGCCGTCATTATGATTCTCATAATTATGATGTCAGGAAGTCTTTATGACAAGAGCATGTATCGTGATGTGGAAAATATTTATAAGATTGACCAGGAAGCATTAGAAATCAGTGAAATAATTCTTGCAGAGCATGGAACAGATGAGAAAGCAAGAATTCTTGCCCCGGATATTGACGATATTACTTATGGAATCAGACAGTATACCGGAAAGATTGTAATTGCCGGCTTTTCGGATCATTTTAAGGATGAGGAAACACTTTATATGCTGGAAGAAAGCAGAGATTTTGAGTATGTCATTATTACGAAATCGAAGCGTTTAAAGGACATCTTAGAGCAGAATCATTACTGGCAGATAGAAGATACAGAAACCTATTATATTATGAAAAAAGCGGAAGGCTGATTTGGAAATGAATATTTTATATGTAACAAATTATTATTTAGAGGACGTAATTGAACAGCGTCATTCAGAAGCCTATATCTCCCAGGCTGGTCAGAATAAAGGAAAATATATAATAGACATGTTAGAACATGGCGGTAATCATGTGACGGTCTGGTCAAATGCCTGGACAAACAGCAGAAGTTTCCGTTTTTACAAGGGATTCCGGTCAAAAATTAATGAGAATGTGTATTATTCTGATATTGTGGGAATTCCGGGAGCGAATGCCCTGATGTGTCTTTCCAGCAGCAAACGCTTTCTAAAGCGTTATGTAAAGGAACACAAAATCGATGTTATCGTATTCTATAATATGCGTTTAGAAAATTCCAAATTAGCACTTTATGCAAAAAAACATTTTGGTATTCCAATTGTACTGCAATATGAGGATGGTTTAACCACAGATGCCCATATTACAGGAATGAAGCGTAGGATTTACCAAAATATGGAAAATAAGGTTTTAACAGAGTTAGATGGAGCATTTCTTGTAAATTCTAAAATTCAGGTTCCATGTCCTTCTGTAGTGATTCGTGGTGCTATCAGAGAGCAGAAAAACGTAAAGGGCGTATCAGACAGCCCAAAACAGTCAGCCGCTGGTGAAAGTACAGTAGAAGAAGCCGCAGATGGCGAAAGACAGCAGGGGGCAGAGGTATCTGTACCTAAGATATTATTTGCAAGTACCTTAGACCGTCAGCGTGGAATTGAAGTTGTGATGGAGGCATTAAAATATACGGATGCGAAGTTTAAGCTTCAGATTACCGGCAGAGGAGATAAGGAAGAACTGGCGAAAAACAGCACAGATGACAGAGTGGAATTTTTAGGTTATCTGGATTATGAGACTTATCAGCAGAAGCTGCAGGAGGCGGAAATCTGTTTAAATGCCCAGCTGGCGCACCATGAGTTTGGTAATTTTTCTTTTCCGTCAAAGATATTTGAATATCTGTCAGCTGGAAAACTTGTAATCTCATCCGATGTGGCAGATGCGGAGGAGGCGTTAGGAGAAGCACTTTTAATCTATCATGAGGATAATCCAAAGGAACTTGCCAAAGCGATGGAACGTGGAATTGCTATCTGGCAGAATAAGATGGAATGGCAGCATTACCAGAGAAAGATTCAGGAAGTGATTCAGGATAATTCAATGGGGCAGGTTGCAGCAAAAGTAAATGAATTGTTGGAAAAAGTTGTAAAATAACAAAAGGAAAGATGCTGACCGAGGTTTGGAAGCATTTCTATCGGAGGTGAAGGTATGGAATTAGTTTCAATTATTACACCGATGTATAATGCCAGTCGCTATATTGCACATACAATTGCAGCAGTACAGAAGCAGACCTATGCGAATTGGGAAATGATTATTCTGGATGATTTGTCAGAGGATAATTGCGGAGAAATCGTACAGGAGTATGCCCAAAAAGATGAAAGAATACATTATTATCTTGCAGAGAAAAAGTGCGGTGTGGCAGAAGCCCGCAATGAAGCAATGAAAAGAGCGAAGGGACGTTATATTGCCTTTCTTGACAGTGATGATTTATGGAAACCGGAAAAATTAAAAAAGCAGCTTTTTTTTATGAAAGAGAAACAGTCAGCCTTTTCCTTTACTGCCTGTGGCGTAATTGATGAGAATGGAAAATCCTTAAATAAGGTACGTCATGTACCGGAGGAGATTACATACGAACAGTTGTTGCATGGCAATGTGATACCATGCCTTACAGTTATGATTGACAGAGAGCAGGTGGGAGAAATATCCATGCCCCAGATGGGACATGAGGATTATGCCACATGGCTGACAATTATAAAAGAGCTTCCGGCAGCGCATGGACTAAATGAAACACTGGGGTATTACAGAGTAAACCGTAATTCTGTAAGCTCCAATAAAGCCCGCGCGGTACGCTGGACCTGGGATATTTACCGTAAGAGCCAGAATATTTCTATTGTAAAGAGCGCCTATTATTTAACTGGGCATATTCTACAAGCAATGAGAAAGAGAAAGTAGCATATTTAACAAAAAAAGGAAAGTCACTTGCCCTAATAGGAAAAAAGTGCTAGAATTATGACTAGTAATAATTTACTATATTTTCTATTAAGGAGAAGAAGGCTATGAGAAATTTCAAAAAGAAAATTGTATCCGCTGCATTAGCACTTGTTCTTGCAGCAACAGCTCTTTCACCAGTGACTGCAAAGGCTGCAGTAAGTGTTTCAGAGACACAGACTGTTTATCTTCAGAGTAAGAATGGAACAGGATATGCATCTATTTATGTTGGTAATCTTGGTGCGAAAGAGAAGATTAAATCCGTTAAGAGCAGCAAGACTAGTGTTGTAAAACCATCTTCTATCAGTACATATAAGTATGACCGAGAATATAGTCATGAATATATTGAGAACTCCGACTACAACAACAAAAGTACAACAAATGAAAAATATGCATACATTGGATGTTCTTTATTGAAAACAGGTTCAGCTACCGTAAGCTTTAAAGTTTACAATACAAAGACAAAGAAATCTACTACCAAGAAGACAAAAATTACTGTAAAAGCATATGAAAATCCTGCTAAAACAGTGAATATCGCTGGAATTAAGAGTGGAAAGAGTACGAACCTTGCAAGTAAGACAAAAAATCAGAACTGGGCAAACTTATCATTAAAGAGCAAAAAGAAAAATGCAAGTGTTTATATTAAACCTAACAGCGGCTGGAAGATTGCATCTGCGAGTGTACAGAATGGTTCTACCGGAACGGACTATTCTATTACTAACTACAGCAAACCATTAAGCAGTGTTAAATTCAGCAACGTGGGAACAATGAAAGCTGGAGAATATGCAAGAGTAACAGTTGATTATGTTAATACAAAGACTGGTGCTTATATGTATTCCTATTATTACATTAATAATCAATAAAGAAACTATTTTACAGAGACAGGAAATAATATCCTGTCTCTGTTTGCTTTTTTCCTTTAGGCGGTGTGTATGAGTTTGAGAAATGATATCGAAGAGGCATTGAATTGAGAGTGTGGGGGAGATAATCTATGAAAAAAAATGTGGTTCAACTTTTAAGTTTACTATTATTTCTTATAATGGGATATATGATGAAAGCAGAAACTACTTTTGCGATGGATAGTGAAAAACTGTCATTTCAGAATATAGAGACGAAGGGACAGGAGAATACGAATGTGACTGGCGCAGAAGGTATTATTGTAACAAGTAATACGGAGTTTATGAATGCCCTTTCACAGGGAGAAAGCTTAATTACTGTAAGTGGAATCATTACTTTGGGAGATGAGGCAGATGCGAGTGGTAAGATGCTTCCGGTAATGATTCCTGCAAATACCACAGTTCAGGGAACGGAAGGCAGTAGTCTGAATTTTCGCTGCCCGCTTCAGTTAGAGGGAGATAATGTTATATTTCAGAATATAGAATTGCATTTTAGTTCCAGTACAGCATTGGGAAGTGTGCCTCACCGTGAAATTTTTCTTGCAGGATATAGTCTGACACTGGACAATGTCAGTACATATCTGGAAGGAAGTGGCGGTTCTCTTGGAAATATTGGTGGTTCTGAGGCAGAACTGCTGCCGACAATTTATGCTGGAGGGTTCGAAGGGAAAACTGTGGGAACAGGAGCGTCCCTTAGAATAATTAACGCAAATGAAGAGACGGTATTTCAGGGAATTTATCTGGGGCATACGACAGGTGAGGATAATAAAGTTCCCTATACCGGCAATGCAGTATTAGAGATTAGTCCTAAAACAGCTATTCGGGATGGGATTTATACAAATATGAATAGCTCTGCAAGGGTAAATATTACGGAAACAGGAAATATAAAGGAACTGAAACTTTTCGGGAATGAACAGACAGTACTTACCATCAGTCAGGCAAATGTACAAAACGCAGCAATTGATAACGTCGGAAGCGTCGTTTTAAAGAATAATGCAGATTTTGCTTTAATAAGTGGAAGTTTTAGAAATATTTCGCTAACAGATAATGCGTGTCTGGACTTGACTGCAGTTGAGAATGCACTTGTTAAAGGTAATTTTACAGGTGGTACATATGATATCGAAAATCAAATTAATACAAAGGGAATACTTGTATTGGATAAAGAAGGGACACTGGAGATTCAGGGGACTGTAAGTGGAACAACACAGTTTCAGACAGGCAGCAGAAATATACCGGGAACACTTTATGCAGATACAAAATATATTATGGCAGATAAAAGCAGTGAAACAGATTTTATATTGTCGGAAAAAGACATTGAGAATGGTTATGGGCTGATTTATGAAGAAGACGGATGGGTGACAACGGCAGACTGGTTAAACTTTTATGTTGGAAGCGTAGAGGTGATATCAGCACCATTCACTGTGGATATCAGTAAAATTAAAGCAAAAGCAGACGGCAGTATTCCGGATGAATCCATTTATTGTGAAATTATTTGGAAGGATGAAGATGGCTATCAGATTGAAAAAGAACTGATAGAAGAATATGGGTTATGTGGATTTAGTTACATTTTTGGAGTGCGCACAGAGGAACTGAATACTACGGATACAGAAGCTTTGGCGGGGGTGACCTGGGGAAATGCAGTTCAGCTGATTTGTGGAGAAAAAGATACTGATAAATACTATTTTGAGGCCTATGAAGGTGTAAAAACAGGAGATTACACGTTTTTAATATTTGCAGAAGAGGTTACTGTTACAACGCTGGAAGAGGTACAGAGTGTAAAAGATAGTGCAATGGCAGCATTTGAAATAAGATTTTATGATTCAAGCATTTCATCAGAGCCAGGGCCGAATCCAGAGCCGACACCAGACCCGGAACCGGTTCCGGACGTGCATATACACAGTTATATCCCACAGGTTACAAAAGAGGCTACCTGTACGCAAAAAGGCGTAAGAACTTATACCTGTAAGGAATGTAAGGATAGCTATACGGAAAATATTCCTCTTAAGGAACATGCTTATATAGAGATAATAAAGAAAGCTTCTCAAGAAAAAAATGGCAGTATTACAACGAAGTGTAAGAATTGCGCTGTGGTAAAAAATACCAAAAAGATATATTCGCCAAAGAAGATAAAGTTATCCTGCAGCAGTTATACCTATAACGGGAAAACGAAAAAACCAACTGTAACAGTAACGGATGGTAAAGGCAAGAAGATAAATGGTAAATATTACAGTCTGTCTTATGAGGATAATAAAAAAGTAGGAACTGCTACGGTGAAAATTCGTTTTAAGGGAAGATACAGTGGTACAATGGAGAAGAATTTTTCCATACTTCCGAAGAAAACGAGTATTTCCAAAGTGACAGGAAAAGCGAAGAGTTTTACTGTGAAATGGAAAAAACAGAGTACACAGACAAGTGGTTATCAGATTCAGTATTCTACAAGCAGTAAGTTTTCAAAAAAGGCAACAAAGACAGTAACCATAAAGAGCAATAAAACAACTTCAAAGACATTTAGTAAATTAAAAGCAAAAAAGAAATATTATGTAAGAATCCGCACCTATAAGAATGTTAAAGTAAATGGAAAAACAGTAAAGGTATATTCGAAGTGGTCAGACAGAAAAAGTGTGATTACGAAAAAATAAGATGAAAGTGAAATAAAAACATTAGAAAACAGCCATGGCTGCTTGTTATAATCAGTTAATAAAATATAATAAGCAACTGTGCTGGAAAAGTCTCTGATTCGGGTATTTTACAAGGATGAAGCCTACAGTGGAACTTGATAAGAAACTGGAGGAACAGACACGACAGGTTTTAGAAAAGACTACACAGTTAAAAAAGCAGGATAAAAAGTTAGAAGAGCAGACACAGCAACTGCTAGAAAAACAACAGGAGATTGAAAAATTGAAAAAACAATTAGAGCAACTGAAAGAAATAAAATAAGACAAAAAGGAACGCGAGTTGAAGCGTTCCTTTTTTTAAAAATTAAAGAATTAGTGTATTAAAATCTTAATATTTTATGAAACACGAGGAAATTTGAGGAAGTATATTGTAAAATTGTAATACTCAGTTATATAATAATATGTGACTTTTTCTCTATATAGTTGAAGCATTCTTTTAGAAAAAGTTATGAAAAGTAGTAGTTTTTGAGACAGAAGAATTTAAGGAAGGGAACGAAAAGTATGAAGAAACGTATTTTGACAGCATTATTGGCAGCATGTGTTGCATTTACATCTGTGCCAATGGATGTGAAGGCATACGGACAGACGACAGAAGTGGCAGAAGCTGTCGAGAACGAGACAGAAGATACTGTTACAGAAACAGAGTTGGATGAAACAGAGGCAGATGAAACTGTAACTCGGGAGAATGAGACGACTGAAACAGAGACAGAGGTTGCAGAAACTGGCGAAACCGAAACGGAGTCCGCGGAAAAAAGCGAAGAGACAGAAGTGATGGAAGAGTCAGAAAACACAGAAAGTACGGAAATAACAGAAGCAACAGAAAACACAGAAGCAACAGAAAACACAGAAGCAACAGAAAACACAGAAGTAACAGAAAACACAGAAGTAACGGAAAACACAGAAGTAACGGAAGAAACAGAAACAACAGAAAATACAGAAGAAGCAGAAACAACGGAAAATACAGAAGTAACGGAAGCAACAACAGAAAATACAGAAGAAACAGAAACAGCGGAAAATACCGAGGAAACAGAGAGCAGCGAAGCAGTTGTGGCAGAAGATACACTTAATTATATTATGGTGCTGTCGGACTACATTGAGACTCCTGGTACACAGCAGGTAATTGCAAGCGTAGGCACAGAAGATATGAACTTAGAAGGTCTTGTGCTTAATTACCAGAATACCTCAACAAAAGAGGAATTTAAGGTAGAAGCAGCAGACAAAATAGAAGACATGGTACTGTTTGAGATTGATTTTGAACAGGAAAGCCAAGCTGGAATCTATCAGTTATTATCCATTACATATACAGTGAATGGAAATGAAAAAAATATTGACCTTTCGAAACAGGAAATGGATGTGCGTTTTGGTGTGAATAAAGAAGTTGAGACAAATCCGGATCAGATTCTTGTGGAAGAAGGCACCCATGTGGAAGATGAGGCAGAGGTAAGTGCCAGCGTTGTAACCATGGATGAAAACGGAAATGTAATATCCGAAAATACAGTGGAAAATGTACTTGGAACAGGTGTTGGTGAGATAGCGGCATTAGGGCTGGAAAGACCAACTTATTCTACGAATGCACAAAATGATGATTTAGTTGTAGTACTTGATGCAGGACATGATAAGTCCCATGGCAATGCAAATTCAAATAATGGTGTTACAGAAGCGGAGCTGGTTTTAAAAATTGCAAATTACTGCAAGGCAGAACTGGAAACCTATGCTGGGGTAAAGGTATACATGACAAGAACTTCTGCAGACTGTCCGTATGGCGGTAATATTACAGCAAAGGATTGCTTGATTAAACGTGCAGAATATGCAAAAAGTGTAGGGGCAGATGTTCTTGTAAGCCTGCATTTAAATGCATTATCCTTTGGTACTGCAAATGGAGCAGAGGTATATTATCCAAACAGTAATTACAATCAGAAGATTGGAGAAGACGGAAAAGCGCTGGCAGAAGACATAATTAAGAAATTAGAAGCATTAGGCATTAAGGCCCGTGGAATTTATACTAAAAATGCGGAAGTAGACAAATATCCGGATGGAAGTGTTGCGGATTATTATACTCTTATGAGAGAGAGTAAGCAGAGAGGAATTTTAGCAGTTATTGTAGAACATGCATTTTTAAAAGGTTCTACGGATTATGTAAACTTCCTTAATTCCGAGGAAAAGCTGAAAAAACTCGGTATAGCAGATGCGGAGGCGATTGCAGAGTGTTACGGATTAAAGAAAAAATCTCAGGAAAAACCGGTTATCAGCTATACCCAGTCCCGTTGGGATGGAACAATAAAGATTAAGTGGGAAAAAGTAAGTGATGCAACATCCTATGAAATCTATCGAAGAGAAGATGGTGGTGTACTTACAGCATTGATTGGAACATCCACATCTACATCCTTTATCGATAAAAATGCTACAACCGGAAAAAAATATTATTATCAGATAAGAGCAGTTTATAGCGGCAACAGTGCAGGTGAGAAATCTGACAGTGTTATGGGTTGTGCTTTAAAGAAAGCGGAAATTAAATATGTGAAATCAAAGTCCAGCAAGAAAATAGAAATTGCATGGAAGAAAGTGAAATATGCGGCTGGATATAAGATTTTCAGAAAGAATGATTCTACCGGGGATTATGAACAGATTGCAACTGTAACATCCGGAAAAACAACTACTTATACAGATAAGGTAGATTCAAATAATAAGAACTATACCTACAAGGTGCAGGCTTATAGAACCAGTAATGGAATAGAAGGTGTAGGTGCTGCTTCCAGAACAGCGAAAGGAAAGTCCATTGCAAAAGGTTCTATTAAATCTGTAACATCAGTTGATTCTAAGAAGTTAAAAATCAGCTGGAAGAAAGTATCCGGTGCCAGTGGATATATTTTATATAGAAGTACCAAAAAAGATAGTGGCTACGAAGAAATTAAAAAGATTACATCGGCAGATACAACCTCCTATACAGATAAGATTTCTACAACCGGCAAAACTTATTACTATAAGGTAGAAGCTTATATTGAACAGAATGGTCAGACCGGATACGGTGGATTATCCAAGGCTGTATCAGGAAAGACAATAGAGAAGACAAGTATTAATTATGTCATTTCTAAATCAAGTACTTCCCTTGAAATCAATTGGGAAAAAGTAGATGGCGCATGGGGATACCGCATCAAGCGTAGTACTTCTTCCAACGGAAAGTATACAACACTTGCAACTGTGAAGGGAAAAGCTAAGACAACCTATACAGATAAGGAATTGAAAGCCGGAAAGACATATTATTATAAAGTTGAAGTAATTAAAAAAGTAGATGATGTAAAGAATTATAGTAGTGCTTCTAAGGCAGTATCCGGCAAGACATTAAAGAAAACTGCTATTTCCACAGTGAAAGCAAATGATGGTACATCGATTACTTTAACATGGAAAAAAGTTTCCGGTGTGACAGGATACCAGATTTACCGCAGCACCTCTAAGAATGGAACCTATTCTAAGATTGCTACAATTAAGAAGGCAGGAACAACCACTTATACAGATGAAAAGGTAAAAGCCGGAAAGACATATTACTATAAGATTCGCGTCTATAAAAAGAAGGGCGATAAAACAGAGGTGTCATCTTACTCATCCAAGCAGAAGGCTTGGACATTAAAGAAACCTTCTATTTCAAAGGTTTCAGGAACCAGTGGTGGTAAAGTAACCTTAAGCTGGAAAAAGATAACAAATGCAGATGGTTATTATATCTACAGAAGTACAAAGAAAAACACTGGCTTTAAGCATATTGGAACGGTAAATTCAGCGACAACCCTTTCTTATACAGATAAAAAAGCAAAGGAAGGAACGATTTACTATTACAGAATTGCTGCAATTTCAGAAATAAAGGGCGGAGAAATTGGACGAAGTGATTACAGCAGTTCAATTGCAGTTCCGGTACTGGAAAAAGCAAAAATATCTTCCATTGCATTGAAAGAAGATAATGGGCTTAAAATCAGCTGGAAAAAGGTAACTAATGCAGACGGCTATCAGCTGGCAGTCAGCAGTAAAAAAGATGGTGAATATATCACCGTGAAAGAGACAACCGGTAAAACTTATACCCATAAAAACCTGAATGAAGCTACAGCTTACTACTATAAAGTACGTGCTTATGCGACACTTTCCAATGGAAAGAAAGTATACGGTTCCTGGTCAACTATTAAAACTCAGACAACAGGTCACTTAATTATGGGCGAGAGCAGTCTGACTGTGGAACAGATGTTAGCGTATTATAATGACAGATATACCTATCCGGAAGTTACCTACAAGGATAAAGGAGCGGAAACAGCAGAAGCTTTCTTAACGATTTTAAAAGAAGAAGCAGAAGCAGAAGGTGTTAAAACAGAAGTACTCTTTGCACAGGTAATGTTAGAAACCGGTGGACTTCAGTTTGGCGGAGATGTGAAACCGGAGCAGTGCAATTTCGGTGGTTTAGGAGCAACCGGCGGCGGTGTTGGCGGTGAAACCTTTACAGATGTACGGACAGGCTTAAGAGCCCAGGTACAGCATTTGAAAGCATATGCTTCTGATGAAGAGTTGGTGAATGAATGTGTAGATACACGCTTTGAGCATGTGACACGTAACAGTGCACCATATATCGAATGGTTATCCATTCCAAACAATCCATATGGAAAAGGATGGGCTATGGACGAAGATTATGCAGCGAAATTATTGTATGTGATTAATAATCTGTAAAATAGGGACGCAGCCTAAATTTCAAAATCAAGATGTGGCTGTAATGCAAGTTTTCTCTTTAAGCAGACAAAAAAATAAAATTTTTTATGCCAGCAGATGTAAATCTGTTGGCATTTTTTCTGGTGTTGGCAGTTGAACATAGGATTATTAAAAAAGAGTTCCTTTGATAAAGCAAAGTACATACAATATAAATATGCTACAATTACAATATTGCATGCTACAAACAGCAATTGCATGTGAGTGGGGAAAGTGGTATAATAGGCTGATTGTATTGCCATTGACGAGAAAAATAGTATGTGCTAAAATGTCGCAGTAGTTTGAGAAAGAGATGGAGAGATAGATGAAAAAATACATTGATAATTTTTTGCAGTATCAATTTTTGCTTTCTGAATTAGTAAAAAAAGAATTAAAATTAAAATATCGACGTTCTTATTTGGGAATTTTATGGTCGCTGTTGGAACCATTGCTTACCATGATTGTTTTGACAATCGTTTTTGGAACGCTGCATGGTAATTCTTCGAAAGATTTTCCGGTATATATTTTGACGGGAAGATTATTGTATTCCATGTTTTCTACATCAACAAAGTCGTCATTGACATCCATTCGTAAGAATTCAGGAATGATTAAAAAGGTGTATGTACCAAAGTATTTATATATATTGGCAACCGTACTATATAATTATATCATTTTTCTAATTTCACTGGTGGTACTGGTAGCAGTTGGCTTCTTTCTTGGGGTATCGGTGTCGGTATATACATTGCAGGCAATTGTTCCGCTATTGCTGATATTAATGCTTTGCTATGGCTGTGGTATGATTCTTGCCACTATTGGAGTGTTTTTTAGAGATTTGGAATATCTTTGGTCTGTAATATTAATGCTTATTATGTATACTTGTGCAATTTTCTATTATCCGGAGAAATTGCTGGAAAGTAACTGGTACTGGATATTAGAGTATAATCCATTATATTGTATTATAGATCTTTTCCGTTCAGCAATATTTGGACAGGTTATGGATATTCAGAATATGATATATGCAGGTGTCTTTAGTTTGGGCTCCGTAATCGTGGGATTAGTTTGTTTTAAAGCAAAGCAGGATGAGTTTATTATGCACATATAAGGAGTGAGCAGATGGGTAAACCAGCAATTGCAGTTGAACATGTTAGTATGAAGTTCAATTTAAGCAAAGAAAAAGTTGACAATTTAAAGGAATATGTAATCAAGTTACTAAAAAAACAGATTCAATATAATGAATTTTGGGCACTTAAAGATGTTTCCTTCACAATTGAAAAGGGCGATAAAGTAGCAATTTTAGGATTGAATGGTGCAGGGAAAAGCACTTTATTGAAAGTAATTGCAGGAGTATTTAAGCCAACGGAGGGAAAAGTAACCAGAAATGGTAAAATTGTTCCGTTATTAGAGCTTGGCGCAGGATTTAATCCACAGTATACCGGAAGAGAAAATATTTTCCTGTATGGTGCTATGTTAGGATGCAAGAAACAGTTTTTGAAAGAAAAATATGATGAAATTGTAGAATTTTCAGAATTAGGGGAATTCATAGATGTACCATTAAAAAATTACTCTTCGGGTATGAAATCAAGATTAGGTTTTGCGATTGCTACAACGGTGAAGCCAAAGATATTAATTTTAGACGAAGTGTTGTCCGTAGGGGATGCTAAGTTTAAGAAAAAGAGTGAAAAGCGAATTAGAGAGATGATGGAAGATGGGGTAACCGTATTATTTGTATCCCATTCTTTGGCGCAGGTTCAGAGAATTTGTGATAAAGCAATGATTCTGGAAAAGGGAAAATTAATTGCATATGGAGATATTGCCGATGTTCTTCCTATGTATGAGAATATGATAAAGTAGGTGGTGAAAAGATGGAAACCAGATTAAAAAAATCTGATTCAACAGCGTTAAAAGGTGTTGCGATTTTATTGATGCTGTTTCATCATTGTTTCCGTACTGCAGATAAATATGCCGGCTATGATGTGATTTTTTTCCCGTTACAGGAGAACTGGGTAATTAATATAGGTATTTATTCAAAAATAT
The DNA here is from genome assembly GCA_964390485.1 of uncultured Roseburia sp. Lineage (GTDB taxonomy): Bacteria > Bacillota > Clostridia > Lachnospirales > Lachnospiraceae > Roseburia. The sequence continues at coordinate 4,802 of CAYMIS010000004.1, read as the reverse complement.
GTGTGAGTTTGTTTGCCTTTGTATCAGGATATGGATTGATGCATGGTTATAGCAGACTGCTGAATGAGGGAAAGACAAATCATACAGCAAAGTGGATAGGTACAAGAATCGTATCTACTTTATCAGGCTATTGGTTTATTGCACCATTAGCATATATTGTGTACGGCTTTGTAAATGGATTCGGATATGGCAAATGGGGAGAGAACCGAATTGAGAAAATAGTGATGATATTTGCTGATATGGCAGGACTATCCGGTGTTATGGACACTACAAGCGTGAATGGAGCATGGTGGTATATCAGTACGGCAATTATATTCGTAATATTGGTTCCTGTTTTAGTTACGTTTATGAATAAATTCGGGGATTTGGCATGTGTTCTGCTGATATTTTCCCTGCCAAGGATTCTTGGAATAGGTTTTTTAGGTGGAAGTAATACATATTCATTTTTGATGGTTTTTGTAATTGGAATGTTGTGCTGTAAATATGATTTTTTTGCGAAATTTGAGAAAGCACATCTGTTAAAGCATGACGTCTTAAATGATATGGTAAAGTTTTGTGTATTACTTTTTATTATTTTATTTGGAATATGGAGTTTTAGAAAGGTATCATTGTCTTTGTTCTGGGAATACAGATATGCAATCATACCATTTTTTGTTATTTTATTCTTTGTAGAATATGTATTTCGGATTCGTATTTTTAAGACGATATTGGAATTTTTTGGAATGCATTCTTATAATATCTGGCTGGTGCATTCCTTTGTCAGGGATTATCTGGCAGATTATGTCTGGTCAGTAAAATATTTTTTGGCAGTACCACTCGTTATTTTGCTAATTTCACTGGTGATAAGTATGGGGATTAATTTCTTGAAGCGTATATTAGGTTATGATGAGATGATAAAAAAACTGGTAAAACGGATAGAGATGAGGGGTTAAATGAAGGTATTACAGGTAGGTCTTGGGAACAATCCCGGAGGCGTGGAAGCGTTTGCAATAAATTATAATCGGGAACTTGCAAAAAAAAACGTTATATTTGATTATTTGTGTATGTATGACGAACTTGCCTATGAGGAAGAGATAAAGGCTCTGGGAGGCAGGGTTTTTTATGTTCCAAATGTGAAAAGAGATTATTTTGGTTATGTGCGAGAGGTTCGTAGAATTTTAGAGGAACAAAAATATGACGTGATACATGTGAATATGTTATCGGCAGCGAATGTTGTACCATTGCGTCTTGCGAAAGAGGCAGGTATAAAAAAGATAATTGCTCATTCCCATAATGCATCTACAACAGGAATCGTAAGAAAAGTAATGCATTATATAAACCGTTCCCGCATAAATCGCCTGGCAAATGTAAAAGTGGCATGTGGAAGGAAGGCCGCAAAGTTTTTGTATGGGGAAAAAGAATATAAAAAATCAGAGGTTTATATCATACAAAATGCGATACATGTGGAGAAATATATATTTTCAGAAGAAAAACGCAGCCAGCTACGTAATACATTGGGCTGGAAGTCAAATTTTGTAATTGGACATGTTGGACGTTTTGATTCTCAGAAAAACCATATGGAGATGCTTGAGATTTTCCGTGAGGTTTTAAAATTAGAACCACAGGCAATACTATGTCTGATTGGGGATGGGGAATTACGACCAAAGATAGAAGAAAAGATAAAAGAATATGGAATTGGCGATAATGTACATTTTGCAGGTGTACGAGATGATGTTGACAGATATTTTTCGGCAATGGATGTTTTTTTGTTTCCATCGTTGTATGAAGGTCTTCCCTTTGCGTTAATTGAGGCTCAGGCAAATGGATTGCCATGCGTTGTATCGGATACAATATCGGAGGAAACATTTCTTGACAAGGATGTGGAAGCATTATCGTTACAGGAACTTCATTCAGTATGGGCAGAACATATTGTGAAATATAAAGGAAAAGAAAGAGAAACTGTTCAGAAAAAAAAGAAGCTTTTAGAAGAAAAAGGATTCGACATTAAGATGGAAGCAGAGAGGCTGAAACAATTATATCAGGAGTAAGTAGATATGGGAAAAATTGATTTTGTCCTTACGTGGGTGGATGGAAGTGACCCAGAGTGGCTTAAGGAACGTCAGGAATATGTGCCGGGGCAGGGGGCAGATTCGTCTGCCTGCAGATATCGCGATTGGGGCAATCTGCAATATTGGTTTCGTGGAGTAGAAAAATTTACCCCCTGGGTAAATAAAATATATTTTGTGACATGGGGGCATGTGCCATCATGGTTGAATACAGAGCATCCGAAGCTTCAGATTGTAAAGCATACGGATTTTATGAATGCAGAATATCTGCCAACGTTTAATATTAATGCAATTGAACTGAATCTTCATAAAATAGAAGGACTTTCAGAGCAGTTTGTTTTTTTTAATGATGATACATTTGTGATTAATCCAATGAAAGAAGAAGATTTCTTCAAGAATGGACTGCCAAGAGATTGTTGTATCGAGACAGCAGTAGCTCAGGATGATTATAAGAATCCTTTTGCCCACATGCTGTTAAATGATGCGGCACTTGTAAATATGCATTATAAGAAACGGGATGCCATTCGAAGAAACTGGAAGAAATGGTTTCATCCTGCCTATGGAGTGCATGTAATGCGAAATCTGCTGATGCTGCCATATGGAAAATTTTCAGGCTTTAGATATACCCATATGCCAAGCCCTTTTTTGAAAAGTACATACGAACAGCTTTGGCAGGAAGAGAAAGAGGTATTAAATAACGTATGCAAGAACAAATTCCGGACAGTATTTGATGTGAATCAGTATTTAATCAAATACTGGCAGTATATGGAAGGAAAATATGAACCGCAGTCCATGAAGATGGGAAGATTTTATACAATTGGACTTGATGATAATAAAATACAGCATACGCTGCGAAAGCGTGAATGTAAGATGATTTGCCTGAACGATGATTCTAATATTCAGGATTTTGAAATGAAAAAGCAAAGTATTATTGATGCATTTGAAACATTTTTACCAGAGAAATCATCCTATGAAAGATGATGCGCACAAAATGAAGTGGGAAAGCTATGACAATTGATTCAATAAGAAAAAAAATAAAAGAAGAAGGCATGATAGAAGCGTTTTTTTATTACGGTTGCCGTGCGTGTACAAAAATACAGATGCGTTTGGCAGAGAAATGGATAAAAAATCATGCTTCGGTTTGTGAAAACCGTATCATGTTTAAGAATCGGCAGATGCAGGATTTTACAGACAATGCCAGAGCTTTATTTGAATATTTGATAGACAATGGCTATAATGAGAAATACCAAATTATTTGGGCTGTGTCAGAAAAAAGTAAGTTTAAGGATTATAAATACAAGAATGTTATTTTTGTGACGGCTGAAAGTAAACATGGCTGGAGTGATATCAGAGCCTTTTATTATGGAAATACGGCAAAGTATTTTTTCTATACCAATAATACAGCTGATTTGAACAGATGCCGCTGCAAAGGACAGGTTGTGGTTAATTTGTGGCATGGATGCGGATATAAGGGCGCGATACATGATAAAGCTGATATCCCCCGCAGTAAAACAATGGAGATGTTTGACTATGCACTAGTGCCGGGGCCTGTTTTTGTAAAAACGAAATCCCGCTATTGGGAAGTGGATGAAAGTAAAATATTGCCACTGGGATATCCGCGATATGATTGGCTTTTAAGTGAAGAAAATCATCAGGAACAGATTTTGCACAAATTATTTGATAGGGAAGAAACCTTTAGGAAAGTTGTAATTTGGATGCCTACCTTTCGAAAATGCTCACTGACCGGATATGCTGAAAATGGAATAGAACTTCCGTTTGAGTTACCGGGATTAAGTGGACTTGAGGAATTGCAGGAATTGAACCGGTTTTGTGAAGCGTTGAATATACTGCTAATCATAAAAAAACATCCGCTGCAAACAGGTTGGAAAGATGCACATGATTTAAAGAATGTTTGTTATATATCGGATGAAATGTTAAAAGAAAAAGAGGTACAGCTGTATCGTCTGGTGGGTGTATGTGATGCGTTAGTGTCAGATTATTCTTCAATCGCTGTAGATTATCTGTTAATGGACAGACCCCTTGGGTTTGTGCTGGCAGATTGCGAAGAGTATGGGCTGACAAGAGGCTTTGTTTTTGAAAATCCATTAGAATACATGCCGGGAGAAAAGATTTATGATTTAAAAGATATGAAAGCTTTTTTAGAGAATGTAAGTCTGGGACGGGATGTATGGAGTGCAAGGCGTCAGGAAATTTTGCCACAAATGCATAATGTTACGGAAAATTATTGTAAAAGAATTGTAGATAAAATTTTTAATGATAAATAGGAAGATTAGTGAGGGAGAAAAATGGGAAAAATAATAGGCTACACACAGGGAACATATGATATGTTTCATATTGGACATTTAAATTTAATTAAGAATGCTAAGAAGCATTGTGATTATTTGGTTGTAGGAATTAATACAGATGAATTGGTAGAGAGTTACAAAAACAAGCGTCCAATCATACCATTGGCAGAACGTGTGGAAATAGTACGTGCGATTAAATATGTGGATGAAGTGATTGTCACAAAAACACTGGATAAGAAAGAAATATGGGAATCTGTAAGATTTGATGAAATTTATATTGGTGATGACTGGAAAGGGAATGAAAGATGGGAGGCTACCAGAAAAGAAATGGAAGAGCTGGGAGCTAAACTGGTATTTCTTCCATATACAAAAGATACATCTTCAACGATTTTAAGGGAAAAACTGGAGAAGTTTTAATATAGAATAAAAGATATGGAAGGATGTAAAAAAG
>CAYMIS010000003.1:0-68432 GCA_964390485.1 uncultured Roseburia sp. | reverse complement strand
AGACCGAATAAAAGCGTTGACGTGGCCCGCCAGCTTTAGGTAGGTCGCTTGAAATAACTGGCAACAGTTATTCTAGATAGATGATCATTTTAGACATAACCCGGCTTATCGTCCTGCTTATTTTTTTATATAGTTAGCAAGTTTTAGAAATATAAGTATGGAAAGAAAATACGGGATTTGCTGAATAGGAAATTTGACGGGAGAAGGAAGAAACTTCTCTTTTTTTGATTCATAGGAATTTTTGCAAATTCCTTTGAATCAAAAGCCACCGGCAGGATGCGCAGCTACGCGCGCGGAACAAAAGTTGTGCTATATCAGAAACTGGAACGCGGAGTGTGTGAAGCACACTTTTGTTCTAGTCATAAGAATTTTTACAAGTAAAAGACAATGCCGGGATGCCACAGTTGTGTAAACGGAATTTTTTTTGTTACCGAAGAAAGCTAGGAAATGACAAGGCAGGGCGGAAACTGAAAAGGCGAAAAAATACGAAAAATGACGAAAAAACATGATACTTTAGTCCCGTTGCTGATGAATATAGTTGCAAAGGTTATGATAGTAATGCTAATATAACAAAAGCAGTGTCGAAAAAGGTATTATTTATGGGAAAAAACAAATACTTTTAGAATGTTTGGGGGAAAGACAGCATGAATGAAATGGAACGAATAGAACAAATAGTAAAGGATGCTGCAGCATGCGGAGCATCAGATATTCATCTGATACCGGGAGCGCCGCTTATGTATCGGATTGATGGTGCAATGACACCGGTATCTGAGGAGCGGTTAATGCCGGCTGAGATAGCAGAGACCATGAGAGCAATTATGACAGAACAGATGCTGGAAACTTTAGAAAAAAATGGAGAAGTTGATTTCGCCCATTCTTTTCCGGGGCTATCTCGAATCCGAATTAATGTATTTAGACAGCGAGGTTCTTTGGCCGCAACACTTCGTATATTGGCAGTTGAAATACCAACACCACAAACATTAGGGATTCCTCAGGAGATAATTAACCTGACGGATTTAAAGCGTGGTCTGGTAATAGTAACCGGTTCTGCGGGCAGTGGTAAATCAACTACCCTGGCAGCCTTAGTGAATGAAATATCAAAGAAATATGTGAAAAGTATTATCACATTGGAAGACCCAATTGAGTATTTGCTTCAGCATAACAAATCTATTATCAGTCAGAGAGAAATTGGCTATGACACCAAATCCTATGCGGGAGCCCTGCAGGCATCCCTGCGTCAGGACCCGGATGTAATATTAATTGGAGAACTGCGTGACATGGAGACAATACAAACAGCCATTACAGCAGCAGAGACGGGACATCTTGTATTTACTTCTTTACACACCAACAATGTAGTATCCACAATTGAAAGATTAGTAGACGTATTTCCACCATACCAGCAGCAGCAGGTAAGAGTTCAGCTGGCAGAGGTTGTAAAGGGAGTAGTTTCCCAGCAGCTTCTTCCGAAGATTAACTCCAAGGGCCGGGTGGCAGCTTATGAGATTTTACTGGCAAATCCGGAAGTCAGAACAGCAATTCGTGACGGAAAAACCCATCATATTCCTACAATTATCCAGAATGGAAGAAAAGCGGGAATGATGGCAATGGATGATGCTATTTATGATTTATATATGAAGAGTTACATTTCTACAGATACAGCGGTAAAATTTGCTCAGGATAGAACAGAAATGAGTCAGAAGGTAACGATATTCTAATGAGATTCTAAAGATTAAGGAAGGCGAATGAGGAATATGGAGAGACCGATGGGATACAGCCGAAAAAAAAGGCTGGGGGAATTATTAGTAGAAGCCGGTGTGATTACACCGGAGAAAATTGAAGAGGCACTGGCGGTTCAGCGCAGTACCAAAAGTGGTGAAAAGCTTGGAACCGTGCTGCTGGATTTAGGCTATATTAAGGAACAGCAGATGGCAGATGCCCTGATGGACCAGCTTGGTTATGAAGGTGTTGTACTTTCCATGGAGCGAATTGGTGAAGAAATCACAAGATTGGCAGATGAAGCAATCCTTCGAAAATATAACCTTGTGCCCTTTGGTTTCAGTGAAAAGAATCCAAATGTACTTAAGGTGGCGATGAGTGATCCGCTGGATATTCGTGCGATTGATGATATATCAATTATTACCGGTTTTCAGATTGAAATATATGTTACAACCCAGAAGGATATTGCAGCAACCATAGACCGTTATTATGGTAATGCGGAAGCCTTAAGAGTAGCAGAGCAGTTTACCAGAGAACACGAGGAACAGCATAAGGAGCGTATTGCGGCAGAGGAAGCAAGTGAGGAGCAGCTGAATCAGGCACCAATTGTAAAATTAGTAAAACAGATGATTGAACAGGCTGTACATAAAAGAGCCAGTGATATTCATGTGGAGCCAATGGAAAGTAAGCTCCGCATCCGTTTCCGTGTGGATGGTGTGTTACAGGAAGAGATGCTTCATGATTCCGCACTTCATGCAGCAATGCTAGCCCGTATTAAAATTATCAGCGGCCTTGATATTTCCGAAAAAAGAAAACCCCAGGATGGTCGTGCAACAGCAATTGTAGACCGAAATGAATATGATATTCGTGTATCTGTTTTACCAACCGTTTATGGGGAAAAGGCAGTTATGCGACTGACCAAGAAAAAAGGTCTGACAAAGGATAAGGAAAGTTTGGGATTTCCACCGGAAGAACTAGAGAAATTTGATAAAATTCTTAGCCGTCCAAACGGCATTATATTAGTTACCGGACCGACAGGAAGTGGTAAATCCACAACGCTTTATACCGCATTGAGTGAGCTGAATGTGGAAGGGGTTAATATTATTACAGTAGAAGACCCGGTGGAAGCAAATTTAAATGGTGTCAATCAGGTACAGGTAAATGAAAAGGCGGGACTTACCTTTGCTTCCGCATTGCGTTCTATTTTACGTCAGGACCCGGACATCATTATGATTGGTGAGATTCGAGATCAGGAGACAGCAGAAATTGCAGTAAAAGCCTCTATTACAGGACACTTAGTAGTAAGTACCCTGCATACCAACAGTTCTGCCAGTACCATTACCCGTCTTTCAGATATGGGCGTAGAAAATTACCTGATAGCAGATTCTGTGGTAGGTGTGATTGCCCAGCGTCTTGTGCGTCGTGTGTGTCCAAGCTGCTGTGTGGAAAAAGAGGCGGATGAGTTTGAAAAAGAATTACTTGGAAAAGCAAATACACCGGGACGATTAATCATCAAGCAGACTGGCCATAAAGACTGTTTGAAATGTGGCGGAACCGGGTATTTTGGCCGTGTGGGTGTTTATGAAATTATGCCAATTACACCGGCTTTAAGAAAGGCTATCAGCAAGGGTGAAACTGCAGATAATATAGAAAAGATTGCGTTAGAAGAAGGCATGAAAACCCTGCGAATGGCAGCGATTGATTACGTGTTAAAAGGAATTACTACTATCGAGGAAGTAAAACGTATTACCTACGATGAAGATTAAGCCGGACAGGCGTGACTACAGATTGCTTTGTGAGAAAGGGAAAAGATGGAGACAACAATAAAAAATTTATTAGCGGCAGCAGCAAAGCGTGGTGCTTCCGATTTACATATTACGGTAGGAATCCGTCCAAAGTGCAGAGACCATGGAATTTTACGGGAAATGGAAGAGTTTGACCGTCTTTCTCCGGAAATGGCAAAGGAACTGGTAGCTTCTATGTTTAGCCCTCATCAGGCAAAAACAATAGAGGAACGGGGAGAGGTGGATTTTGCCTATTCCATTCCTGAATTAGGACGCTTCCGAGTGAATGCTTTTAAACAGCGTGGTTCCTATGCTGCAGTATTAAGACTAGTGGGAACCCAGATTCCGGCAGCGGAGAGTCTTGGTGTGCCGGCGTCAGTATTAGAACTGACCAAGAAAAAAAGAGGACTTGTTCTGGTAACAGGACCAACCGGAAGTGGTAAATCTACGACCTTAGCTTCCCTGATTGACATTATTAATAATGACCAGAATGTTCATATTATTACGTTAGAAGACCCGATTGAGTATTTACATAACCATAAGAAAGCCATCGTAAACCAGCGTGAAATCGGCCTTGATACCATGTCCTATGCGAATGCTTTAAGGGCAGCCCTTCGAGAAGACCCGGATATTGTACTGGTAGGTGAAATGCGAGATTTAGATACGATTTCTACTGCAATTACAGCAGCAGAGACAGGACATCTTGTATTTTCCACTTTGCATACGATTGGTGCTGCGGCAACGATTGACCGTATTATCGATGTATTTCCACCACACCAGCAGACTCAGGTAAGGGTGCAGTTAGCCTCTGTATTAGAATGTGTTATTTCACAGCAGCTACTGCCGACAAGTGATGGAAAAGGAAGGGTGGCAGCCTTTGAGGTAATGCATGGTTCCATGGCGATTAAAAATCTGATTCGTGAAGGAAAAACCCATCAGATAGAATCCATGATTCAGACCAGTAAAAAGCTGGGAATGCAGACGATGGATGATGCCTTATTTGATTTATACTTAAAGCATAAGATAGATGGTGCAAAGGCTGTGGAATATGCCCAGGATTCCTATGCAATGCAGGAAAAATTGTACTAAGATTTGAGAAGGAAAAGAGAAGTACTATTCCGGTAATTTTGGCAGGGATAAAGAAAGAGACCGGAAAACAGAGAGGAAATGAGCATGGCAAGCTATAAATATGAGATTATACAGGCCGACGGAAAGCGAAAAAAAGGAACGATAGAAGCTGCTGATAAAGAGGCTGCAAATGCAGAACTTCGGGCAGGCGGCAATTTTGTCGTGTCCTTAGAACTGGCGAATATCTTAAATAAGGATATTGAAATACATTTCGGAAGTGCTGTAAAGCCAAGAGAATTAAGTGTATTCTGTAGACAGTTTCAGAGCATTTTAAATGCCGGAGTTACGGTAATTGATGCCTTGGATATGTTGGCAGAACAGACAGAAAATAAAACCTTTCGGCATGCAATTGAAGATGTCAGGGATGCGGTAAAAAAGGGTGAAACCTTAGCGGATGCGATGGCACATCATAAAAAAGTATTTCCGGATATTATGATACATATGGTGGCAGCCGGGGAAGCCTCCGGTGGATTGGATGTGGCATTTGACCGGGTAGGAAAACACTTTGAAAAGGATGCCCATTTAAGGGGATTAGTTACAAAATCTTTAATTTATCCAATTATTTTAATTCTTGTAATTATTGTAGTTGTTGCAGTAATGATGATAAAAATTGTACCAACCTTTACTGCAACCTTTGATGAAATTGATGCAGAATTACCGGGAATCACAGTAGCTGTTATGGCAATTAGTGATGCCTTGGTACATAGCTGGTATTACATTGTGGCGGTAGTCGTTCTGCTTGCATTCTTTATTAAGGAATTTAAAAAGACAGAACGTGGCGCAATTCTTTTCGGAAAGCTGGGACTGCATTTTCCATTGGTAGGAAATCTTACGATTAAATCTGCCAGTGCAAGATTAGCAAGAACCTTAAGTACGCTGACAGCTTCCGGTATCTCATTAGTGGATGCCATTGTAATTGTGGAACGCATTATGTCGAATGAAATTGTAAAGCAGGTATTAAAAAGGGCAGAAAAGGATGTGACCCAGGGTATTCCATTATCCGTACCATTAGCAGACAGCGGTGTATTTCCGCCAATGGTATACCATATGATAAAAATCGGCGAAGAAACCGGAAATATGGAAGACATGCTGGATAAAATCGCAGATTATTATGATGAAGAGGTTGAGATGGCAACAGGAGCATTGCTTGCGGCAATGGAGCCTTTGATTATTATCATAATGGCATTAGTGGTAATTCCAATTGTATTAGCAGTCATGATGCCAATGTTCAGCCTTTACAATTCTATTTAGTTTATCGGCCGGTTGCCATGAACCGCTTGATAATAGATAAAAATGATATTTAATGTACAAAAGGAGAGAGAGAAAAATGAAATTCATCGAAAAAATGAAACAGAAAAAAGCAGATAACAAAGGATTCTCATTAGTAGAATTAATCATCGTAATTGCTATTATGGCAATCTTAGTAGGTATTGTAGGTACACAGGTTATTCCATACTTAAACAAATCTAAAGAAGCAAAAGATATTCAGTTACTTAACAGCTACTCTACAGCAGCTGTAACAGCATATTCTTCAAATGTTGCTGATATTACAGCTACTTCTGGTACAATTACTGTTTTAGTATATGGTACTAACACAGATGCTGATGCGTTATTATTACAGCCAGAAATTCAGGAGTTAGTAGGATACAGTACAATTGGAGCTTTAACAGGTAAAATGGGTTCTGATACAGGTAAAAGCACAACAGAAGTTACAATTGAAATAGACCTTGATAACAAAACAGTTACAGCTACAGCAACAGGCTCAACATTAGACCCAGTAGTATCTGATTTATAAGATACGCAAATCAATTTTGCTCGAAGAGTTATCAAACTTAAAACGCAAACTCTTCGGGCAGAAATCAACCAAACCAATAAAAAAGGAGACACCATGCCAGCAGTCATCACCATATTACTCTATAGCATCATATTTTTATACGGAATCGTAATTGGCAGCTTTTTAAATGTCTGCATTTATCGTATTCCGGCAAAAGAGAGCATATTACCAAGTTCTCATTGTATGAGCTGTGGCAGCAGACTTCGCTGGTATGATTTGTTTCCGGTATTTTCTTATTTATTGCTAAAGGGCAGATGCCGTTATTGTGGAGCAAAAGTATCATGGCAGTATCCACTTATTGAAATGCTAAATGGCATCTTATATGTTATCGTTTTCATGGCAAACGGTAGTAATGCTAGCAGTATTATCTATTGTCTCATGTCATCTGCCTTAATAGTAATAACAGTGATTGATGAAAGAACCTTTGAGATTCCGGTCTGCTTAAATATTTTTCTGGCAGGGCTTGGAATTATCATGTGTATTTTGGATGCCTCTAATTTGAAGGAGCATCTGATTGGTGCGGTGGCGGTAAGTCTGCCGCTTTACCTTTTATATATTTTATCCGATGGAAAAGCAATTGGCGGCGGTGATATTAAGCTGATGGGTGCAGCGGGTCTTATCATAGGCTGGAAATGTATCCTGCTTGCTTTTTTTCTGGGATGTATTATTGGTTCAGTGATTCATATTTTGAGAATCAGACTGACGAAAGCAGAGCATATGCTGGCGATGGGCCCTTATTTGTCAGCAGGAATATTTATTACAGCACTCTGGGGCAACAGAATGATAGAGTGGTATCTTGGATGTTTAGGAATTATGTAATGCTTTCTGATTCGAGAAAGCTTTAAATGTAAGCTTAAAAACATAAGTAAAAGTGTCAGTTTTTTGGAATGAGAAAGCATGTAGATACTTATTATAAGGAGAAGACAGATGTCAAAAAAGGTCATTAGTATTGAAACAGGAATCTGGTGGACAAAGGTTGCAGTGGTAGAGAAAAATAAAAAGGCACCGCAGGTATATGAAGCCTTTTCTTTCCGTACACCGGAGCATGCCATTGAAGATGGTTATATCAGAGACAAGGAAAGCTTTGCTGCTACCTTAATGGCTGAACTGGCGAAGCATCAGATTACGGAAAAGAATGTAATTTTTTCCATTAATTCATCAAAAGTAATCACAAGAGAGATTACAATTCCTTATGTAAAAGAAAAACAGATTGCAGGAATTGTTGAGGCACAGGCAAGAGAATATTTCCCAATGGATGTGTCAAATTATACAATTTCCTTCCGTAATATGGACGTGGTAGAGGAAAACGGAAAATCCTTAAAACTGCTTTTGGTTGCAGTGCCGGATAATCTGTTAAGCAACTATTGTTCTTTTGCGGAAAATGCAGGATTGAATATTGAAACCTTTGAATATATCGGAAACAGTGCGTTATCCTTTATGAACAGCCATTTCTCAGAGAATGCAGTAATTGTACAGCTTGAGGAACAGGCAACAATTATCAGTATGGTTTCGAATAAGAAATTAGAATTTCAGCGTATTGCACCTTACGGTTATGGCACCTCTCTTGCAGCGGTATTAGACCATCCAATGTTAGGGGCAAAGGATGAATATGAAGCATTTGATTTCTTAAGAACCCATGATGTTTTAAATGAGAAGCCTAAGGCAGAGGAATTTACGGAAACAGGAATCGAAGACCTTGAAAAACGTCAGGAATTGTTAGAAGAAGCTTATGCAGATATTAAGGATGCCTTAAGCTATCATATCCGTGTGGTTTATACAGCCTTAGATTATTATAAAAATCAGTCTAAGGGAGAGTTTCAGGGAAAATTACATTTGATGGGAGATGGTGTCCGTTTTGCCGGAATCCATAAGATGTTTATGACAGAAATTCCGCTGCAGCTGGAGCAGTTAGATTATGCTTTGCTTGTACATTTTAGCAAGAGCAGCGTGGGAACAGTACATAGTCTCTCCTCCCAGCCTGTCAGCTATATGTCAGTAATAGGTGCAGCAATCCATCCGATTGATATTAAGCCAAAGGAACTAAAAGAGCAGCAGGATAAGAAAAATAATTTACAATCTGCCTATGTAATTCTTGCGGGGGCACTGTTAATTAGTGTTGTACTGGCACTCACAGGAACAATTCGTAAGTTTCTTGCGGTTTCGGAGCAGAAACGTTTAGAACAGCGGATTGAAGAACTTTCTTATATTCAGGGTATTTATGAAGCCAATGAGACTGCCCGGACAACCGCAGCTCAATATGCAGCCTTTGATGAAATTACAAAGACAAAGAACGAAAAACTAGGGGAGTTAATGGAAGTATTGGAAAATGAACTTCCAACCTCCATGACCATACAGAGTATGACGATAGTAGAGAGCAGCATTACTTTAAATGTAACCTGCGACCAGAAGCTGACAGCGGCACAGATGATAATGAATTTCTCTGAGATTCCATTTTTAAGTAATATTACAATTCCGTCTATGGCAGAAAATGAAAATGCCTCTGGAAATACTATCTGGCAGTTCTCCGTATTAGCAGATTATGTAGAACCGGCAACAGAAGCAACAGATGTGTCGGCAGAAACAGAGGAAGTGCCAATAAATACAGAGATGCCATCGGATACAGAAGAAAGTGCATCAGAAACAGAAAATACACAGGAAGGAGCAGAATAGGTAAAATGTCAAAAATGAAATTATCCAATTCAGAAGAAAGATTACTGCTCCTGCTCTTAGCATTGATTTTAATTGCAGGGTCATATTTTTTCATTTTTAATAAGAGTGTTACAAAGGCAGCAGAGATTGAAGCATCAAATGAAGAAAATCGCCAGAAGGTAGCAGAACTGGAAATGATGGTTGACCGTCAGGCAGAGGTTGAGGCACAAACAGCAGAATGTAACCGGCTGGTAGAAGAAATTATTGCAAAATATCCATCGGATGTAACAACAGAAAAAGCAATCGCAATCGTGCAGGAAGTGGAAAATATGTCAGACATGCATGTTTCAAGTATTAGCTTTTTGATGGACAATCTGATAGGAGATATTACAGCATTAAATGCCACAGCAGAGACGGTACAGTCAATCCCTGCGGATGCAAAGGTGGGATATTATGCAGCCCTTAGTATGAATTATGATGCATCCTATGAAGGCTTTAAGGAAATGGTGGCATATATTAGCGGATTAAAGGACAGAGTAACCATACCATCCATTTCAGCAACCTATGATAATGAAACAGACCGTCTGGCAGGAGTAATTACGATACATCTTTATTATTTAACAAATACAGGAAAAGAATATGAGGAACCGGAAATCAGTGGTATTGGCAGAGGTTCTGAAAATGTTTTCCAGTCTAGTGGTGTAAGAAGCAACAGCGAACTTCAGTCTGAGGTAGGAAGCAGTAATGCGTCCGCTTTCGAGGAAGGCGCAGATAGTGAGATGGCAGCTACTGAAAATGAAGAAACTGCAGATATAGAAAATGCAGGAAACGATGAAGATAACGTTGATTCTGAAAATGCAGAAAACAATGAAACAGCAGCTGATTCTGAAAATGCAGGAACAGACGAAGAAACAGCAGCTGATTCTGAAAATGCAGGAACAGACGAAGAAACAGCAGATTCCGAAAACGCAGAAACAGATGAGGAAGCTGGCTCGGTAAATGAATAAAAGGAAGAGATATCAGGTGAATAAGAATAAAATTGACAATGCAGGTTTTTCTCTGTTAGAGGTTATTCTCTCCATGGCAATTCTTGCGATTATTTCGATTCCTCTTTTGATGTATTTTGCAGAGTCTATGCAATATAGTTCCCTGATGGCGAAGGAGCAGCAGGCAACTGTTTTAGCCCAGGCGGTAACAGAAGATTTAAAGGTTCAGAATCATCTGATTGAAAAACCGGAAGGTGCAAGTGCCTATACTGTGCCGTATCTGACAGATGCGTCAATGGGTTATACAGAAGTTGTGAATGGGATGAATGCGGATGGAACCGGAAGTATTACGTTAGCAGGAGTAGATGGTAATTTTGATGTGGTGGTAACACTTTCTACTGATACAGCAGCCAATGCAGTAACCAGACCGATTATATATGGAATTGATGATACAACGGATGTACTGGCAGTAGAGCGTGACCAGAAGAATGAGGCTGTCGTATATTTTATGGCAATTAATAATGCTTATTACACGGCAAATCCGGTGGGCTCACTGCTTACCCAGAGTGAAGTAGAGAATAGTTTATCCCGTAAGATGATTATTAACATTGATAACAATGGTACAGAATATATGATAGATATTTTTTATAAATATACCTGTACAAATCTTCGGGGGATGGGCTCTAGTGATAACTGGAATTCTTCAAAGCTTTTGAATGTGAAGATGACAGATTTAAAAAATATTTATCTGCTTTACGACCGGGATACAGATGCAGGAGCAACAGATTGTGTGGAATTAAATAAAACCGCTGCAGTGGCGGCGGATTTTGCACCGGAACTGTATTTTGTGTGTCAGAATACAGCCAATGATGCTGCTTATAAATTACAGGTAAAACGACTTACCAGTGCCCAGGTAATTCATACCAATATCAGTAATACAGCGGGAACGGAAACCACAGGGCAGGTAATTGATGAATATGGCAACATCATTACTAATACAAAGCAGCTTACCGGTGAGGATAGTCCGGTACGACTGATTAAAATTAAGACAGAGATTTATAAGAAGGGGCATACCGCTTCGGATGAACCCTATGCAGTAATAGAAACGACGAAAGGAGAGTAGCCATGAAAAACAGATGGTCATTAAAAGACAAAAATCAGGGAGCTTCCCTGCTTGCTGTATTAGTGGCGCTCATTTTTGTGGGAATCATTGCGGTTATCATTATGAATGTTACGATAACTAATATTCAGATGCGTGGTGTGGAGCAGTCTGGAAAAGAAAACTTTTATACAGCGGAAACGGTAATGGATGAACTGACCGTAGGTTTGAATGATATTGCTGCCCGCTCTATGGAGAATGCTTATACGGAAATTCTGGCAGATTACAGAGATATTATGGTGGCAGGAACTGATATTCAGCGTGAATTTACCAAGCTTTATATGAAAGAGCTGGAGAATGCATTCTGGGACCAGGATGATGTAACCAGAAAAGATAAAAAAATTCAATATAGTCCCGGAGCGGTAGAAGAAATTGTCTATGTTATGGGCTATTATAAAGAACAGCCATTAACAGACAGTATTGCAACAGCGGCAAATAAAAGCTGTTTGAAGTTTACTCCTACAGAGGCTACCTTTACCGCAGACTATACAGAAGGACTTTTTACATTGGAAAATGTAGAAATTGTCTATAAGGATGCACAGAATTATGAAACCAGCATCAAAACAAATATGGTATTTCATACCCCTGTTTTAAATTTTGATGGAAGTAATATGATTAAGGACTATATGAAATACTCCCTGATTGCTGATGATATGGTAGAGATAAGTGCTGCCAATATCACAGTGGATGGCAACGTATATGCCGGGGCGGATGGTATTAAAAGTATTGCACCGGGAACAGCGGTCATGAGCGGCAGTAACATTGTAACTCGTGGAGACATCGAGGTTGGAATGGGAACCAGTGTGACAGTGGGAAATGGTACTTCCCGTATCTGGGCGGAGAATGTCCAGACCACAGGAAACGGAATGGCATCCACCTTAGAATTGAATGGAAATTGCTATATTGCAGACGATTTGACTCTGAATGGTAAAAACAGCACAGTAAATCTATATGGAAATTATTATGGATATAATTTTCAGGATAAATATGATGCAGTGCGGAATGTCACAGATTCTGCATACAGCAGTGCGATGATGATTAATGCGAAAAACTGCAGGCTGAATCTGACAGGACTGAATTACCTTTTATTATCCGGCAGAACCTATATTTCCAGAGGAAGTAAGGGAAATATCCAGAATCAGGACATTATGTTAGGAGAATCTGTTTCGGCAAGAACGAATCAGCTTGCTTATTATGTACCGGAGGCTTATCTTGACGTGACGGATGCAGCGAATATACATTTTACAGCCGAGGGGGCAAGTGCTTATTCCACTTCTATTGGTGTATTGAATATCGAAAGCTATTTAAATAGTCTCCATCCGATTCAGACCTATTATTTTAAAGATAATGGAACGGCTGCTACCAGATATTATTTGAATTTTGCCACAGAGCAGCTGGCAAATGATTTCTTTGCTGCATATTACAATGCAAATTCTGATAAGGTAAATGCTTTTGCAGAGAACTATATTGGAAACAATGCGATTATATTAGACAGCAGTACCTTATATACCTTAAAGGGTGACATTATGTATCAGTCCGCAGATGGACAGCCCTTACAGGAAAAGAAGATTACAATTTCCGGAGAGGACTGGAAACCGGGAGCAGGCGGTGCAGCAGACGGTATTTACTGGGAATATGCAGATCGTCTTGCAATTAACTATAAATCCTTACAGCTTTATCTGGAGGATTCCCATGTAAATGTGACCACAGATAATGTGAGATTTGAGGATGGCTCAGGAAACATTGACAAAGAGTTAGAACCATTAGTGGAAAACCTGCTGGATATAAATGCAATAAAGACGGATTATCCTTCCGTTGCAGGAGTGCCGGCAAAAAATGAGACAATTATACAGGAATATTCCGCTACCAGTAAACAGGTGGTAGTAGTTGTAAATAATGAAGGCATGGAACAGTATCGAATTCCGACAGATTATACAGAAGGAATTATTATTGCTACCGGAGATGTTTTAGTGCAGGGGAATTTTCGCGGAATGATTATTTCCGGAGGAATCATTTCTTTTGCAGCAAATGCAGCAGTTTCGGCAGACGAGATTATGGCAGCGCAGCTCTTTAAAGAGGATATTGCGTTAGCTTCCCCTGTATTTGCAAAATATTTTAAGGATTATCATACACTTTCAGAAAGTGTAATTGGAATCGTACAGATTGACGAATATTTGACTTATGAGAATTGGACAAAAAATGGTGAATAAAAACTGCGGAAAAGGAGGCATGTTGGAATGAAAACGAATCAGAAGGGAATGACGCTGGTGGAAATTATCCTTGTAATTGCAGTGATTGGTATTTTAGCCGGAACGTCAGTTTCGATGATAGGACATGTCCATTATGCCAATACGAAGAAAGCAGCAGAGGCAGTGGGTACAGCTTTGGATAAACAGCAGGCTGTAACTATGAGCAAGGAAGGAAAGCCATATTTATACATATATAAGCTGGGTGCTGGTTATTACATGAAGCAGTTAGGGGAATGTTTAACCAGCTTTGATGGAACCAAACTGGATGCAAATGGAACAAAGCTTTCCGGGAACGGAACAGAGATATATCTGGAAAGTGAAACAGGAACGCTTTTGGCGGGAACCAACTTTATTCGTATCCGTTATAAGAAATCCGGTGTATTTGATAAGGAATTAGCAAGTGATGGGGTAGAAAATACGAACGTAGAGAAAATTGTAATAAAAGGTACAGGAACCTATACCATCACACTGGTGGAAGAAACCGGGAAACATCCGATAAATTAACAGGAAAGGAAGCAGGAAATGAGACAGGACAATCGCGGAATGACTTTAGTAGAGCTAATGATAGCTATTGCCATATCAGTAATTATCATGGGTGCTGCCACATATTTTATCCAATCTGCATTAAGAAGCTATGAAACTGCTTCCGATACCATTGATTTGCAGATGGAGTCCCAGATTTTAATGGAGCAGGTAAGTACCTGGGTAATGGAAGGCAACTGGGTAAAGGTTGTAGACGGTACGAATCTTGTGATATACGAAATTCCCCGTAAAGTGGATGCGACAAAGCTTCCGGATGGTGTAACAGCACCAAATCAGGAAGCTACCAAGAGAATTATTGGAGTAGTGGATGGAAAACTGTATATGAAGGTGGTAGAGCACATCGCTGACCCATATACAGACCCGGATACAGGGCTGACATCAGCAGATGCAGTTGTAGAAAACTGTATTGGAGAGTATGTGACAGAGTTTATTCCGGTGGTAGATGCTTCCAGTCAGGATAAGGTAACGATTCAGCTGAAATTAGAAACAGGAATGCAGGAGTATCATCTGAAAAATGAGATGAAGGTCAGAAATGAACTGATGGGAAGTACACCATAGTTAAGGCGTAAAAATGACAGAAACGGTTAACGGGAATGTGAAAATCGTTACAGGCTGTCATTAGGAGGTTGCGTAAGATGCAAAAAACAGCAAAAGAGAAAACAAAAAAATATACAAAACGGGCTGTGGTAGCCGGATTAATATTAAGTATGTTTGGGGCACTTCTTCCAAAGGATATAAAGGAAGAGGTGTCTTTTGCAGCAGAAGCAGATGGAGCGGTAACAAGAGGTGTGGTAGACAGTTTAGGGCAGCTGCCACATTATGTTGACGCTTCAAAAAAAGCAGCACAGCGGGGAACAGCCGACCATCCTTTTGTGATTTTAGAAATTGTTCCTTACGAAGAATATGCAGAATTTGGATATCTGATTAGTGGCTGTGAACCGGTAGCAGTTGAAGAAATGTATGGAAGTGCAGATATTAACACCATCGGTTCTTTAAAGGATGCCAAAATTGAAATGCATACGGCATATTTTTTCGGGGATGAGCCTCAAAGTAATCCGGAAAAATATGACGGAAGCGTGGATGTATTAGAGGATGAGGGGCTTACCTTTGAAGGTTACTATGAATATGTAGGAGATGGAAAGGGAACTTTAAAAAGAGAAATTCAGGTAATCGAAACAGAGGATACAGAGACAGAAGCTACGGAGACAGAAGACACGGAAACAGAAGACACGGAAACAGAAGATACGGAAACAGAAGACACCGAAACAGAAACTACGGAAATAGAAGATACGGAAACAGAAGATACCGAAACAAAAAACGAGGATACTGAGACAAAAGAAACCGAGAATGGAGAAGCAAAAGAGAAACTGGAGGAAAATACGGTTGTTTTTGAACATAAGTCTGCGGGAAAAAAGGTGACTGTAACGGATGTTACCTTTACTCCATCCAATGATGGGGATTTTATCTGGCATACGATTAATGATTTTGAAAAAAGCAAATATGAGGGTATTTCCTTTGATGATGCGCCAGAGAAAGAAGCAACAGAGATAGGAACACGAATTTATACAACAAGAAGCAGTTCCGCTTCTTCTAAAGTGACAAAGGTATATACCTATTATACCTATGATAACTATGACCACTTTTTAATAGATACCATGGAGCTTTCCGAAGAAGAGGCAGATAATTATTCTGTTGTAATTAAAACAATTACTCCTTCGGAATTAAATAACGCCAAGGAATGGATTGCATATTCTGATTTAATTTATCTTTCACCAAAAAGTCATGTGGGAGGTCTGCCGGAAATCTGGAAAAAGCATAACCGTCTTGGAAAGACTTCTACAGTTTCCTCCTACGCAGTAAATGCTTTTGAAACAAATGATTTTTCCTGGGATACGACCTTAAAGCTTTATAACAAGATTACAGCGGAAGAAGATTTTGCTGCGATAATTATTGATGATACGATTTACAATCTGGGAACCGGTGTATTTACAGGCGCTTCGGTAAAGAATGTGAAAACTACCGTTTATGACTGGAATCTGCGTTCGACCGGAATGGAATCCTATGAATTTAAAGCCAGCAATAATAACATTTATAAATTAACAACCATGCTTTTATGTATGGATGCAAGATTATTTAAGTCTATTTATCTGGATGCGGATAATCCGGTGATTCAGAACGGAAAGAATACCATACAGACCGGAAATGCAGCAGAATATTGGTCAGTAGAGACCTTTATGCTGGTGCAGGGAGTGACAGGTAATCTTTGGAATTACTGGACTTCTGAGGAACTTTGGAAGAATTATGACAGCACCACCAGCATTACAGATGAGGTTCACAAATACTGGGTATTAAACCATGTGTTTACTTATAAGGGAGATACCAGTATTTCGCAGGATTATGTAACAAACAGTCTGCCATCCGGAAAAGAAGGTTCTGTATTTGCAGATTTTCTTGCTTATATTTCTGGCAGAGGACAAAGCGATGCTAATTCCTCTGACGCGGTACGTTTTATTCTTTCTTTAGGAAGTGGCGGGACGGATATCTATCCTGAAAAAATCCGGGTATTAGACATTGAACCTTCTGTAGGGCTTAATTCAAGTAATGAACCGGATTGGATTTTAACGAAAAATTATATCCGAATGTTACTTCCGGCTTTTACCGGTGAGATAGAAATTGTGCATCGTACCACTGCAGAATTTAATGGAAAAGTGGAGGATTTAAACAGTTCCTATGAAATGATTTTTATGGGACTGGATATTGGTGCATATCATACCACTAGTCAGAGTGTCCAGCTGAATAATGGAAGCTGGGTAAATCTGAATCTGCCGGATTGGAATGATAATAGTCTGGATGGGAAAATTTATCTTCATACCGGAGATATGATGTTAAGTTCGGAAAATATTCAAAGCGGAAGAACAAGGTCGGTAAAATTCCTCTGGTCAGTGGCAAATAACGCAGTGGTAAATAGTACGGAAATGCGTTTTCCGGGAAATGATATTACCAAAAAGAAAATGCAGGAATTAAGGGAATTTACACAGGCAGGCTGTCCGATTGTGGCAGAAGGATACCTTTATCAGCAGGAAAAGAAGCTGATAGATGAAAACTCCAATATTTATGCATTTATTGGAGAAAAAAAGGGCTCCGGTGTATATAGCACCTCAGATGTAGCAGGCATTTTGGCAGCAGTTGCATCGATTGAGGAAACAGTAACCTTTACAGAACTGCCGGCAGAATATAATGGCGCAACAAGTGGGAATGTGATTGCCAATCCGAATTATCTGCCAATGAGCAGTGGAAGGTCATACCTTAATTTTAAGTTTCAGGTGGCGGGAGACGGATATTCCTATCGGATTTTTGTTGACCAGGACCGTAATGGTAAGTTCGAAGCAGCAGAGGCAGTATACAGCAATCATGCAGTAAATGGTGGAAACAGCTATAAATATCGTCTGGCGAACTCTCTGGTTGGTTTGATACAGTGGAAAATTGAGGTATACCGGACTGACAATGAGTCTATCCGTTATATGGAAACAGGCTGCTCTGCGGCAAAGAATAATTCCGGTACCAAAAAAGAAATCCGGGTTCTTCAGATTATGCCAAAGGAAGGCAATTATGATGGTAAGCTGAATCTAGAGGAAAGTACGTTATTCCGTAAATATTATGAGAATCTTGCGGACTATGAGATTCAGATTGATACCATTACTTTAGATGTGTATGAGTCTTATTTTACCGGTTCGAATTTCTCCTATGATAATTCAAAGGCAGTGGATGAAAATAACCCTAAGAATTTAAGTGCCGTAAATGGTTCATTATTAGGTTATAATATGCTGATTATCGGCTTCGGTGATGGATATGGAACAAAGAATCTGTCAAATGAGGATGGAGCGGTAGATTATTTGAAATATTATGTAGACCAGGGGAAAAGTATTTTGTTTACACATGATTTAACCTCCATGTATAACATGAAATACAATGGAAATACGCCTTTTGGTTATACAGCAAACATGTCACTGAGGGATATTATGGGTATGAACCGCTATCAGGCAGTAAGTAATCAGCTGAGCGCAGGTGAGCGTAGCAGTATGATTGATTATCAGAATGCGAATGCCTCAAATTACGATACAATTGCTTCTGAGGCAAAGCATGGATTTACTTATTATGCCATGAAGCGTTTAGGCTGGTCTTCAAACGGAACCAGCAATCCGAACAGAAATAATAATTATAAGCTGCCATATCAGTATATGGTAACGAATCCTGCGGGAGAAAAAATCTGTAATGTGACAGATATTACCCGTAATACCGGATTTAACAATAACAATGATATTACTACAAAGGCAACCAAGCTGAATGAAGGTCAGATTACGGTTTACCCATATAAGATTGATGAAAGCCTTACAATTGCAAGAACCCATGGTCAGTGGTTCCAGTTAAATCTTGAGGATGAGGAAGTTACCGTATGGTATACTTTAGCGGATGATAAGGCTGCAGCAGCATGGCAGGGAACAGATTCCAATGGGGATGGTACAGCTCTCACCTATGCCGTTTCTCCAAAGGATGCTGCCAACAATTATTATATTTACAGCAAAGGGAATGTATTTTATTCCGGAGTAGGTCACTCCACTGTAAATGGTGATATGGAGGCGAAGCTTTTCATCAATACAATGATAGCTGCATATCGCGCTTCCTATGAGCCACCGGTGATTGAGATAACCAATCAGGAGGCAGTGATGGTTTCAAACCAGAACTACACCATAGAACTCTTGCAGGAATTTAATAATATGGACCTGCCGGGGGACGAAAACCAGCAGGAAGCAGAAGTATTCTCAGATTCAGATACACAGACGATTAAATTCATGCCAATCGAATTTAATGCGGTCAGTACCTCATTGGAGTGTACGATTCGTTATGAGGATGGTACTTATATTGAGCAGATTATTGGACCGGATGGTACCGTGCTTACGGCAAATGCCCAGCATAAATTTACCGGTTTACAAAATGGTAAGGAGTATCAGTTTAAGTATAAGAAAAAGTATTTGTCCCAGTGGCTTGATGAAGCAGGAAATCTGCAGAACCAGCGTAGAACCTTAATTTTTGATATTAATAATGACCGTACAATAGCAGTAAATACCACCATGCTAAATATGACGGTACAGCCGCTATTCCAGTTAGATTAAGCAGTAAAAAACAAAATATTACCAAAATCTAAAATGTTTCTTAAAAGACTATAGATGTGTTGACGTTCCTAAATTTGGGGTTTAACATAGTCTCATAGGCAAAAAACGGTGCCTCGCGCAGGTACCGTTTTTCATTCAAAAGTGAAAAACAGGGACGCAGCCTAAATTTCGAAATCTGGGGACGTAGCCTAAATTTTGAAATCTAGGGACGCAGCCTAAATTTCAAAAAATAGGATGCATTAGCAGAAAGGTATGGTTAAAAATATGAGAGAAAAAGTACAGCGGTTTATGATTGGCAGATATGGAGCAGATGAGCTGTCAAAGTTTAGTCTGATACTGGTATTAGTCTGTTTTGTGATTTCCATGTTTAGTGGGTGGGGAATCTTTTATCTTTTAGGATTACTGTTAATGATACTTACCTATTATCGTATGTTTTCTAAGAATATTTCAAAGCGTTATGCAGAGAATCAGAAATATGTGAATATGAGATATCGCGCTGTTGTAAAGTGGGATACCTTCAAAAAGCACTGGGCGCAGCGTAAAACACACCGTTTTTTCAAGTGTCCGCAGTGCAAACAAAAAGTAAGAGTTCCAAAGGGCAGAGGAAAAATCTGTATTACCTGTCCAAAATGCCGGAACGAATTTGTGAAAAAAAGCTGATGTAAGGAGAAAATCTGATGTTTGGCTATATTAACATTAACCGTTTAGAACTATCAGAAGAGAATGCAAAAGCGTATCAGTCATATTATTGTGGCTTGTGCCGGAAACTGAAGACAAATTGCGGAACGAAGGGACAGATGTTGTTAAGCTATGATTCCACCTTTATGATTGTACTTTTAACAGGCTTATATGAATTAGAGAATGAGGAATCAGAATTTACCTGTCCAATTCATCCGACAAAAAAAAGAACAGCCCTGATTAATGCCGCAACAGATTATGCAGCAGATATGAATCTTTTGCTGGCATATCACAATATGTTAGATGACTGGCGGGATGATAAATCCTATGCCAAAAAAGCTTTTGTTAAAATTTTAGATAAAGATTATAATCGGATTATGGCAAAATATCCAAGACAGACAAAAGCGATTGAGACTTATATGCAAAAAACAATGGAGGCGGAGCAGCGAAAAGAAACAAACCTTGATATTGTAGCAGGATTAACCGGCGAGATGTTGGGGGAGGTGCTTTGCTGGAAGGAAGATGAATGGAAGGAGGAGCTTCGTACCCTTGGTTTTTATATGGGTAAGTTTATTTATCTGATGGATGCCTATGAGGATTTTGAGGCAGATAAGAAAAAGGGCACCTATAATCCATTAAGTTATATGCCGGAAGCGGGAACACAGGAATTTGATACAATCTGCCGACTGCTTTTAACAAGTATGATTTCGGAGTGTGCCAAGTCCTTCGAGCGTCTGCCGATTTTGCTGCATGCAGATATTTTGCGGAATATTTTATATTCCGGTGTCTGGTCTAAATATGAATATTTACAGTTAAAAAAGAAAAAGTTAGAAGAAAAGAATTCTAAGAAGAAAGTAAAATAAAACGAGGTTTTAAAATGATGAATCCCTACCAGGTGCTTGGTGTATCACCAAGTGCTTCTGATGATGAAATAAAAAAGGCATATCGTAACTTAAGCCGCAAGTATCACCCGGATGCCAACGTAAACAATCCGAACAAGGCCCAGGCGGAGGAGAAGTTTAAAGAAGTACAGCAGGCCTATGACCAGATTATGAAGGAGAAACAGTCCGGCGGCAGTTATGGTGGTTATGGCTATGGTTATCGTACTTCCGGGAATACAGGCAGCTACCATTATGGTGGCAGCAATAGCAGCTACAGTACGGGAAGTGATTCTCCAAAACTTCGGGCGGCAGCTAATTATATTATGAACAGACACTATGCAGAAGCATTGAATGTTTTAGAAGGAATCCCTTTTGCAGAGCGTCATGCCCGCTGGTACTATTACAGCGCGAGAGCAAATCAGGGGATGGGCAACAATATAGTGGCAAAGCAGCATGCCTCCAGAGCAGTGGAAATGGAACCAAGTAATATGGAATACCGACAGTTTCTACAACACCTGGAGTATGGTGGAACCTGGTATACCAATATGGGAAGTCAGTACGACAGACCATATTCCAGCTCCGGCAGCTGGTGCTTAAGCATGTTATTCCTTAATATGCTTTGCAATTGCTGCTGCTTAAGGCCTTGCTAAAATTGTCAAATAAGATACAGCCTGACTGAAAAACCGAAAAACAGGGACGCAGCCTAAATTTCGAAATTTAGGCTGCGTCCCTGTTTTTCGGTTTTAATCTTATAAAAGCTGAATACCGTTCTTTTCGCATTCTTTCTGAATAGCTTCCGGCCACATGGAGGACTGAACCTCACCGATGTGAGCTTTACGAAGGAAGAACATACAGATACGGGACTGACCAATTCCGCCACCGATAGTGTATGGAAGTTCTTCGTTAATAATTGCCTTCTGGAATGCAAGGTCTTTCCGGTCTTCACATCCGGCTTTCTTTAACTGGGAGAGCAGAGCTTTTTTATCTACACGGATACCCATAGAGGAAAGCTCTAATGCAATATCTAAAACCGGATAGTAAACAACAATATCTGCGTTTAAAGACCAGTCATCATAGTCCGGTGCACGACCGTCATGTCTTTCTCCATTTTCTAAAACATCGCCGATTTTCATAATACATACAGCGCCCTTTGTTTTGGCGATGTAGTATTCACGTTCCTTTGGAGTAGAATCCGGGAACATATCCGCTAATTCCTGGGTTGTTACAAAGAAAATATCGTGAGGAAGGATTTCCTCAATATAATCGTACTGGATAGACATATACTTTTCTGTTTTGCGCAGACATTTGTATACATTTTTAACAACGTCCTGTAAAGTTTCTAAAGTACGTTCTTCTTTTTTAATAATTTTCTCCCAATCCCACTGGTCAACGAAGATAGAATGGATATTATCTGTTACTTCGTCGCGGCGGATAGCGTTCATATCTGTGTATAAGCCCTCACCATAAGTAAAACCGTATTTCTGAAGGGCATATCTTTTCCATTTAGCAAGGGACTGAACGACCTCAGCTTCTTTACCATTCTGTTCTAAAATATCAAAGGTAACAGGGCGCTCGATGCCGTTTAAGTTGTCATTTAATCCGGAAGCCGGATCAACAAAAAGTGGTGCAGAGACACGCGAAAGGTTAAGGCGGGATGCAAGAAGATTCTGAAAGAAGTCCTTGACAGTCTTAATTGCAATCTGTGTATCATGTAAGTTCAATTCTGAATGATAATCCTTTGGAATCGTTAAATTTTCCATGTATGTATCTCCTCAATTTAAAGTGTTAAATAACCTTACTTATTATAGCACAGCAATTTTGTTTTTCAAGAAAAGATAATCTAATTTCACGAAAAATACGTGTATACAAAAGAAATCACTTTTCCGAAAAGAGTTTTTATTGTATGCTAGGAGTGTTAAAGAGAGAAAGGAATGATGACAGAATGCGAAGAAAAGACTGGACAATTGCCGGGACTGAACGACCTCAGCTTCTTTACCATTCTGTTCTAAAATATCAAAGGTAACAGGGCGCTCGATGCCGTTTAAGTTGTCATTTAATCCGGAAGCCGGATCAACAAAAAGTGGTGCAGAGACACGCGAAAGGTTAAGGCGGGATGCAAGAAGATTCTGAAAGAAGTCCTTGACAGTCTTAATTGCAATCTGTGTATCATGTAAGTTCAATTCTGAATGATAATCCTTTGGAATCGTTAAATTTTCCATGTATGTATCTCCTCAATTTAAAGTGTTAAATAACCTTACTTATTATAGCACAGCAATTTTGTTTTTCAAGAAAAGATAATCTAATTTCACGAAAAATACGTGTATACAAAAGAAATCACTTTTCCGAAAAGAGTTTTTATTGTATGCTAGGAGTGTTAAAGAGAGAAAGGAATGATGACAGAATGCGAAGAAAAGACTGGACAATTGCCGGATTATTAGTGGAAGCAATTGCAATTGTTGCATCACTGATTTATCTTGGATTGCAGATATATTATGGAATTTTATACGAGGCTGCGCCTAGGAAGCTGATTATGAATATACTGGTGTTTCTATTGGTGTATGCAGGATTATTGCTGTTTCAGCTTTTTCCTGAAAAAGTCAATCGTTTAAGCAGTATGGTCTGTCAGGGGAAAATTCGTCAGGATACGATATGGATGGTGCGCCTGATAAAACTGATATTCATTTTGAGCCTGCTGTTTACGTCAATATGCGATGTCATGGGACTTCAGATAGAAGCTGCCTATAGCCTAATTACAGCAGGACTGATATTAATTACTGCGATTTTTTACGAAGCAAGAATTATTCGTAATTTGCGGGATAATGATAAGGGAAATGAATAAAGAAAAAGAGGATAATGATGAGAATACAGGAATATTTGAAAGAAAACAGAATATTGACAGACGGTTCCTTTGGAACCTATTATGCAGAAAAATATCAGACGGAGGAAATTTGCGAAGCGGCCAATATCAAATACCCGGAGCGGGTACTTGAGATTCATAGAGCTTATATTGAGGCAGGAGCAAAGTTGATTCGTACGAATACTTTTGCGGCAAATAGGGTTGCTCTTCGTCAGGATATGGAAGAAGTAAAAAGGAATATCCATGCAGCTGCGGTATTAGCAAAGCAGGCAGTAAAGGCGCAGGAAAAAGAAGTCTATATAGCAGGTGATATTGGTCCGATACCGAATGATGGAAGCTTTGATACAGAGGAACTGCTGGCACAGTATGAAACAATGGTACATAGCTTTTTGGAAGAAGGAATCCGTATACTGACCTTTGAAACCTTTGCAGATATGGATATGGTTCTGCCGGTTATTAAAAAGATAAAAAAACAAGAGGATATTTTTATCATGCTGCAATTTTCCGTGAATCAGTTTGGCTACAGTAATTCCGGTTTAAGTGCTAAAAAGCTTTTACAGGAAGCGGCTGGGGTAGCTGAAATTGATGCTGTAGGGTTAAATTGTGGCATTGGCCCGGGACATATGGAGCAGATTTTACGAAAGATTTCCCTGCAAGAGAAAAAGCATCTTATTGCGTTACCAAATGCAGGGTATCCAAGACGGGTACAGCGGCAGATTCAGTTTGGAAATACGCCCGCTTATTTTGCACAAAAAGCAGCAGAAATTGCAGAGTTGGGAATTGATGTATTAGGTGGCTGCTGTGGTACAAATCCGGCATATATCAAAGAGTTATCAGAGCTGCTTTCCAGTACGGCTAAAAAAAGTAAAAGGAAAACAGAAGCAGCCCCAAAACAGGAAATTGTTCCAAAGAAGATGGGATTTTTCTACGATGAAAACGGGAATATAAAGAATAAAAAACTAATTGCGGTAGAATTAGCACCACCGGCAAATGCAGATGATGAGAAGCTTTTAGAGGCTGCCCATTTGTTGCAAAAATCCGGTGCAGATGTATTGACCTTCCCGGATTCCCCATCAGGAAGAACCAGAGTAGATTCCGTTCTTATGGCAAGAAAGGTAAAGTTAGAAACAGGCTTGGAAGTAATGCCTCATATCTGCTGCCGTGATAAAAACGCTATTGCGATGCGTTCCACCTTCTTAGGTGCCCACATTAATGGAATATACAATATGTTAATTATTACCGGTGATCCGGTACCTTCCATGGTAAGACAGACAGTAAAGCCGGTATTTAATTTTGATTCGGTGGGATTAATGAAAATTGCCCAGGATATGAATGAGGAAACCTTTGCCCAGATGCCCCTTGCTTATGGAGGTGCCATTAATCAGGGACGAAGAAATTTAGACGTGGAGATAAAGCGTGTGGTAAAGAAAATGGAAGCCGGTGCAGAGTTTTTCCTGACCCAGCCGGTATTTTCCAAGGAAGATGCAGACAGAATCAGGTTGATTAAGAAAGAGACAGGAGCACGTATTTTGTGTGGAATAATGCCATTAATCAGCCGGAAAAATGCATTGTTTATGAAAAATGAGATTGCAGGAGTGCCGGTGACGGATGAAATTGTGGCAAGATATCCGGAAAATGCCTCCAAAGAAGAAGGAGAGGCCGTTGGAGTTGCAATTGCAAAGGAGATGATGGCATATACAAAGGATTTTGTGGATGGCTATTATTTTTCTTTTCCATTTAATAAAGTATATCTTTTGCAAAAAATCATGGAATAGCATCGAGTTAATGAATTAAAGCGTGAAAATAATTAGGTATTTTGTGTAAAAAATAGGAAAAAAGAACGAAAAATATATATTTTTTTTGATAATTCTCTTGTTAAAATGGTACATTTTTACTATAATTTAGTTATAGACATTTTGGAGGGACGAGATATGGACCAAAGAGGCAGGCAGATATTATTCAAAGGCAGATGAGGAGACTGCTGGTATCATATAATACCTAGTGGTTTCCTTTTTGTGTTATTTAGGAGAGAACTATGCAGGAGAATGCTTTAATTCAATTCT
Source organism: uncultured Roseburia sp. (assembly GCA_964390485.1). Lineage (GTDB taxonomy): Bacteria > Bacillota > Clostridia > Lachnospirales > Lachnospiraceae > Roseburia. The sequence continues at coordinate 42,734 of CAYMIS010000003.1, read as the reverse complement.
TAGTGGAAAATGCGCTTGAAGTTATCATCGTTTTTGATGAAAGCGGAACAATTACATATGCGAATCAATCGGCATTAGAGCAGTTTCAATATGAAGGGGATATGCGTGGTGGTATGGTGAAGGAGTTTATACCGGAAATATTCGAAGCAGATGATTTGCGTCTGAAAGAAGATTTTTTTGATGAAGAACTCCACAATCTGACTGCATATCGTCAGAATACAACTTATTTTCCAATCAGAGGAAGACTGATGAAGTATGAACTGGTAGTTCCACTTTATATTTTTGTTGGATATAACATTACAGAGCGGGAATATTTGGAGAAGCAGGTAAGTCAGGCGGGACAGATGGCAGAAGAGGCTGGCAAGGTTAAGTCAGAATTTGTCGCGAATGTAACCCATGAACTTAGAACACCGGTAAATGGTATCCTTGGTAACACAAGAGAATTGTTAGGAATCGAGCAGGAGGAAGCGAATTTAAAATTACTTCGCCTGATTGAACGCGGTTGTAACGACATGAATGCCATTATTAATAATATTCTGGATTTCTCAAAACTGGATGCCGGAAAGTTTACATTAGAGCCTCGTGAATTTCATTTTCGTAACATGATTGATTATGTTAAGAGTAATCATAAGAATAAGATTACAGAAAAAGGATTAGACTTTTTTGTAACAATATCACCGGATATACCAGAGGTCGTTATTGGAGATGAACTTCGGGTTGTGCAGATTTTGAATAATCTTTTATCTAATGCATGTAAATTTACGGCAGTAGGAAAGATTATGTTAGAGGTAGTAAAAACTGCACAAATGGATAATAAGATAGAGTTATTCTTTTTGGTCGTTGATTCCGGAATTGGAATCGACAAAGCAGACCAGGATAAGCTTTTTCAAAGTTTTTCCCAGGTAGATGCATCTATTTCCCGTCAGTATGGGGGAACGGGATTAGGACTATATATTTGTAAGCAGCTGGTAGAACTGATGAATGGGAAAATCAGTGTCCAGAGTGAACGGAAAAAAGGTACGGTGTTTTCCTTTAGCATCTGGCTGGAGGTGCCGGCTGGAGAACAGACGATAATGACTATGAATATGGAACAACAGGAAGTGATGAGCAAGATTTATAGTCTGAGTGAGGATGATGCAAGTCAGAATGTCTGGGTATATGGTGAGCCGGAGAATCTGGAGGAAATACGAAAGAAATTATCAAAGCTGATTCTTTCAGTGGAGATGGAGAACTGGGAAAAAGCAGAGATGTTTGCAGAAACAGTAAAACAGCTGACAAAGAACGCGCCTTCTGAAGTAAAGACGACAGCACTTAGAATGAAAATGGCAGTTCAAAAAGGAGACTACGAGAAGACTATCGCTGCATACGATGCTTTACAGGCATTTATACGCCAGTAAGGAGGAGCTTATGACACAGCAGAATGAGAAAAAAGATACACGCCAGATTTTAATAGTAGATGATGTGGACACAAACAGGTTTGCACTAAAGGAGATTATTTCGGGAATGGGGTATCAGCCGATTCTGACAGAGAATGGTGTGCAGGCTTTGAAAATTATGGAGCGTTACCGGCCCCACCTGATAATTTTAGATGTTGCCATGCCGGAGATGGATGGATATGAACTCTGCAAAATAATTAAAGACAATCCGGAGACAAGAGACATTCCAATTATTTTTATCTCTGCCTTCGATGATCCGACAGATATTGTGAAAGGATTTGGGCTTGGAGGTGAAGACTATATTACAAAGCCCTTTATCCCAGAAGTGGTGCAGGCACGAGTGGGATTACATCTTAAATTATATGAAGCAACGCAGAACCTGTTGGAAATGAACCGGCAGCTCCATAATTCTGTAAGCCAGCAGCTAAAGCAGATGGAGCATGAGAAGAAAAAGGTTTTGTATGCATTGATTCGTGTGGCAAGAGAGAATGCCTGCTATGATAAAGTGCATATGGAGCGGCTTTCCTATAACTGCCGCCTGATGGCTGAGGCAATGCAGCTGTCAGCGAAATATGAAGATGTAATTTCTGACAGTTATATAGACACCATTGAATTGGCAGCGCCGTTATGCGACTTGGGAAATATAGCGATTCCAACCGATATTCTTCGAAAAGAAGGAGCATTGACACCGGAAGAGAGAGCAGTAATTGAAACTCATACAGAGATTGGAGCAAGAATTCTTCAGGATATCGGAGTATCAAGAGATTACAATGATTTTATTCAGATATCAATAGATATTGCAAAATACCATCACGAGAACTGGGATGGAAGTGGTTATCCAACGAGAAGGAAAGGAGAGGAAATTCCTCTCTCTGCGCAAATTGTTGCATTGATTGGAGCTTATTGTGCGTTGACCGAGGATAGAATGTACCGTAAAGCGTTCAGTAGAGAAGAAGCTGTTGAAATCTTAAAAGAAGAAGCAGGAAAGAAATATAATCCGGAAATGTTTCACATCTTAAATAAGATTTACAGACAGTTTAGTTAAGTGAAAAGCAATGACAGAACAGGAATTTTATAGAATACATACCTATTTAAAAACACGTTATGGTGTAGATATGAGCCGGAAAAAAGAGATTATTCATGGAAGAATGGAGAATTATCTTAGAGCCGGTGGATGGGAAAATTATAACGTATATATGAATGCTCTGGAGAAGGATATTACCGGAAAACTAGAGAAAGAGCTGGTAAATCTGTTGACCACCAACCACACCTTTTTTATGAGAGAGTTTGAACATTTCGACTATTTAAAGCAGGTTGTTTTGCCGTGGTTAAGAAATAAAGAGCAAAGAAACAGAGATTTGTGTATCTGGTGCGGTGCTTCCTCTAGTGGAGAAGAACCTTATATGTTAGCGATGCTGATGAAGGAGTTCTTTGGATTAGAGCATAGCAAATGGGATACGAAGATTTTAGCAACGGATATTTCAACAGAGGCGTTACGGCAGGCGATGGCAGGAATTTACAGCAGTGAGCAGATAGAAGTGCTGCCGGAACATTGGAAACGTCGCTTTTTAAGAAGCAGACCCGAACAGGATCAGTATGAAGTAACAAAGGAAATCAAGGATGAGGTAATCTTTCGGAAATTTAATCTGATGGATCCCTTTCCATTTAAGCGAAAGATGCATATTGTTTTTTTAAGAAATGTCATGATTTATTTTGACCAGGATACAAAGAAAAAATTAGTTCAGAAGGTATACGATGCGATGGAACCGGGAGGGTATCTATTTATTGGCAGGACGGAGACGCTTGACCGAAGTAGTACGCCATTTCAATTGATTCAGCCATCCATCTTCCGAAAATAGGAAGGAAAGAAGAACATGCGTCAGATACGGGTATTGGTGGTAGAAGATTCTCTGGTATTTAGAGAACTTATGGTGCAGAATCTGAATAAAGATCCGGCGATTCAGGTAATCGCCACAGCGGGTAATCCATATGAGGCGAGGGATGCAATTATAAAATATAAGCCGGATGTGATGACATTAGACATAGAACTTCCGCGTATGGATGGTATTGAGTTTTTAAGGAAATTGATGCCGCAGTATCCACTGCCGGTAGTGGTTGTCAGTTCCTTAAGTGATAAAGTCTTTGATGCATTGAATGCCGGGGCGGTTGAATTTGTAGCAAAACCGGCCGTAAGAGACAGAAGCCAGTTAGAAGCATTTGTGAGAACAGAACTTCCGGTCAAAATTAAAATTGCATCCATTGCAAGAATAGGCACTATCAAGAAAACGACATTTACGTTAGGGGACAGACCAACACCTGTCAGCAGTAAAAATATGATAGTTGCAATTGGTGCATCTACAGGAGGAACAGAAGCAATATCTACGGTAATTAAGGAATTCGGACCGGATATTCCGGGAGTAGTAATTGTGCAGCATATGCCGCCGGGATTTACGGAAATGTATGCCTCAAGATTAAATGATCAGTGCAGAGTAACCGTAAAAGAAGCCAAAAGTGGTGATACGGTATTACCGGGACAGGTGCTGATTGCACCGGGAGGCGATGCCCATATGAGGCTGGTGCGAAATGGTGACAATTATCAGGTGGTATTAAGAAAGGGACCTAAGGAAAATGGTCATTGCCCATCCGTTGATGTGCTGTTTCATTCTGTGGCTGAGGTGGCAGGAAACAGAGCACTTGGAATTATATTGACGGGAATGGGAGGCGATGGCGCCAAGGGACTTTTGGCAATGCGTAAGGCAGGAGCCCAGACCATCGGACAGGACGAATCCACCTGTGTTGTTTATGGAATGCCAAAGGTTGCATACGATATAGGTGCAGTAGCATATCAGGAGAAATTAACTGATATAGCAGGAAGAACATATACATTATTAAATAGAACATAAGAGAAAGGTAGGGTATATCATGAAAATATTATTAGCAGAAGATGATTTTGTGACACGTAAGTTTATGTCTAGCTTTTTATCCAAATATGGGGAGTGTGATGTGACAGTAGATGGAATGGAAGCGGTAGACGCATTTATGATGGCATTAGAGGAGGATGAACCATACGATTTGGTGTGTCTGGATATTATGATGCCGGTAATGGATGGCTATCAGGCATTAATGGGAATCCGTAATCTGGAAAAGGAGAGAAATATTCCGGAGGATGAGGCAGTAAAGGTTATTATGACGACGGCATTAAACGATGAAAAAAATGTAAAGAAAGCATTTGAACTTGGTTGTACGATATATTCAGGAAAACCAATCGATAAAGACCGGTTTGAGCAGGCATTAGAAAAGCTTGGACTTGTGTAGAAAGGAGTAAAGAATGGCCGAAGAGTTTAACACAGAAGGCATGCTTGACATGTATCTGTTCGAAAACGGGCAATTACTTGAGCGACTACAGGAAATAGTGTTGGAACAGAAGGATGAAGATTGCTTTGATGAAGACAGCATTAATGAAATCTTTCGTACAATGCATACGATAAAAGGGTCTTCAGGAGTGATGATGTTTGATGAGATAACCACCATTGCTCATAAGCTTGAGGACGTATTCTTTTATCTGAGAGAATCCCATCCTGAGAATGTACCACATATCCAGTTAGTAGAGCATGTGCTTGAAGTTGCTGATTTCATTACAGGTGAATTGGACAAGCTGCAAAATGGAGAGAAAGCAGATGGAGTTTCAAAAGAACTTGTTGATAAAATTGATAAGTTTCTTGAATCCATAAAAGAAAAAGGTAAGGGCGAAGTAATTAAGGAAAATGTACATACGGAGCCACAGCAGTTCTACATTGCACCAATGGCAACAACTGCTACCCACTATTTCAAGATTTATCTTACTTACAGCCCGGGAATCCAGCTGGCAAATGTACATGCCTATAAGATTGTCTATGCATTAAAAGAAGTGGCAGAAGATATTATGTACTCCCCGGAGGATATTATTACAAATGAGAATAGTGGGGATGAAATTTTAGAGAATGGATTTAAAATTCTCTTACAGACCCAGAGTACAGAAGAGGAACTGAGGGAGATTATCCAGGAAGGATACGAATTAGAAAAGGTCGAAATCAATGCCTGCACCCAGCAGGATTTCATGCAGGGCTTTGACAGTATTGGTTCAGAAATTCGTATCGATTTAGATTCCAGTGTAGAGACTATTGAAGCGAAGGCAGCAGGGGCTTTGGCAGAAGCGGCAGCACCGAAGAAGGATACGGTTGCTCCTGGTGATTATGTCATTGAATCCAAAGAACCTGGTAAAGCGAAAAAACTGGCGAAGGATAAACCGAAGAAATCTGAAAAGGCTTCCTTTATCAGTGTAGATGTCAGCAAGATGGATATGCTGATGGATTTAATAGGAGAGCTGGTTATTTCAGAATCTGTCGTTTTACAGAACCCGGATTTAAAAGTACCGGGCTTAAAGCTTGATAACTTTAATAAAGCAGCAGCCCAGATGTCAAAGATTTCTACGGATTTGCAGAATGTTATCATGAGTATGCGAATGGTTCCATTGACGAATACCTTCCAGAAAATGAACCGAATTGTATTTGATGTATCCAGAAAGCTGGGAAAAGAGATTGAGTTTGAGATGATAGGAGAGAATACAGAAGTTGATAAGAATATCATCGAACATATTTCTGACCCATTGATGCATCTGGTAAGAAATGCAGTTGACCATGGAATCGAGACAAAGGAAGAGCGTGAAGCGGCTGGAAAGAAAGAAAAAGCAAAGGTAACGCTTTCGGCGAAAACCGAATCCGGAAAAGTATGGATTGGTGTACAGGATAATGGAAAAGGTCTGAACCGTGATAAAATCATGGCAAAAGCAAGAAAACAGGGTATTCTTGACATGACAAGACCGGAAAGCTCTTATACGGATAAAGAAGTATATCAGTTTATTACCCTTCCGGGATTTTCTACCAATGAACAGGTAACCGAGTATTCAGGACGAGGCGTAGGAATGGACGTTGTTGTTTCGAATCTGGCATCCATCGGAGGTACCCTTGAAATTGAAAGTGAACCTGGCTTCGGCAGTATTATGAACTTAAAGATTCCATTGACACTTGCCATTATTGATGGAATTGTTATGGAGGTTGGTAATTCTTCTTTTGTAATTGAGACAGGTGTTGTAAAGGAATTTGTCAGCGTTAACGAAGAAATGATGGTACATGAGCCAAATGGTGACGAATTAGTAATGATTCGTGGTGAATGTTATCCGGTGCACCGTATTGGAGAATGGTATCATATTAAGAATTGCAAGAAAGCAGTAGAAGAAGGAATGATGGTGCTTGTTGAGATAGAGAGCAAAACCGTCTGCCTGTTTGTAGACAGCTTAGTTGGAAAACAGGAAATTGTAGTAAAACCAATTCCGGAATATATCAAAAAGGTAAAAGGTCTGTCAGGATGTACACAGCTTGGTGATGGCAGTATTGCACTGATTTTAGACGCAGCCGGATTAATTGAATAAAGCATGTAAGAATAAAAGTGGAGAAGACTTTTTGAAAATGCAGAAAGGAAAAGGCATATGAGCGAAATTGAGACAAATATGAGCGAGCATGATGCACAGAGGGGAAAATATGTAACCTTCAAATCGGGCAGCGAATATTTTGGTCTTAAGATTCAGTATGTAAATGAAATTATTGTGTTTCAGGAAATCACAGAGATTCCCGAAACCGAAGATTACATCAAGGGGTTAATCAATCTTAGAGGCAAAATTATTCCAGTTATCGATGTGCGGCTGCGATTTAAGCAGGAACCATTTGAATACAATGATAGAACCTGTATTATTGTAATAAATGTAAAATCTACTGTTGTTGGATTGATTGTTGAGAAGATTGCAGAGGTCGTAGAAATTCAGGAAGAAAATATTCTGGAATCAGCATGTAAGAATAAAAGTGGAGAAGACTTTTTGAAAATGCAGAAAGGAAAAGGCATATGAGCGAAATTGAGACAAATATGAGCGAGCATGATGCACAGAGGGGAAAATATGTAACCTTCAAATCGGGCAGCGAATATTTTGGTCTTAAGATTCAGTATGTAAATGAAATTATTGTGTTTCAGGAAATCACAGAGATTCCCGAAACCGAAGATTACATCAAGGGGTTAATCAATCTTAGAGGCAAAATTATTCCAGTTATCGATGTGCGGCTGCGATTTAAGCAGGAACCATTTGAATACAATGATAGAACCTGTATTATTGTAATAAATGTAAAATCTACTGTTGTTGGATTGATTGTTGAGAAGATTGCAGAGGTCGTAGAAATTCAGGAAGAAAATATTCTGGAATCACCTACCTTAGGACATGGTGATAAGGGACAGAATAATTACGTTTATGCAATTGGAAGAATTGGCAATTCAGTGAAACTATTGTTAGATCCGGATAAGCTGATTAATGATACGGATTTATCTTTGTTAGAGCAAATAAGTGAAGATACTGCAGAAGAAGGAGAATAGCTATGGTGAAAAATACTAAGTTGTATACAAAAATTGTAATTAGTTTTATTGTAATGGGGGCATTATTAATTTTCGCATATTATACAGGATATGCTTCTATGAAAAGTCTTACTACGGTAGATGATCCGGTGCGCTTTTTGAAAAATTACAATACGTTTTGTATTGTAGCAACCCTTTTAAGTACGATTCTTATAGTTGGAATATCAATGACTGTTTCCAAAACCTTCAAAAGATCCTTTGCAACACTTTCAAAGGCAGCCGATGAGATGGAAAAAGGAAATGTTGATATTAAACTTGAAAAATATAGTAATGACGAATTCGGAACCTTGATTGATGAATATCAGGATGTTGTAGATACTATGCGTTATCAGGCTAGTATTGCAGAAGCAGTTGCCAATGGTAACTTAACAGTTGATGTACATATTCGTTCAGAAGAAGATGCCCTTGGTAATGCATTAAAGAAATTAGTAAGCCGTAACCTTCATGCCTTAACGAACATTAATGAGGCTGCTATACAGGTAACAACAAGTTCTTCCGAAGTAGCAAGTGCCAGTGAAGCATTAGCACAGGGGTCTACAGAACAGGCTAGTGCGATTGAAGAAATTACTGCTTCTATTACAGATATTGCTGAAAAAACAAAACAGAATGCAGCAGAAGCAAATCAGGCAGCAGAATTAGTGGCTCATGCAATTGAAAATGTGAAAAAGGGTAATGAACAGATGCATGATATGATGGCTGCGATGGAGGCAATTAACGAATCTTCTGAAAGTATTTCAAAAATTATTAAAGTAATCGATGATATTGCATTCCAGACAAATATCCTCGCATTAAATGCAGCTGTAGAAGCAGCAAGAGCCGGGGATGCAGGTAAAGGTTTTGCGGTTGTTGCAGAAGAAGTCCGTAACCTTGCAGCAAAGAGTGCAGCAGCAGCGGCTGAAACAGCAGAATTGATTGAAGATTCTATTCATAAAGTGGCAGCAGGTTCCAGCATTGCAGATGAAACAGCAAAAGCATTAGAGACAATCACAAGTGCAGTCAGAGAAAGTGAACAGATTATTACAGGTATTGCGGAAGCTTCTAATTATCAGGCAACCGCAATTACCCAGATTGACCAGGCAATTGAGCAGGTTTCACAGGTTGTACAGACCAACTCTGCAACAAGCGAAGAGTGTGCATCTGCCAGTGTTGAGCTTTCAAATCAGGCAAGCAGAATGAGAGATTTACTCGCTATTTACAAATTAGGAAACTATACTTCAACAACAGAGATGCCGGTAGACAATGTTGGAACCGGGTTTGATGATATCCCAGAAAGAAATGAGCAGATTATTTCATTGGGAGACGGATTTGGAAAATACTAGAACATCATTCACGAAATAATCTGATGTGGTGAAAAAGCATACCGGTATAAAAACGGTATGCTTTTTCCTTTTTGGGGGGAAGTATTAGATTAGAAATGGGGGGAAGGCATTGGAACAAAGATATGATAAGAATATGAAAAAAGATAGAAATATAGAAAAAAGTGAAAATATAGAACGGTTTATGCTGTTGGTATTCAGTGCATATGTGCTTGCTCTTTTATGCGTAATTTATGGAAAGAACTGGGATATATGGGCAGTTGTTGTTATGATTGTCGGAATTGTGGTAAGCTGGACCTTTTATATTACAAAATATAAGGATTATGAGTTTCGTACGAATTTTACATCAATAATGATGCAGATTAGTGTCATATTATACTCAGTAGAAATGAGAGATATGCAGGCGGGACTCCGTGCAATGATTGCGATAGCAGTTTTTACCGGATTATATGGAATCAAAGAATTACTTTGCTTTGCAATGGTATCAACAGGTATTATTGTATTTTATCATGGAATCATATTGCAATCTATCCATGTGGAAGGATTTACGGATACATATAAAATGATATTGGAAATTGCAAATGTTTTTGTTGTGGAGGGCGTGATTTATTTTTGGGTAAAGAAGCGAAACGAAAATAATGAACGGCTTGTGAAAGCAATTGTAGAATTGAATGAAACAGAGCACAGTAAAGATGACTTTATGGCAAATGTAAGCCATGAGATTCGAACACCAATTAATACTATCTGCGGTATGAGTGAAATTATATTACGTGAGGACTATGAAGAAAGCATGAAAGAAAAAGTAATGCGTATTCATACAGCAGGGCAGAATCTGTTATCTGTTGTGAGTGACATTCTGGATTTTTCGGAAATTCAATCTGGAAAAATGGAAATTGTGGAAGAAGTATATGATATTACCACAATTCTCAATGATGTAATCAATATGTCTGAAGTAAAGAAAAAGGAAAAGCATATTGAATTACTGATAGATTGTGATGCAACCCTGCCTTGTGGTCTGCTAGGTGATGAGAAAAAAATCCGGCGTATCATGATGAATATTCTTAGTAATGCCCTTAAATTTACGGAGGATGGGTATGTAAATCTGGTAATTGGCTATCGTAGAGAAGCCTATGGACTAAATTTATCCATTACGGTAAAGGATAGTGGAATTGGGATGAAGGAAGAAAGTCTGGAAAAGATTTTCAGCAGCTATAGTCAGGTGGATACAAAACGTAACCGTCAGGAGGGCGGTATTGGAATCGGGCTTGCAATTTCCCAGGCAATGGTTCAAAAAATGGGTGGTGTTCTTACCATAAAGAGTAGTTTTGGAAAAGGTACTGCCATAAAATTTGTTATTCCCCAAAAAATATTAGAAGACAGGCCAATCATAAAATTAAATAACCCGGAAGAACTGAATGTGTTGTTTTATCTGGATATGGAGCAGTTTGAATTGCCGGAAGTCCGGGATGAGTACATGTCAGTTGTCAGCCATATGATTGAAAAGCTTAAATTAAAGGCTCATATCTGCAAGGAGTTAGGAGAATTAAAACGTCGTGTAGAAAGGGAAGATATTACCCATCTATTTATCAGCATTGACGAGTATAGGGAATTAAAAGAATATATGGATGAACTGGCAAAAAAAATGAAGGTAATTGTGGTTGGGGAATATGCAGAATGTGTAAGATTAACAAATCTAAATCTGATTCATATTTATAAGCCATTTTCTGTTTTAACGGTTGTAATGGCGCTTAATGGAGAACTTAAAACTGCAGAACGAAAGGTAAAGGCACGAAGAGAGAGCAAAGAAAGCTTTACAGCACCGAATGTGAGAGCCCTTGTGGTGGATGATAATGCCATGAATCTTGATGTAATTCAGGGACTTTTAAGTGAGTATCAGATTCAGGTATCTGTTGCCTGTAGTGGTTTAGAGGCATTAGAAAAAATAGATGCCATGAATTATGATTTTGTATTTATGGATCATATGATGCCGGAAATGGATGGTGTTGAGACCATGCGGCGTATTCGTAAGAAGATTGGTAACTATTTCCAAAGAGTGCCAATTATTGCTGTAACAGCGAATGCAGTGGCGGGAACAAGGGAAATGTTTATTGCAGAGGGCTTTGCAGATTTTATTGAGAAACCGGTAGAGGTTCCTGTATTAGAGCGTGTACTAAAGCGTACCATACCAGAAAAGAAACTGGTATTCGTCGAAGAAGGTCAGGGGAAGGAATCACAGGAAAAACAAAGTAAAAAAGAAGAGAAAGCCCTTGTGGTTGGCGATTTAGATGTGAAAAAAGGAATGATGTATTGTGGTGGAGAAGAGAAGTACCTTGCGATTTTAAGGAAATTCTGTATTAATGGCAGTGACAATATGAAGCAGCTTGAAATGCTGTTTGAAAAGAAGGATTGGAAAAATTATGTGATTGCAGTTCATGCAGTAAAAAGTTCTATGTATAGTATTGGTGCGCTTCCCCTTTCGGAAATGGCAAAGCAGCTTGAGTTTGCAGGAAAGAAGGAAAATATCGAGTATATCCGCCAGAATCATGCTGCAATGTTAGAAGAATATAAGCGTGTGCATAAAATTTTACAAGAACATTCACAAATAGGAGCTGTTGTTTTACAGGATAATATGGAGGAAGAACAGATATCGGAACAGGAAGAATTAACAGAAGAAATTTTCGATGAAAAGTTTGCTGAATTAGAAAATGCAATGTTTGCCTTAGATGGAGATGCGATGAAAGAAATTCTGATCCAGCTGGAGAAATACCAGTATCATGGAAATTGTTTGAAAAAGAAGGCAGAGGCAGTGATTTCTAAAGTAGAGATGTCTGATTATATGGCGGCCTTAGAACAGGTAAGGACATGGAAACAGGAAGATGGAAAGGAGGATTCGCATGCTGGCAAAGCTTAAAAAAGTGGTGTTTGGGCGTGAACTTGATTTAAGAGAACGGCTTTTTCGGATATGTATCCTTGTAGGAAGTATATTATCTTTTGTAGTTATGGCAGAATGTGCGATTTTGTTGGATACAGAGACGCTTGTATTACCTTTTGCTATATTGCTTCCAACAATTATTATCTGTCTGCTGGCAACCTTTAAATGGGGAAAAATGAATATGGCAGCCTCCATACTGGCATTTGCTATTATTCTCATTATCTTTCCTAATATGTTTTTTATCAGTGGAGGAATTAATGGTGGGACGCCGGTATGGTTTGCCTTGTGTCTGACTTATGCCTTTATGATGTTCAGTGGAAAAAAACTGGTGTTTTTTGTTCTATTGGCGCTGGTAACAGATGCTGTTGTATTAATAGTTGCTTATTTACATCCGGAACTGGTAATTCCAATGGAATCAACAGAAATGGTATATATGGATTTCTATTTTGCAATAGCAACTGTAGGTGTTACACTTGGGATTATTACAAAATTTCAGATGAAGGCGTATGAGGCAGAGCGGGCAGTCACTCTTTCACAAAAAGAAACATTAGAGCATGTCAGCCAGTCAAAGGATGCTTTTTTTGCCAATATGAGTCATGAAATCAGAACTCCGATTAATACGATTATTGGTTTAAACGAAATGATTATAAGAGAAAGTGAGGATTATACAACCAGAGAATATGCTAAGAATATTCAGAGCGCAAGTAAGATGCTTTTAAATCTGGTAAATGATTTGTTAGATTTATCCCAGCTGGAAATAAAGAAAATGAAACTTATACCCGGTGAGTATCAGACCATTGATATGTTTAGCGAATTAATTGATATGATACAGATTCGGGTAAAGAAAAAGAAATTAAGACTCTTAGTAAATATTGACGAAGATGTACCAAGAGTGTTATGGGGAGATGAAAAAAGGATTAAACAGATTCTCTTAAATATTCTTACCAATGCCGTAAAATACACAGAAGAGGGAACTATATCCATGTCTGTTCAGGCAGATAAGAAACAGGAAGAAACCTGTGTATTGACCATATGTGTTGCGGATACCGGTATTGGAATTAAAAAGGAGAATCTGGAATATTTATATGATTCCTTTCAGCGTTTTGATGAAAAAGGTCATCCTCAGATTGAAGGCAGTGGTCTTGGAATGTCGATTACGAAACAGTTGGTAGAATTGATGGGGGGAGAAATTACAGTAGATAGTATCTATACCAAAGGTTCTACGTTTACAGTTATTTTAGAGCAGAGAATTGTGGATGAGACACCAATTGGACGAGTGGCATTATTAGAGAATCGTCCGCAGGCGGAAATAACAAAATATCAGCAGAGCTTCGAGGCACCGGAGGCAAGAGTGTTGTTAGTAGATGACAGTGAGATGAATGCGACTGTAATTATGGGGCTGTTAAGTGAAACAAAAGTACAGATTGATTATGCCTCAAGTGGAGCAGAGTGTTTAGAGAAGACAAAGCAGAAGTTTTATCATGTAATACTGATGGATTATATGATGTCAGAAATGAATGGAGAAGAAACACTGCGGGAAGTAAGGCGTCAGGAAAATGGTTTGTGCAAAGAAACAGCGGTAATTGCATTGACAGCAAATACTGCACTTCTGGAGGGAGAAAATAATTATCATTCACAGGGATTTGACAGTTTTCTTGAAAAACCGGTACGAGGTGAAATCTTAGAGAAAGAGATATTACGTTATCTGCCGGATGAAATTATTGAATATCAGCGTGAAAAAGTAAATTATGTGCAGTTGGGAGCAGATGTGGTACAGGCTCCAAGAAAGAAGAAAAAGAGACTGTATATTACGACGGACTGTGTATGTGATTTGCCAAGAACTCTGTTAGAAAAATATGACATTCAGGTAATGTATCTGTATATTAAGACAGATAAGGGGCGTTTTGCAGATACCAGAGAAATTAACTCGGATAATCTGCCGCAATTTCTTACAGACAAGAATTGTATGCTTTATGCCGATAGCGTATCCATTGAAGAATATGAGGAATTCTTTGCAGAAGCACTGGCACAGGCAGAGCATGTGATACATATTTCCATGGCATCAAGTGCAGGAAAAAGTTATGGAATTGCAGTTACCGCAGCAAAAGGATTTGACCATGTGCATGTAATTGATTCGGGGCATATTTCAGGCGGACAGGGACTGATTGTTTTGTATGCAGCAAAGCTTGCCAGAGAAGGAAAGGATATTAGTACAATCTGTAAAGAAGTGGAGAATATAAAACAGCATATTGTCAGCCGTTTTATGATTCCTTCCACCAGATATTTAAGGATTCGTGGATATATGAAACCGGTACCGGCAAAGGTATGTGAAGCATTGAATCTTCATCCGGTGATGGAAATGCGACAAAGCCGTCTGAAACTGGTAGGTGTAAGAGTTGGAGAACTTGAAAGAACCTGGAAGGGATTTGTGGCAAATACCATGCGGAAAAAGAGAAAAATAAATACGGATATTGTATATATTACCCATGCAGGCTGCAGTATAAAGCAACAGGAGTATATTACAAGTGAGATTGAAAAGAGAATTTCTTTTGAAAAGACAATTACTCACAAAACCTCCCTTTCTAATGCATGTAATGCGGGGATGGGCTCTGTTGGAATTGCTTATTATGAGAAAAAGTAAAGCAGAACAATAAGAAAATAAAAAGATGATAGGAAAAGTGTGTCTTGAAATGTAGAGATATTTCAGGGCACACTTTTAAATTTTATAAAAAAGTTTACTTTTTTTGAGAAGATGTTTTTACACTTTCACTTTACTTTGCTAAAATGTGCGATATAATGAAAGGAGCTGGAAATTTTACATAAAAGTGTATGTATTTCAGCATAAGAAACAATGGAGAAAGGATAGGAGAGGTATTAAAAAATGAGTACTAGCTTAGAAATCAGATGGCATGGAAGAGGCGGCCAGGGGGCAAAAACGGCAGCGCTTCTTTTGGCCGATGTAGCTTTTAAAACAGGACAGTATGTACAGGGATTTCCGGAGTATGGGCCAGAACGTATGGGCGCACCAATAACAGCCTATAACAGAATCAGCAGGGATGTAATTCGTGTACATTCAAATATCTATACACCGGATTTAGTAGTGGTGGTAGATGAAACACTGCTTCATTCCGTTGATGTAACAGCCGGTTTAAAGTCTGAAGGTGCGATTATTATTAACACACCAAAGACGCGGGAAGAGGTTCGTCCATTATTAAATGGATATGCAGGACGGGTTTATACCGTAGATGCAAGAAGAATTTCTGTGGAAACATTAGGAAAGAATTTTCCAAATTCACCAATGCTTGCAGCGGCCGTGGCAGTTAGTGGTGTCATGGAAAAAGAGGCGTTTATTAATGAAATGAAGGCTTCTTACCAGCATAAGTTTGCTAAGAAACCGGAGGTAATTGACGGGAATATGAAAGCACTGACAATGACCTTTGAGGAATTAGCATCTGCATTGACAGAGGATGCAAAATAAGGGGCGAGATAGAATTGTAATGAAGGAAGATAAGTCTGATACAATTCTTAAGATTTTGAAAGGGGTAAATAATAGAAAAATGAGAACAGATGTACATAAAATAAACGAGCAGACTCCGCATCAGGAGCTGACAGAGGGATTGATGATGTTTGCCGGTGGAACATCAAAATATTTTAAAACAGGGGAATGGAGAACCAATACACCGGTATTTCATGCTGATTTGTGCAAACAGTGTCTGTTATGTGCACCGGTCTGTCCGGATTCCAGTATTCCGGTAAAAGACTCGAAGCGCGGAGAATTTGATTATGATCATTGTAAGGGCTGTGGTATTTGTGCAAAGGTCTGCCCGTTTCATGCAATTGAGATGAAGGAGGGCAGATAGTCATGGCAAAAAGAGATCGTATGTCAGGAAACGAAGCAGTTTCCTATGCAATTCGTCAGATAAACCCGGATGTTATGCCGGCATTCCCAATTACGCCGTCTACAGAGATTCCACAGATGGTGTCTACTTATATTGCAAATGGAGAAATGGATACTGAATTTATTCCGGTAGAAAGTGAGCATTCTGCCATGAGTGCGGCCATTGGTTCAGAGGCAGCAGGGGCAAGAACATTAACAGCGACTTCTTCTGCTGGTCTTGCGCTTATGTGGGAGGAATTATTGTTGGCAGCATCTAATCGTATGCCATTAGCATTAGCCTTAGTAAACCGTACCTTATCCGGTCCAATCAATATCAATTGTGACCATTCCGATGGTATGGGGGCAAGGGATACCGGATGGATTCAGATTTATGCAGAGAATAATCAGGAAGCCTATGATAATTTCCTTCAGGCATATCCAATCGCAGAGCATAAGGATGTTCATCTGCCAATTATGATATGCCAGGATGGATTTATTACCAGCCATGCGGTAGAAAATATTGAGTTATTAGAAGATGCAGAGGTCAAAGAATTTGTCGGTGAATATGAGCCGGAGGAATATCTTTTGAACCCGGGAAAACCAATTGCAGTAGGTCCATATTCTGTAACGAATTATGCGATGGAAGCAAAGAAAAATCAGGAAGTTGCTTTAGAAAATGCAAAAGAAGTTATTTTAGAAGTGGCGAAAAAATTTGAGCAGCTTTCCGGCAGAAGCTATGGACTTTTTGAAGAATATAGAACAGAAGATGCGGATTATATTATGCTTATTATGGGGTCTGCCGCAGGAACTGCAAAACAGGCAGTAGATGATTTGCGGGAGCAGGGTAAAAAAGTTGGACTTATTAAGCTTCGTGTATTCCGTCCTTTCCCGGCAAAGGAACTAGCAGAGGCACTGAAAAACTGCAAGGCAGTGGCAATTATGGATCGTTGCGAAAGCTATAACGGCAATGGTGGTCCTCTTGGAAGTGAAGTAACTGCCGGACTTTTCCGTAACAAGGTGATGATTTCAGCAGTGAATTATATTTATGGTCTTGCGGGACGTGATTTTACTGTTACCGATGTTTATGATATTTTTGCAGAATTAGAGGATGCCGAAACAAATGGAAAAGAAGTAGAGCAGTATCAGTATGTGGGATTGCGCAAGTAAGAGAAGGATTTTTGGATGGAAAAAGGAGCATAGCTATAGAGATGAGTGATTATAGTTTAAAAGAAATGATGAATAAACCGGAGCGTTTAGCACCAGGACATCGTATGTGTGCAGGCTGCGGAGCTACGATTGGTGTACGTGCTGTGTTACGTGCACTTCACGAGGGGGATCGTGCCGTTATCGGTAACGCGACAGGATGTTTAGAGGTATCTTCCTTTATGTATCCTTATACTGCCTGGGAGGACAGTTATATTCACAATGCCTTTGAGAATGCCGGGGCAACCTTAAGCGGTGTGGAGACTGCTTATAGGGCGTTAAAGAAGCGTGGAAAGCTTTCACAGGAGGAAAATTACAAGTTCATTACCTTTGGTGGAGATGGTGGAACTTATGATATTGGTTTCCAGTCCTTATCCGGGGCAATGGAACGTGGTCATGATATGGTATATGTCTGTTATGACAACGGAGCTTATATGAACACCGGTATCCAGCGTTCTTCTGCAACACCAATGTTTGCAGATACCACAACCACACCGGTTGGAACCAAATCCTCCGGTAAAATGCAGAACCGTAAGGACCTGGCTGCCATTATCGCAGACCATGATGTTCCTTATGTGGCACAGACTACTTTTACGAATGATTTCAAAGATTTACATAAAAAAGCAGAGAAGGCCATCTACACAGAGGGAGCCTGCTTTTTAAATATTATGACACCATGTCCAAGAGGCTGGCGTTATGATACACCGGAGATTATGAAAATCTGTAAGCTGGCGGTAGATACCTGCTACTGGCCAATGTTCGAAGTTGACCATGGTAAATGGAAACTGACTTATGAGCCAAAGAAGAAGCTTCCGATTGAAGACTTCTTAAGAGAACAGGGCAGATTTAAGCACCTGTTTCAACCGGGCAACGAAGATTTAATTGCCCAGTTCCAGGCAGAGGTGGACCGCAGATGGGAAGACCTGCAATTTAAGTGCTCCAGATAATGAAATTTAGGGACGCAGCCTAAATTTCAAAATCCAGGGACGTAGCCTAAATTTTGAAAAAAAGGCTACGTCCCCAAATTTCGAAAAAAAGGCTGCGTCCCCAAATTTCAGAATTTTAAGAAATAGTACTTGAGAACTATTTTAAATTTGTTATAATGAAATTAGACATCATACATGTAGGATAAGACGATAAATAGTAGCAAAGGAGAAGGAAAAGATGCAGGGTGATTTAAGAGCAGAGCTTATTAAACAGTTACCATCAGAGGTTATCGAGACAATAGACCGCAACGACAAACCATTTTATGCATGTCCGGTCTGTAAAAAAGCCATTTCCGTCGGAACAGAGAAATGTCCAAGTTGTATGCAGGCATTAAGCTGGAATAATATTCGTAAAGAGAATATTAAAAAAGGAATTATTAAAGCCCGTTTAGAATTTGAAGTTCCGAGAGACTTTGCAAAGGGTGATTGCAGAAAATGTCCACTTTCATACATTGGAAAAAGTGGTGAGGACAATGTATATGAATGTCCATTACAGAACAGAGGTTCCTGCAAATTGCAGCTGATTGAAGAAGAATAAGTGATAAAACAAATTGCCCGACGTATGTTATGCGTCGGGTTTTACTTTATAGTAAGATGTCATTATGTGACTGCGGGTTAGCCTGTGAATTTTGCCGGCAAGATCCTTTTTCCCTTGATTTTTTGAAGGTAAGACCGTAACATAGGGATGTGGATTTTAATAATTGAAATAAGGCGGCAGAATTTGAAATTTAAGAGGCTTGGAAAGGTGGGGTTATTTAAGATGCAAAAGATACAATATGTGTTAATGGGACTAGGGATTATCGGAGTTTTGTGGTTTTTCCTTCCGGTGATGACAGGGATGATTAATATAGGAAATATTACAGGAATGCTAATAAGCGGTTTACTGTTTTTATATGGAATGTTTTTTGGAAAAATAAATCTATGGCTGGTAACGCTCTGGTCTAAAGGTGGCGGAAAAATCGGTATTCTACTGGCAGGGCTTTTAATGGCTGCGATTGTGGTTGTGGCAGCAGCAGAAACCACCTGTATGGTAAAGGCAGCAACAAATCAGCCGCCAAAGGGAACAACGGCACTATTATTAGGCTGCAAGGTAAATGGAACAACGCCAAGCCGCATTCTACGGGAACGTTTGGAGGCTGCTTATGATTATTTGAATAAAAATCCTGAGGCAATCTGTATTCTTTCCGGTGGAAAAGGCAATGATGAGGATATTTCAGAGGCACAGTGTATGTATGAATATCTGACGGGGAAAGGAATTGACAAAGAGCGGTTAATAATGGAAGACAAATCCACCTCAACAGAGGAGAATATTAAATTTTCCAAGGAAATTCTAAAAGAAAAGGGCTTAGGTCTGGAGGTAGCGATTATTACGAGTGAATTTCACGAATATCGTGCCAATGTAATTGCAGAAAAAGAAGGCTTTGAAACCTACAGTGTGTCAAGTCATACTTCGTGGATGTATCTGCCAACTTATTATGTACGTGAGTTATATGCGATTATTGAGCAGTGGGTATTTAAAGCGTAGCAAATAGGAAATCAGAAATAGAAAAGAGGAATTATGGCATCAAAATTTTATGCAGTGAAAAAAGGTAGAAAACCGGGAGTTTATTACAGCTGGGATATTTGTAAGAAAATGGTGGATGGTTATCCGGGGGCTGTCTATAAAAGTTTTAAAACAATGGAAGAGGCGAAAGCTTTTATTGGAATTGAGACTTTTGTTGGAAACGAAGCATTGGCAGAAGCAGAGGAAAAGGCAGTAATAGGTACAGCTAATGCTGGTAAAAATTCGGCGGCAAATGGTGGAATGCAGAAGACAAACCAAAGTGAACCAAAGATTTATGCCTTCGTGGATGGCTCGTATAATATTGCAACAAAGGTATATGGCTATGGTGGATTTTTAGTTCATGAAGGAAAGAAGGAAGTGTTACAGGGCGCAGGAGATGAGGAAGAAATGGCATCTATGCGAAATGTTGCAGGAGAGATTCTTGGGAGTATGGCAGCAATCCGAAAAGCAGTAGAACTGAATCTGCCGGAAATAGCAATTTATTATGATTATATGGGTATTGAAATGTGGGCAACCGGTGGCTGGAAACGTAATAAAACCGGAACCATTGCATACTATGACTATATTCAGTCTGTAAAAGACAAGATAAAAATTCAATTTATAAAAGTAAAAGGGCACTCCGGGGTAGAGGGAAATGAAGAAGCAGACCGCCTCGCCAAGGAAGCGGTCGGGATTTTATAAGTTATCAGCGAAAAGAACCGAGGGCATAGAAAAAACAGTTCCGCTTATATATATGTAAAGAATGGAATTATTTGGATACAAAGGAAGAAATAATTGTGGCTATTTCTTCCGCAGTTTCTTTTTTACCATTGTTTTCCCAACGGATAAAGGTATTTAACAATGCGCCGGAATAGTAATACAGTTCATAAATGGAGCCTTGATAATTAGGAAGAATCTGTGTGGTCATAAAATCATTGATAGCATCAATAATGATGGAATACAGACCGGCCTCTGTTAAAGTCAGAAAAAAAGAGGCATATTGGTCGAAAAATAAAAGAGATAGAAGGATATGGGGATAGCTTTGAAAGGCACCTGTATCCTTTTTTGGTGTTTTTTTATCTGGATTTGAAAAAACACCTACCTTTCTTAAATAAGTGGCAATAATTTCCTGCAGGTAATCTCTTAAAATATCTGTTTTAGAATCATAGTAATGGTAGTAGGTCATCCGGGATACGCCGGCTTTTGCAACAATATCGGATATTTTTATTTCATCAAAGCTTCGTTCCTGCATCAAAGCAATGACGGCTTCCCCAATGCACATGCGGGTGAAGCGGTTGCGACTGGTTTTTTTAATATCTGTCATAAGAAATCGTTCCTTTCTTAAAAAGTGTAGCATAATACGGTTTGCAATACAAGGAGATGTGGTAATAAAAACCAGTTATATTCTGTCGCAAAAGTATTTTTAGTGCATAAAATAATTTAGAAAAGAAAACAGGAGAAATAGCTTGAAGGAACTTAGACTTGGAAATCAGGGGGTTTATGTACAATACTTACAGCTTGCACTTAACAGAGCCGGCATACCAACAGAGGTGGATGGGATTTTTGGCGGTTTGACCTGCCGGTCTGTGCAGACCTTTTTCCGAAGGGCGGATAAATGTGAGGTGGATGAAGATGATTGGGACAGACTGATTCCTTATTTAAGAGGGTATGTGGATTACAGGATTCAAAATGGTGATACTTTATGGAAAATTGCAGAAGAGTATCAGACGGATGTTACAAAAATTATGACTGCCAATCCTCAGGCAGACCCTGCATTTTTGCGGATAGGAACAAGAATCAAGGTTCCGTTGGGGTTTCCGGTGGTAGTGGAGAACCTTCCCTATACATCTGAACTGAATGAACTGATGGTGGAGGGACTTAAGGCAAGGTATCCTTTTATTGTGACAGGAGAAATTGGTGAAAGCGTGATGGAGGAGGAGATTCCTTATCTTCGTCTGGGAAACGGAAGCGGAGAGATTTTTTATAGTGCTTCCTATCATGCAAATGAATGGATAACAACACCTCTTCTTTTAAAATTCGCAGAGGATTATGCAAAGGCCTATGCAGCAGGAAGAAGTATGGGAAATGGAATCAGTGCAGCGTCTCTGATGGAAAATTATACATTATATATTGTGCCAATGGTAAATCCGGATGGAGTGGATTTGGTGAATGGAGCCATTGATGAACCGGAATATCAGGCAAGGGCAGAACGAATTGCTGCGGATTACCCGGAGATTCCATTTCCATCCGGTTGGAAGGCAAATATTGATGGCATTGACTTAAATCTGCAGTTTCCGGCAGGCTGGGAGCTTGCAAGGGAAATCAAATATGCACAAGGCTATACTTCGCCTGCCCCGAGAGATTATGTAGGTCCATTCCCGCTGGCGGCACCGGAAAGCCGGGCAGTGTATGAGTTTACCAGAGCACATGACTTTTTATTAATTCTGGCATACCATACCCAGGGTGAAGTTATTTATTGGAAATATAAGGATTATGAGCCGGCCCGTTCCTTAGAAATTGCAGAATATTTTAGCAGCGTAAGTGGTTATGCAGTAGAAGAAACTCCGGGAGAATCAGGAAATGCCGGTTATAAGGACTGGTTTATTCAGACCTATGACAGACCGGGCTATACCATTGAAGCAGGTCTGGGAGAAAATCCCCTTCCATTAGAGCAGTTCCCACGAATTTATCAGGATAATTATGGCATTTTGCTGGGGGGAATGACTCAGGCAAAGCCATAAACAGGAAGAAAAAAGAGGCTGTTATAAAAACATAATATTCAAATATATGAGAACATATTGGCATTATCAATATATTAGAGCCTTTACATGTATTTTTCAGCCTCTTTTTAACGAATTTATTTGTATAGAAATAATGAATATTGCATTTTTATGCATATCATGTTATATTATGCAGAAGAAAAATGTAAATTTAAGAACTTCTAGGAGGAAATAATATGAAAAAATTAGCAGCTCTTGCTTTAACTTTAGTTATGGCAGTATCTACTCTGGCTGGTTGTGGAAGTGATGCTTCTGCAAAAACAGCGAAAGTAATTGAAATTGAATTGACAAATGAGCAGTATGCCTTTGGTGTGGACAAGAATCAGCCGGAATTATTAGAGTCTGTCAACGAATTTATTGCACAGATTATGGAAGATGGAACTTTTGATGAAATCTGTGACCACTATTTTGGTGATGGAACACCGGTTGCTGTAACATCTTCTACATATGATGAAAGTAAAGACCAGTTAGTTGTTGCAACAAATGCGGCATTTGAGCCATTTGAGTACTTAGAGGGTGAAAGCTATTATGGTATTGATATGGAAATCGCAGCAAAGCTGGCTGAGCATCTTGGTATGGAACTTGTAATCCAGAATATGGAATTTGATGCAGTATGTTTATCTGTTGGACAGCAGAAATGTGATATTGCAATGGCAGGTCTTACTGTAAATGAAGAGCGTGAAGAATATGTTACATTCTCAACACCTTATTACAATGCAGCACAGAAATTAGTTGTTACAAGTGATAATACAGAATTTGATAACTGTACAGATGCAGCTTCTGTAGAAGCAATTTTAAATGAAAAAGACAGCAGTGTGAAAATTGGTGTTCAGACAGGAACAACAGGGCAGTTCTACTGTGAAGGTGACGAAGACTGGGGATTTGCAGGATTTGCGGCAGAAACAGTTGGATATAAGAACGGTTCTTTGGCAGTGCAAGATTTATTAAATGGTAATATTGATTATGTGATTATTGATGCTGCACCGGCTGCATGCATTACAGAATCTATTAATAGTATGCAGTAATCTGTGGATAAAAGCATATCCGGCTTCCTACAGTTTGCATCACATGTAGTATAACAGTAATTGAAGTCATGGGTTCGAAGGCTTGGAAACAATGGAAAGGCATGGTTTATATATGGGAAACTTTGACCAGAAAATAGCAAATTTTATTGAAATTTTTATTGCACAAAATGGATATTTAAAAGTGGTGGAAGGCTTGAAGAATACACTTCTTATTGCTGTCCTCGGTCTTTTGATTGGTATTGTTATCGGAACATTGATTGCTACCGTACGTGTAATTCCAAAATACAAGCTGCTTCCTAGAATATTAAATGGAATCTGCAGTTTTTACGTGGGCTTGTTCCGTGGTACACCGATTGTAGTGCAGCTTCTTGTTTTTTATTATGTAATGCTTCCTCTTATGGGAATCCGTATGAGTGGTGTAGAAGTATCTATTCTTGTATTTGGCTTAAACAGTGGTGCTTACATATCGGAAACAATGCGAAGCGGTATCTTATCCGTTGACCATGGTCAGATGGAGGCAGGTCGGGCGGTTGGTCTTAGCTTTGGGACAACCATGCTAAAGATTGTAATTCCGCAGGCGGTGAAAAATATTTTACCAACATTGGGAAATGAATTTATTGCCTTGATAAAGGAAACCTCTGTTGTAAGCTTTGTTGGTGCGGCGGATCTTTATGTTGCATTCAGTTATATTGGAAGCAACAGCTATGAATTTATGGTGCCATATCTTGTAATGGCAATGATTTATATTGTACTGGTATTAATTATCAGCGCGGGTATTAAAATTTTGGAAAGGAGCCTGAGGAAAAGTGATAAACGTCATTAATCTTGAAAAACATTTTGGTGAAAATAAAGTATTAAACGGCATTAATGTTACGATTGAAAAAGGCGATATTATGGTAGTTATCGGTCCTTCCGGCTCTGGAAAAAGTACCTTTTTACGCTGTTTAAACTGTATGGAAGACCCGACAGGGGGACAGATTATTTTTAACGGAGTAGATATCGCAGACTTTAAGGTGGATATTAATATTCACAGAAGACATATGGGTATGGTATTCCAGCATTTTAATCTGTTTAATAACAAAACCGTTATCCAGAATATTATGTTAGCACCGGTCTATATTCAGTGTCAGGAGCTTCGTAAGGCGAAACGTAAGAATGCCCTTACGAAAGTGACGAATATTTTTAAGGGAAAAGAGAAAAAAGCGGAGCTTATTCCAATTACAACCACAAAGGATAAGATACAAAAAGAAGCTCGGGAGAATGCGCTTTCCCTATTGGAACGAATTGGGCTGCAGGATAAAGCAGATGTTTATCCATCTACACTTTCCGGTGGACAAAAGCAGCGTGTGGCGATTGTCCGTGCTCTTGCCATGAACCCGGATGTGATTTTATTCGATGAACCAACAAGTGCCTTAGACCCGGAAATGGTAGGGGAGGTACTTGACCTTATGAAATCCCTTGCAAAAGAGGGAATGACCATGGTAATTGTTACTCATGAGATGGGATTTGCAAGAGAAGTTGCAAATAAAGTTTTATTTATCGATGAGGGTCAGATTCTTGAAAGTGCTACACCGGAAGAATTTTTCGGTAATCCAAAGAATCCACGTCTGAAAGAATTTTTGTCAAAAGTCTTATAATAAGCATACGATAGGGGCGGAACGCATTTATATGCGACCGCCCCTTTGAAATCTGTTTTAGCACAAAACATCGAATCCATTCGACTTTGTTGCTTGGTTGGTAGTGGCACGTTCTTTTGCTTTCTGAAACATTGCTGCAAATGAGTTATTATGTTTCGTATGTCTGTCTGCATTTCTGTTGTATGGAGAGAGTCTTTCGATTCTTTCCACCTGTTCAACGGGTTGCATTAAAGTGATTCCATCTACGTATTTTCCGACAATCATCCTCCTTGATAAATGTGCCAAAACAGAAATCTTTTTCTTATTAATAATATCGGCTGAGTTTCGAAAATTATTAGGTCTTGCAGAAATAAAGGGTTATTTCTATAATAGAAAAGAAAAGACGCAGCCATAGTACAAAGGAAACATGGTGTAGAAATGAGGTACTTATGAAAAAGAAAATTTTAAGTGTGATTGGAATTGCGTGTATATCGGCAGTTCTTTTTAGTGGATGTAAATTTGCATTTTTGCAGAACCGGTTGAATGACATTAAAGGGCAGCTGGTAGGTAATGCCTTTGACTGTTATTTTTTTGATAATAATGGCGAGAAGTTTTTAACAGCTTCCGGTGAAAAGATTGGACTGACCAGTAACATCGTAGAAACCTATACAGTAACAGCGGATGGCGATTACGAAACAAATTATGAGTTGTCATCTGTTATTACCATTAGTATAGATGGTGATGAGATTCAAAGCTGTGGAGATACAGTTATTTTCGAAGAAGAGGGCCTAGAACCGGACGTGGATTTTGAATTGCAGGACATTGACAGTAGTACGAATGGAAGTCTTGCGGATAATACATCTGTTTCAAGAATCGTTAATGATTATAAGAATTATTTTGGAGCAGGGCAGGTGGTGCTGATTCAGAGCCAGCTTGGAGTACCAATCTGTGCATATTCCGGGGATGATGTGTACTGGGAAATCAGAGAGGATTTGCCAAAAACAACAAAGCTGATGATTGATGGAAAGGCGCTGTATATTCACAGAGCGAATTTCCAGATTATTGATGCTGATTTAATTCAGTAATAGGTGAACTATGGATAAGAAGTTAAAATATTATGATTTAATGGAAGATTTGCGGAAACAAATTTTATCCGGGGAGATTAAACCGGGAGAAAAGCTTCCCTCAGAAAATGAGTTGTCTGCTGAGTATGAAGTGAGTCGTCAGACGGTACGGAAAGCACTTCAGATTTTGCAGAATGAAGGGTATATTTATGCAGAGCATGGCAGAGGAACCTTTTGTTCCGAAATGATGCGCCATACAAAGCAGTCTAAAAATATTGCAGTTGTGACGACCTATTTGTCTGATTATATTTTTCCAAGGGTGATTCAGGGAATTGACCAGGTGCTGACTGAGAATGGTTATAGTATCCTTTTGAAAAATACGAGGAATTCCAGAAGTCTTGAGGCGAAATGCTTAGAGGAGCTTTTGCAGAAGGACATTGACGGATTGATTATTGAGCCAAGTAAAAGCCAGATTTTCTGTAAGCACATGAATCTTTATGAGATGCTTGACCAGTATGAAATTCCTTATGTTTTTATTCAGGGAAGCTATTCCCAGATGAAAAAGAAACCTCATATTTTATTAAATGACTGCCGTGGCAGTTATTTACTGACAGAATATCTGATTTCTTTGGGACACCGGGATATTGTTGGTGTATTTAAGGCGGATGATGCCCAAGGACAGGAGCGGCATAAGGGTTATGTGCAGGCACTGCAGAAGGCAGGCATTGCCTATGACCCGGATAAAGTAGTATGGTTTTATACGGAGGACAGGAAAACCCATCCTTTTGAGAAAATGAGACAGATGGCGCAGGAGAGGGAGAAGTTTTATTTTGATTCGGTAGTTGCTTATAATGACCAGATTGCCCTTGGAATTATCCGGGCATTGGAAGAGGAAGGGTTAAATTGTCCGGAGGATGTTTCGGTAACTGGCTATGATGATTCCTATCTGGCAGCTACAGGTAAAATACCTCTTACCACAGTTGCTCATCCACAGGAGCGGTTAGGCGGAATGGCAGCGGAGCTTTTGTTAAAGCTGATAAGGGAAGGAAACACAGAGGCAGAAGAGAATCATATTTTGATTGAACCAGAACTGGTTATCCGAAGTTCCTGTAAAAAACGCAATTAAATAGAAAAACAACTTGTATTCTATCACATACAAGTTCTACACTAGGCATATGTATTCACAGGATGAAAATGTGAGTACATATGTTTTTTAAAGGAGAAATAGGAATGAAGGTAATGATGAACAAGGCACCAATGGGGTGGAACAGTTACGATTATTATGACACTAATGTCAATGAAGAACAGGTAAAAGCCAATGCCGATTATATGGCAGAGCATATGAAGGAATCCGGCTGGGAGTATATCGTGGTGGATATTGAATGGTATGCATGGGATACCGCAAGTCAGCGTGACAAATATCAGTATATTCCTTTTGGTAAAATTGAGATGGATGAATATGGAAGATTACTTCCATGCCCGGAGAAATTCCCATCCTCAGCAAATGGCATGGGCTTTCAGCCATTAGCAGATTATATTCATGAAAAGGGACTAAAATTCGGAATACATATTATGCGTGGAATTCCAAGAGAAGCAGCCCATCGTCACCTTCCAATTTTAGGAAGTAGTGTGAATGCCTGTGATGTGGCAGACCCATCTTCCATCTGCAAATGGAACCCGGATATGTACGGTGTACGTGCCGGACGCTTAGGGGCAGGGGATGGTGAAACTGACCCGGGACAGGCATACTATGATTCGATTATTCAGTTGTATGCAGACTGGGGCGTTGATTTTATCAAATGTGATGATATCTGCAACACGAATATGTATGTAGAGAACCAGTATTCCGCAGCCCATGAAATCGAAATGCTTCATCGTGCTATTGAAAAATGTGGCAGGGATATTGTTTTAAGTCTTTCTCCGGGACCGGCATTAATTGAAAAAGCATGGCATTATGAAAAGCATGCAAATATGTGGCGTATTACCGACGATTTCTGGGATAACTGGGACTTGCTTTTAAATATGTTTGAACGTTGTGAGTTATGGCAGAATCATGTGGCAGAAGGCAGTTATCCGGATTGTGATATGCTTCCGGTGGGTATCGTTGGAAAAGGCTTTGATGCAGAGCGTGTGACAAATTTCACCAAAGAAGAACAGCGCACCATGTTGACACTCTGGAGTATTTTTGGTTCACCATTAATGATAGGTGCAGAACTGACAAGACTAGATGACTGGACATTAGAGCTTTTGACAAACAAGGAAATATTAAAGCTGTTATCGAATGATTATGTTGGAAAACAGGTAGAACGTGACGAAAAGCATGCAGTCTGGAGCTGTTACAATGCGAAAACGGAAGAGAAATACATCGCATTGTTTAATTTCTGCGAAGAGGAACAGGAAGTTAGTGTAAACGTAAAAGAAGTAGAGCAGTTCTATCAGAAAAAGATTTCTTCAGAGCAGGCAAAAGAGCTTTGGAGTGGAGAAGAGGCTGCTATTTCAGGTGATGTGTTAAAGGTGAAGCTGGCCCGACATGATGCGAAGATTTTTCGTATTTAATATCAGATAAGTATAGAAGGGAAATGAGGTTAATGAAACTCATTTTCCTTTTTTCGTTTTTTGTGTGGTCTTTGTCGGTTAAAATGTTGAAAAATGGATTAGAGGGATTTATTGCAAGTTAGTATAAATAGAGGGGATGAGAGTGGAAGGAAAGTGGATATTTATGCTCCAGGAGAAAATATATATTGTTTAATGCCTGAAAACACGTATAATTATATAGAAGGAACCTCATTATCAGTAGCGATGGTATCTGTTGTATGTGCAATTAAAAAAGCTGTTAATCCTGATGCATCGGTAAGTGAAATAAAAAGTAGCTTTTATGCTGTAGAGGAAGATGTTTTTGTAACCAAAATAAAGTGGGAGGATTAGAGAGTGGAACTATTAATTTTATTAGTAGTATTTTTGGTATTACTATTAGTAGGTGCAAATCGCATAAAAAATGAAAACAATATATTTAAAAAAGTTAGAAGAATATTAGGTTCAGTGGCAATTTTAATCAGCGTTGTTGGAGTAGTTACACCATTTAATTTTGTATATGGTTTTATAATTGCTTACATTTTAGTGTTTGCGATATGGTTGTCTAATAAGAAATTAAAAGAAAAATAAATCAATATTTAGAAAATACAAGTGAATGAGCAGGAAAAATCGTAGAAAAAGCACGGTTTTTCCTGCTTTTTTGATTCATAGCAATTTTCGCAAATTCAACCAATATAAATTTAAAGTCAACCTAAAATATTTTAGAAAAAACTATAAAGAATAATAAAAAACAACTTGTCACAACGAGCATACAAGTTGTATGCTGAAATTAATCAGGAGATTACAAGTAGAGATACAAGTCGTTTTTTGACCGGCAGTAATGCCACAGGGATTTAGAAACTTAGGAAACAGATAGTTTTCCGTAAATAATAAACATGGAGGGTAAATTACATGAGCGACGCAAAGCAGATTATTGAAAGCGGCAAAGCGGTACTTGGTATTGAGTTTGGCTCTACCAGAATTAAAGCAGTATTAGTGGATGATAACCACAAAGTTATTGCGATTGGAGCCCACGACTGGGAGAACCAGTTAGTAGACGGTATCTGGACTTATAGTTTAGATGCAATCTGGACAGGAGTTCAGGACTGTTACAAGAAAATGGCAGAGGAAGTAAAAGAAAAATACGGCGTGGCAGTGACAAAGCTTGCAGCCATCGGTTTTTCCGGAATGATGCATGGTTATATGTCTTTTGACAAGGAAGGAGAATTATTAGTTCCTTTCCGTACCTGGAGAAATACTATTACAGGAGCTGCAGCTGAGGAATTAACAAAAGTATTCAACTTCAATATTCCACAGCGTTGGAGCATTGCTCATTTATATCAGGCAGTATTAAATAACGAAGAACATGTTGATAAGATTACATTCTTTACAACATTAGCAGGATATATCCATTGGAAACTGACAGGGGAGAAAGTACTTGGTGTTGGTGAAGCATCCGGTATGTTCCCAATTGATTCTAAAACAAAAAATTACAATGCAGACATGTTAGCAAAATTTGATGCATTAGAAAATGTTCAGAAGTATCCATGGAAATTAGAAGAAATTTTACCAAAGGTATTACCGGCAGGTGAAGTTGCAGGGACATTAACAGCAGAAGGCGCGAAATTATTAGACGTAACTGGAAATCTGGAAGCTGGTATTCCACTTGCTCCACCGGAAGGTGATGCGGGAACAGGTATGGCTGCAACAAATTCCGTAGCAATCCGTACCGGAAACGTATCTGCAGGAACTTCTGTATTTGCAATGGTAGTATTAGAGGAAGATTTAAAAGCAGTACATGAAGAGTTAGACCTTGTTACAACACCGGCTGGTGACACCGTAGCAATGGTACACTGTAACAACTGTACTTCCGATTTGAATGCATGGGTAAATCTGTTTAAAGAATTTGCAGAGACCTTTGGCATGACAGTCGATATGAATCAGTTATTCGGAACTTTATATAATAAAGCTTTAGAAGGTGACAAGGACTGCGGTGGTTTAGTAGCATTCAACTGCTTCTCCGGTGAACCGGTAATCGGTTTAAATGAAGGAAGACCAATGTTTGTTCGCAAACCGGCAGCAAACTTCGGACTTGCAAACTTTATGAGAACACATTTGTATGCATCCCTTGCAACTTTAAAAATCGGATGTGATATCCTTTTCAAAGAGGAAAAAGTAAAGGTTGATACCATCTATGGTCATGGCGGACTGTTCAAGACAAAAGGTGTTGGACAGAGCATTTTAGCAGCAGCTATGGATGCCCCGGTTGCAGTTATGGAAACAGCTGGTGAAGGTGGTCCTTGGGGAATGGCACTCCTTGCTTCTTACATGGTAAATAAAGAAGCAGGTGAGACTTTAGAAAGCTACTTAAGCAGCAAAGTATTTGCTGGAGAACAGGGAACAGTAATGCAGCCGGATGCAGCGGATGTTAAGGGCTTTGACGAATATATCGTAAGCTATAAAGTAGCAATCGCAGCAGAAAAAGCAGCAGTAGAGGCATTACCACTTTAAGAACATGATAATAATTCAGAACAACAGATTAACGTTATCTACGTGAAAGCTGTGTTCGAAAAAGTTACAAATATTTTATAGTATGGGGAAAAGCTGTTCTCGCAGGCAGAGTCGCATTTTTCCTCAGAAAACAAGGAGGATAATAAAATGTTAGCAGTAAAAAATTACAAATTCTGGTTTTGTACAGGATCACAGGATCTTTACGGAGATGAGTGCTTAAGAAACGTAGCAGAGCATTCTAAAATTATCGTAGAAAAATTAAACGCTTCCGGAGTACTTCCATATGAAGTAGTTTGGAAACCAACCTTAATCACAAACGAATTAATCCGTAAAACTTTCAACGAAGCAAACATGGATGAAGAATGTGCCGGTGTTATCGTATGGTGTCATACATTCTCTCCTGCAAAATCATGGATTTTAGGATTAAAAGAATTAAGAAAACCATTAATGCATTTACATACACAGTTCAACGAAGAAATTCCATACGACACAATTGATATGGATTTCATGAATGAGAACCAGTCTGCTCATGGTGACAGAGAATGGGGTCACATGGTAACACGTATGGGAATCGAAAGAAAAGTTGTTGTTGGTCACTGGGCTGATGAAAACGTACAGAATAGAATTGGTTCCTGGATGCGTACAGCAGTTGGTGTGATCGAAAGCAGCCATATCCGTGTAATGCGTGTTGCAGATAACATGAGAAACGTAGCTGTAACAGAAGGTGATAAAGTTGAAGCTCAGTTAAAATTTGGCTGGGAAATTGATGCATATCCGGTAAATGAAATTGCGGAATCTGTAGATGCAGTTTCTGCAGCAGATGTAAATACTTTAGTAGAAGAATACTACAGTAAGTATGACATTTTATTAGAAGGCAGAGATCCAGAAGAATTTAAGAAACATGTAGCAGTTCAGGCACAGATTGAACTTGGATTCGAGCGTTTCTTAGAGGAAAAGAATTATCATGCAATCGTTACACACTTTGGTGATTTAGGTGCATTAAAACAGCTTCCAGGTCTTGCAATCCAGAGATTAATGGAAAAAGGTTACGGTTTCGGTGCAGAAGGTGACTGGAAAGTAGCTGCAATGGTACGCTTAATGAAGATTATGACAGAAGGCGTAAAAGATGCAAAGGGTACTTCTATGTTAGAAGATTACACATACAACCTTGTAAAAGGAAAAGAAGGAATTCTTCAGGCTCATATGTTGGAAATCTGCCCAACTATCGCAGATGGTCCAATCAGCATCAAATGCCAGCCATTATCTATGGGTGACAGAGAAGATCCAGCAAGACTTGTATTTACTTCCAAAGAAGGAAAAGGTATTGCAACATCCTTAATCGACCTTGGTGACAGATTCCGTCTTATCATCAATGATGTGGATTGTAAGAAATGTGAAAAACCAATGCCGAAACTTCCGGTAGCAACAAACTTCTGGACACCACAGCCAGACTTCTACACAGGTGCAGAAGCATGGATTCTTGCAGGTGGTGCACACCATACAGCATTCTCTTATGACTTAACTGCAGAGCAGATGGGTGACTGGGCAAATGCTATGGGAATTGAAGCAGTATACATTGACAAAGATACAACCATCCGCAACTTCAAAAAAGACCTTATGTTAGGAAACATTTTCTACCGCTAGGAAGAAGCAGGGACCTTGAGATAACAGGCAGCTTTGGTATTTGGGTGCATGTTAAGGCTTCATAATAAGTATTTGATGTTTTAAGTTGATGACTTAAACTTATGCACGCACATGTAAGTAGCGTGTGCGTGCACAATATAAAGAAGAAAAAATGGTTTTACTATTGAAAAATATGTGAAAAAGGACTATTATGTCTATGTAAATAATATGTGCACGTGCACATTACAAAAAGGAGAAGAAAATATGAAATTTTTTATCGACACAGCAAACGTAGAAGACATTCGCAAAGCAAATGACATGGGAGTAATCTGTGGTGTTACTACAAACCCATCCTTAATCGCAAAAGAAGGAAGAGATTTCAATGAAGTTATCAAAGAAATCACATCTATCGTTGATGGACCAATCAGTGGTGAAGTAAAAGCTACAACTGTTGATGCAGAAGGCATGATTAAAGAAGGTCGTGAAATCGCAGCTATCCACCCAAACATGGTAGTTAAAATTCCTATGACAGTAGAAGGCTTAAAAGCAGTTAAAGTATTAGCAGCAGAAGGAATCAAAACAAACGTTACATTAATCTTCTCTGCAAACCAGGCATTATTAGCAGCAGAAGCTGGTGCTACATATGTATCTCCATTCTTAGGAAGATTAGATGATATCAGCATGCCAGGTATTGACTTAATCCGTACAATCTCTGAAATTTTTGATATTTATGGATATGAAACAGAAATTATTGCAGCATCTGTTCGTAACCCAATCCACGTAACAGACTGTGCTTTAGCAGGCGCTCATATTGCAACTGTTCCTTATGGAGTAATTGAAACAATGACAAAACATCCATTAACAGATGCTGGTATTGCAAAATTCCAGGCAGACTACAGAGCTGTTTTTGGAGACTAATTTCCAAGGTGTTGAGGGATTTTCTGGTGTATAGAAGTTGTGTAAGAAAAGAAAATCAGTTACCTGCATTTTCACGCTCCGTTATGCGAAGCGCTCCTATGAGCCCAAGCAAAGCATGAATTCTTTCAGCAAAGGCTTCAAGAATTCAATTGGTCTCATATCCGCCGCATAAAGTCGCGTAAAAATCCAGCTAATAATTTTCTTTTCCATCTACAGCAGGAACACCAGAAAATCCATCTACGCTGTGAAATGATTCACAAAGAGCCATGCTTTGCAATTCAAAGCATGGAATTTTACAATAATACATACAAAATCAGGAGAACCTAAATCCTCTGCAATGAAGTTTCAAATTGTTCTTTCGTAGTGGGCTTACTTTCTCCTGAAAATAATAGTAACTGAGATACATTTTAGTGGAGACATAGCGTAGTGGGAAGAAAATGGTTGATATCTGCTTTTTATCTGACTTTACGCTATGGAGTCGAAACAAAATCAATTCGTGAAGCCACTGCTGAAACGAATTGATGTATTGCTTTGGTTCGACGGAATGCTAAGCGTAACGGAAGATAAAAAGCAGGTAGCAGCCCTTTTCTTCTGTCTACACACCCCATCACTAAAATGCACAAAATCTAAACTTTTCAAAGAAAGGAATCATCATGAACAAATTAGAACTTCAGAAAACCGCTGTTGAAGTTCGTAAGGGCATCGTTTCCGCTGTTCATGCCGCTAAGGCAGGACATCCGGGTGGATCTCTTTCAGCAGCAGATATTTTCACATATTTATATTTTGAAGAAATGAACATTGATCCAAAGAATCCAAAGAATCCGGAAAGAGACCGTTTTGTATTATCCAAAGGTCATACAGCACCGGGTCTTTACTCTGCCCTTGCAAACAGAGGATATTTCCCGGTAGAAGACCTTTTAACATTACGTCACACAGGCTCTTACTTACAGGGACATCCGGATATGAAACATATCCCAGGTGTTGATATGTCTTCCGGTTCTTTAGGACAGGGCTTATCCTGTGCAACAGGTATGGCTTTAGCCGGAAAACTTCAGAATAAGGATTATCGTGTATACGCACTTTGCGGAGACGGTGAAATTCAGGAAGGTCAGATTTGGGAAGCAGCAATGTTTGCCGGACATCGTAAATTAGATAACCTTTGTGTTATCGTTGATAATAACAACCTTCAGATTGATGGTTCTATCGATGAAGTATGTTCTCCATACCCAATCGATAAAAAATTCGAAGCTTTTAATTTCCATGTAATTAATATTAATGGAAATGATTTCGATGAAATCAAAAAGGCATTTGATGAAGCAAAGGCAACCAAAGGTATGCCAACAGCAATCATTGCCCACACATTAAAAGGAAAAGATGTTTCCTTCATGGAAAACAGTGTTGACTGGCATGGAAAAGCTCCAAATGATGAGCAGTATGCCGTTGCAATGGAAGATTTAAGAAAGGTTGGTGAAGCATTGTGTCAGAAGTAAAAGCAGTAGCAACCAGAGATAGTTATGGTAACGCATTAGTAGAAATCGGAAAAGAACACGAAAATCTTATCGTTTTAGATGCTGACCTTGCTGCAGCAACAAAAACAGGTATTTTCAAAAAAGCATTCCCAGAAAGACATATTGATTGTGGTATTGCAGAAGCAAACATGACAGGTATCGCAGCAGGTCTTTCTACTTGTGGATATGTGCCATTTATCAGTACATTCGCAATGTTTGCAGCCGGACGTTCCTTTGAACAGGTTCGTAATGCAATCGGATATCCACACTTAAATGTAAAAATTGGTGCAACTCACGCTGGTATTTCCGTTGGTGAAGACGGTGCATCCCACCAGTGTAACGAGGATATCGCATTAATGCGTGCAATCCCTGGTATGGTAGTTATCAATCCATGTGATGACGTAGAAGCAAGAGCAGCTGTAAAAGCAGCCTATGAGCATGTTGGTCCTGTATATCTTCGTTTCGGAAGACTTGCAGTACCGGTATTCAATGATGAAGCTACTTACAAATTTGAAATTGGTAAAGGTGTAGAATTACGTGACGGTTCTGATATCACAATTATTGCAACAGGACTTTGTGTTTCTGAAGCAATGAAAGCAGCAGAAGCTTTAGAAGAAAAAGGAATCAGCGCACAGGTAATCAACATTCACACTATCAAACCATTAGATGAAGAAATCGTAATCAATGCAGCGAAGAAAACAGGAAGAATCTTTACCGTAGAAGAGCATTCTATCATTGGTGGTCTTGGTGCAGCAGTATCTGAATGCTTAAGTGAAAAATGCCCAACAAAGGTTACACGTATCGGTGTAAAGGATGTATTTGGCGAATCAGGTCCGGCAAAGGAACTGCTTCATAAATATGAACTGGATGCAGAGGGCATAACAAAACGCATTTTAAGTGAAATGAAATAATTAATATTTGTACTATTTTATAAGAACCTTTTAAGGAAGTGTAGCGGAAGTCGGTAACGGTTTCCGCTATCTCCGAATATACAAAAATGACATAGTCTGCCAATGCATAAAAAATGTTGAGGCAGATACATAAAAATAAGAATTTTTATAGTGAGGAAATAGAAATGTTAGAAGAATTAAAAAAACAGGTGTATGAAGCAAACATGGAGCTTCCAAAGCGTGGATTAATTACCTATACATGGGGAAATGTCAGCGGAATCGACCGTGAAACAGGCTATTTTGTAATTAAACCAAGTGGTGTGGATTATGATGAATTAACACCGGAAGATATGGTTGTTATGGACTTGGAAGGAAACAAAATCGAAGGAAAATACAAACCATCTTCTGATACAGCAACTCATATCGAATTATACAAAAAATATCCGGAAATTGGCGGTGTGGTACATACCCATTCACCGGAAGCAGTTGCTTGGGCACAGGCTGGAAGAGATATTCCTCTTTACGGAACCACCCATGCAGATTATTTCTTAGGAGCAATTCCATGCGCAAGAAACCTTACTCCGGAAGAAATCGAAGAAGCCTATGAGAAAAATACAGGTGTTGTAATTATTGAAACCTTCGAAACCCGCGGAATTAATCCGGTATATACACCGGCAGTTCTTTGCAAAAACCATGGACCTTTCACCTGGGGAAAAGATGCAGCAGAAGCAGTACACAACGCTGTTGTATTAGAAGAAGTTGCAAAAATGGCCAGAAATACAGAAATGATTAATCCGGATGTAAAACCGGCACCGGATTGTATCAAAGAGAAACATTTCTATCGTAAACATGGAGCAAATGCATATTACGGACAGTAATATAGAATGCTTTTGATAAAAGTTCTTACAGACAAAATAAAAAGTGTAAAAGCAAGATAGTACTATTTTTTATGAAAATAGCATTATCCGGCAAAGGGCACAGAAATGAGGATGACTATGGGAGCAGTAAGTTTTGGTAAAACAAAAGAAGGCAATGAAGTAAAGAAATATACACTGACCAACAAAAATGGAATGGAAGTATCCTTTATTGATTTAGGTGCTACAATTGTTTCCATTAAATTAGCAGATAAAGATGGTGTTGTAAGAGACGTGACACTTGGCTATGATAACCCGGTAGATTACCAGACAAATACCTGCTATTTTGGTGCAGTTATCGGTCGTAACTCCAACCGTATTAATCAGGCAAGCATTACATTAGATGGAACAGAATATGCTTTAGAGCAGAATGATAACGAAAATAATCTTCACAGCGGAAGCAGGGGATTCCATGCCGTTATCTGGGACGTGAAAGCAGTAGAAGCACAGAAAATTGTGTTTACATACTTAAGCAAGGATGGAGAGCAGGATTTCCCGGGAAATATGAATGCATCTGTAACTTATGAACTGACAGATGATAATGCACTGGTAATTTCTTATGAAGCAGATTCTGACAAAACAACTGTTGCAAACTTTACAAACCATGCGTATTTCAACTTAGATGGCCATGATACCGGAAGTGTTGAGAATCAGGAATTAGAAATTTTAGCTTCCTACTATACTCCGGTCATTGATGCAAAAGCAATTCCAACCGGTGAAGTAGCTAAGGTTTCCGGTACACCAATGGATTTCCGTAAAATGGAAAAAATTGGTACACGTATTGGGGATGACTTTGAACAGTTAAAATTTGCCGGTGGTTATGACCATAACTATGTACTGGATAAAGCAGATGGTACTATGCAGTTAGCTGCCCGGGCAAAAGCCGTAAATTCCGGTATTTCCATGGATGTTTATACCGATTGTGTAGGTATTCAGCTTTACACCGGTAACTTTGTAAGCGAGCATCCGGGAAAAGATGGTGTAACTTACGGATTCCGTCATGGTTTCTGTCTGGAAACACAGTATTTCCCAAATGCAATCAATGAAGAAAGCTTTAAAACACCTGTACTTAAAGCAGGAGAGACATATAAGTCTGAAACAAAATATCATTTCTTTGTAGAAAAATAAAAATATTTGAGAGCTCCACATAATTTGTATTATGTGGGGCTCGTTTTGTTATGGTAGAAATTTTTGCAGATGTTCATGAAAATAGTCTTGTGGAAGTATATGGATTCTGTGTAAAATAGAGTTGGTATTTTTGGAGGGGATTTATATGGAGATGGCAGAAAAACAGAAAATTGGGAGGCTTAGATATCCATTAAGAAATAAATTGATAATGCTTGTGCTGGCAGCAACGCTGCCGCTGCTTTGTATTACAATTTATCTTATTGCTGCATTGGTAAATTATAGTAATTCCTATGATGAGATTGTGAGCAATATGACAATTGCAAATAGCTATAATCTGAATTTTAAAGAAGAAGTGGATGAGAGTATCTATAAGCTGGTAGTTGAGTGTGTTACATTTGAAAATATAAATGAGGATGTTTCACTTCAGAATCCGTATGAATTAATAGATGATTTACGTCAGGATTTTAAGATGCTGATGCAGATTACAACTGATAAAGAAAGCCGTGTATGGCTGCAAAGTCTGCTGCGTAATATTGAAACCTTAGAAGACCGGGTGGATGATATTAAGGTAAACTTAGATGAGGGCGGACATTATGATGAAAATATAGAGATGTTAGACAATAATATTTATATTTTGACCGAATTGATTCAGGACGATATTCAGTATTATATCTATTATCAGACGAAAAGTATTGAAAGCTTAAAGGTGCAGTTAAATCGTCAGGTAGAAACTTTTACGATAGTATGTACCATTATCTTATTTATAATAGTGGCAGGTGTGTTGATTACAGCCCGTTTTATTTTAATCAGTATTACAAAGCCGGTGGGAGAATTGTGTGGTGTGACAGAACAGATTTCCAAAGGGGATTTTTCAGTGCGGGCAAGTGTGGAATCCGAGGATGAGATTTCAGTTTTAGCAGACAGTGTTAATGATATGACGGAACACTTAGAAATTATGGTTAAGCAGATTAAGGAGGATGAAAGGAAAATGCGTCAGGCAGAGCTTCGGCTTTTGCAGGAGCAGATTAATCCTCATTTTTTATATAATACACTAGATACGATTATCTGGCTGATTGAGGGGAACTCAAGTGAAAAAGCAGTGGATATGGTGGTTTCTTTGTCTGATTTTTTCCGGTTAGTGTTAAGTCAGGGGAAAGAAGTTATCACGATTGGAGAGGAAGAACGTCATATCCGAAGTTATTTGGAAATTCAGCAGGTGCGTTATAAAGATATCTTAGATTATGAGATTTTACTGAGCCCGGAAATATATGAGTATAAGATTTTGAAAATGACATTGCAGCCACTGGTGGAGAATGCTCTTTATCATGGAATAAAGTATAAAAGAGCAAGGGGAACGATAACAATTACCGGTTCTCTTGTGGAAGGAAAAATTTATCTTGCGGTAAAGGACAATGGTGTGGGGATGGAAAAAGAAGAATTAGAAAAACTTCAAAAAGAAATCAGACGTTCCTGCAAGGAGACAGAAAAAGGCTTTGGACTTGCCAATGTGAATGAGCGTATCCGAATGAATTTTGGAGAGGAATATGGAATGACAATAGATTCCATACAAGGAGAAGGAACAACGGTAAGAATTGTAATACCGGCAGAACAAATGGAAAAGAAGGCAAAAGACATGGCATAAGCTGTAAAGTGTTTATACGTAAAAAGCAAGGGGGATTTATAAATGAAAATCAACAGGGGAAACAAAAGAAGAAAGCTGCTTCTTGCCGCAGTATTTCTTATGGGAATGCTTGGGGGCTGCGGAATGTTTTCTGATATAGAGCCGGAAACAGAAGAGAATGCCACTTTAAGCGAAGATGAGAATCTGGTGGTGGTGGGCTTTTCCCAGATTGGAAGTGAATCTGTATGGAGAACTGCCAATACCACCTCCATACAGAAGGCATTGACAAAAGAAAACGGATATTTTCTGATGTTTCATAATGCAAGGCAGAAGCAGGAGAACCAGATAAAAGCAATCCGGGGATTTATTTCCCAGAGGGTGGATTACATTGTATTTTCTCCGGTAACGGAGGATGGCTGGGAAACTGTGCTACAGGAGGCAAAAGATGCAGGGATTCCGGTAATTCTTGTAGATAGAAAGGTTTCTGCTAAAGCTGCAGAGCTATATACCACCTGGATTGGTGCAGATACAAGAGAAGAAGGAGAAAAGGCAGGACAGTGGTTAGAGGAATATTTAGTACAGACCGGCAGGGAAGAGGAAGAGATAAATATTGTTGTTTTGCAGGGAACCATTGGGTCTTCAGCGCAGCTTGGCAGAACAATAGGCTTTGATTCCATAGCAGATACCCATTCTAATTGGAATATTTTAGAGCAGAGAAGTGCCGAATTTACTACAGCAAAGGGCGAAGAGGTAATGAAGCTTTTTCTGCAGAAATATCCAGATATAGATGTGGTAATTTCCCAGAATGATGATATGACCTTTGGAGCGATTGAGGCGATTGAAGAGGCTGGATTTACCCTAGGGGAAGATGGAGATATGCTAATGATTTCCTTTGATGCAGTACGGGGAGCATTAGAGCTGGTAGAAGATGGAGTAATTAGTCTGGATGTAGAATGTAATCCGGAGCAGGGGGAATATGTAGCAGAGGTGATTCAAAAGCTTCAGAAGGGAGAAGAAGTAGAGAAGGAATATCTTATAGAAGAAAAAATATTTACAAAAGAAAATGTGGGGCTGTATTTAGAAGAACGCAGTTATTAATAAAGAAGGGGTTAGTTAAGATGTTAAAGGTTTTTCTGGTAGAGGATGAGAGTGTTGTAAGAGAAGGCATAAGGGACAATATTCCATGGCAGCAGTATGGCTATAAATTCGTTGGGGAAGCAGGAGATGGAGAAATGGCTCTGCCACTCATTCGTAAGGTTCAGCCGGACGTATTAATTACGGATATTAAAATGCCTTTTATGGATGGTTTATCCTTAAGTCATATTGTAGGTCAGGAATTTCCTGATATGAAAATTGTTATTATCAGTGGATATGATGATTTTGAATATGCCAGACGTGCGATTAATGAGGGGGTAGAACAGTATCTTTTGAAGCCAATTACCCGTAGTGCAATGCAGAAGGTGCTTTCCGAGATAAGAGAAAAAATTGAAACAGAGCGGGAACAGAAGAATTATCTGCATAAATTTCAATATGATATGCAGGAGTATGAGCAGTATTTTTTACGTAGTTTTTTTGAAAAAGTTTTTGCAGGAAAAATGTCCGTACAGGAAATGTATGAGGAGGCGAAGAAGCATTCTCTGGATATTAATGCACCGGCGTATAATCTGATATTAATGAGTGTTCAGGATTCGGATGGAAGCTGTCAGGAAGAGCTGATGCGCTATTTTTTGAGATTTTCGGAGTATATTGTATTTCATTGGAATATCAATACCTACGGAATTGTGCTAAAGGGAGAGAAGGATATTCTTGTGGAACGGGCAAGGCATAGTTTGGAAAAAATCGAAGCAATTTGTCAGAAAAACGAAGAAGTAAAAGAATGGTATGTAGCAGTGGGAGAGCCGGTAGAGCGTTTTAGTCTGTTGGCGGAATGTTATCAGAAGGTGAATCATATTTTTTCCTACCGCTTCTTTTCTCCGGCACAGCATATATTGACGGAACAGTTAGCAGAGGGCATGGGAAATGGAAAAGATGAGAGTGCTCTTGACAGAGTAGATACTGCGCTGGTTGATCCGGAGGTTATCAAACGCTTTTTAAATCATGGAGAACAGGAGGAGATTGCAGAATTTGTCAGCAATTATCTGGAGGGACTAAAAGAGGCTTTGAAATCCAAGCTTTTCAGGGATTATTTGTTGCTCAGTATCCGTTTTTCCACGCTGGCATATGTGGAAAGTATAGGATGCAGTCAGGAGGATTTATTACAGTCGGTAAGCACTGATATGATGCAGGAGCCGGTGGTAAGTCTGGAGGGCTTAGAGGCTTATATGACTGATTTTTTAGAGATGGCAGTTGCGCTTCGTGACCGGAAGAAAAATACCCAGGGAAAGAAAATATTAAAGAAGGCACTGCAATATATTGAAGAGAATTATAATCAGGAGACCTTATCATTAAATGCAGTTGCAGCAGTGATTGAGGTAAGCCCGAATTATTTCAGTGCGATGTTTAGTCAGGAAATGAAGATGACCTTTATTGAATATGTGACAGAAAAACGAATGGAAAAAGCAAAGCAGCTGTTACGGGACACGGAGCTTCATTCGAGTGAAATTGCTGTCGCTGTCGGTTACAAAGACCCCCACTATTTTAGCTTTGTTTTCAAAAAAACCCAGGGCTGCACTCCAAGGGAATATCATCAGCACAAAGGTTTATAAAAAAGGGGCTGTTGCAAAATCTTATTAAAAAATCCCCTGTCATAATTGGTATTATCAGAAACTTAGAGCATTCAC
>CAYMIS010000002.1:0-80146 GCA_964390485.1 uncultured Roseburia sp. | reverse complement strand
TTTGTACCAGGGGAATATCTCATTTTGTTTTGTACTAATTAGATGCTAACATCACAGATGCTGATTCCAAAAAAGAAGTCGAATTAAATAAGATAGAAGCACAAAAGCAAATAGAACAGTATGATAATGCACCTGTGGCAGCAAGGGCAATATTACCAGTGGGCACACTTTCGATAGTAATGATTATATTGGTTGGTTTTAACATGCTTTCAGAGCAAGTGTTGTCATGGATTCAGGAAGTGTTAAATACTTT
Organism: uncultured Roseburia sp.; assembly: GCA_964390485.1. Taxonomy (GTDB): domain Bacteria; phylum Bacillota; class Clostridia; order Lachnospirales; family Lachnospiraceae; genus Roseburia. The sequence goes on along the minus strand of CAYMIS010000002.1, from coordinate 79,893 downwards.
GGTATCATTGGTTGGTTTATGGTTTGTTGCCATGAATGTAAAAGAAAATGAGATGACGAATCAAGAAATGGATTAAATATGTTTACAGTAGGTAAAGACTGTGCTAGGCTGGTTGCCATCAAGGCGCTATTGCAGAGAGATCTGTAGTGGCGCCTTTTTTAATGCCTTGAGAGCACGGGCGTGGGTTCCTGCTGTCAACATATGAGAAAAGGTAATTGGGATGCTTATGAGTTCTCGAAAAAACAATTGTATTAATGAAAAAGGAGAAGTATAATTAAAAAGGATATTCTAATCATATACGATAGTATTTAGGAGAAGATATTTATGAATTTATCTCTTAGTTGTATAGATACTCGCCAAGCATCTGCGTATGATAAACAGTCAATGTCATCATCGGAAAGTAATTTCTCTCCATCTGTAACATCAATATCATGTCTTTTCATCTGATGCAATCGTTCTACTTTTTATCAGTATTATGAAAATATCGATAGTCTTATGCTGGAGATTGAAGATGATATTATGGATGAGATTATTTCAAAGAGATTATCTATGAATGTACGGGATGAAGAATTTATCAAAAATTTAGTAGAATTGTATGATGACAATAAAGTTTATTTAGATGCGATGTTAGGGGTTAACAGAAATTTTCATTTTGAAAAACGTGTCAAGGAATATGCTAAATTTATATTAGCTGAGACGAATATGAAAGTAAATGATGTCTATTTCTCATATATTTGGGAATATCGTTTTAATGGAATGTTTTCTTTGTTTCGATTATGGATTCAAAGGAATAAGGAGATTTCCATTGAAGAATTTTTAAAGCTTGTAAAGAAATTATATTACTGACGTGTAAAAATAGCAAGGCGACAAATCGCCTTGCTATAATGCATTATTGAGACTTTAGGCGCTTTTTTCCGGCAACTTCTGATAAATAATCAGCCCTCTTACAGAAAAGAACAGACAGATTACACCCATGATATAATACCAGGGATTTTCAGATACGGAGAAGAAATCAGGAGCAATTGCAAGCCACATATTGCACCAAGGGTTGAAGGAAACAACTGCAACACATATTAATACAATATGAAGCCAGATGTTATTTCCATTTCGATAACCTCTTCTTTCAAGAACAAGTCCCGGAACAATAGTAATCAGAACCTGTGTAAAAATCCAAAACTTCCACATAGTGCTGTCGTGGAGTTCAAATCTAAGGAAATTCAATCCCACATAAAAACAAACAACCTGAATAATAATATCTGTTAAGTGTGATTTAAAGCTTGTATCTGGCTTCCAATTAATATCTGCTTCATAGGTAAGAGCTCTTTGCAAACAGAATACCTCCATAACAACCCATATCGATTCGCCGATGGCAAGCAGCAGAAATAATGGAAAATGCTGATAGTTTTTCCATGCGTCTAAGAATACCCAAATACCCATAAAGTCAGCAGCACAGTAAAAGGTGTGCATCCAGAGCGGATAGGGACCAACTTTATCCTTTTCTGTCAGATAGATTGGTATGATATATACGAGCAAGCCAAAAATAACTGCAAGTGCAATGGAAATCCATGCACCAAGCCATCCGTCTGCACCAATTGTAAGGTGATTAATAAAATCCTGAGGAGAAACATCTCCTGAGGGATATCCTGAAATAAGTTTTTCAATAATGTTCATAGTAACCTCCTGTTATTTATCGTTTGATGATTTAAATTATATCCATTGACTTTTCTAAAACAATGAGCAAAACTATATATAGTGATTGTTACTAATCAACTTGTATAGAAATGATGGGAAAAGTATGTACAAAATTTCAGAAGACAGAAGATTTAAAAAGAATAAGCGTGAAATCAGAAGAGCATTTATAGACCTGGTTATTGAAAAAGGCTATCAAAAGCTTACGATATCAGATATTGCGGAACGGGCGGACATTAATAGAATGACGTTTTATGCACACTACGACGCAATCGAAGATATTTTTAACGAATTTGTAGATGATATGGAAGCGGAAATCGTTGAAGCAATCGCGAAAGAAACAGAATTTGAGATAGATAAGTTTTTCCAGATTCTTAACAACATGATGTATAAGGAAATTGATTTTTTCAGATATGTAGCAAAGCAGGGAAATATGTCTGCCTTTCGTGGGGCGTTCAAGGCTACGATAAGCCAGTTAATCAGGGTTGATTTGAAAACGGATAATTCTTATACCAAAGAAGAGCAGCTTATTTTGGGAGATCTTGCAGCGGTTTGCATTGCATATTCCTATTTGGATTGGCTGGCAGGCGATTATGGTGAGGTTGAAATATCCACGGTTGTAAATATTACAAAGAAAATTTTGAAGGAAACATTAAACCATATAACCTATGTAAAGCACAAATGAAATAAAGAAATCCTTTTTACAAGCATTTATTGACAATCTCCTTTATAGGATTTACTATTTTATTATGTAGAAATAGTAAAAAAGGACTATAAAAGATTGGGAGTGGTAAACTATGGAACAGTTTCGATATGCCAATAAGGATGAACAGGTAAAAAAGATTAATCATTATTTAACCACTAGCATGATAGTATTCGATGCCCTGATATTACTGGTAGTAACCATTTCTGTGATTCGGGGAAACAGGACACTTCTTTACGCCATAGGAATGTTTGCAATTATGCTGGCTACGTTTATTTCCTGTTTTGTTATGACGAAAAAAGATGCCGGCAGCAGACAGGTGCGCTATATTGCTTTTGCGGGAATGTTTTTGGTTTCTCTTATGATAGCGTATTCCTACAATGATTATTATATGCGATTTATGACAACCGTTCCGTTTTTGGGAACCGTGTTATATTTTGATAAAAAATATTCTGCATTGTGCGCCCATGGGATTGCCATTCCCAATATTGCTATTTTTATTTATCGTGCGTTTGTTGCGAATAATTACGCAGGAGAAATGCTGGCACAGTTAGGGGCAACCATTGTTGTGGCAGTAGTAATGTATGTACTATTGTACTTAACAAATATCGGGAAGCAGTTTAGTGATGATTCCATTGGAAAAATAAATGAAGACGCAGAAAATCAACAGAAGATGCTTTCTGATGTAATGGATATTGCCGGAGAAGTCAGAAGAGGAACAGAGCAGGCAATTGAGCTGGTAGATAACTTAAGAGTTTCTTCAGAGGTTGTGAAGCATTCGGTAGGAGATATTAGTGAGAGTACCTCTCATACAGCAGAAAATATGCAGGTGCAGAACGAAATGACACAGAGCATCCAGCAGAACATAGAAAAAACAGTAGAATACTCAGAGCATATGGTTCGGGTAGCAGCAAAGTCGGATGAACTTAACAGAGACAACGCAGATAAGATGAAAGCATTAAAGCAGCATGCAGACATTCTGGCAGATACGAACCAGCAGGTAGCAAGCCTTATGGAATCCCTGCAGGAAAATGTTGGAGAGGTTCGAAATATTACTCAGACAATTGTAGATATTTCGGCTCAGACCAATCTTTTAGCATTGAATGCATCTATTGAAGCGGCAAGGGCAGGAGAGTCCGGCAGAGGCTTTTCGGTTGTTGCGGATGAAATTCGTGAATTATCAGAGCGAACCAAGCATGAGACAGAGAATATAACGGGAATTTTGGATAAGCTTACAACAAATGCCAATCAGACGGCAGAGGCGGTGGAAAAGACGGTGAAAGTAAGCGGTGTTCAGGACGAAATGATTCGGGATGTGGCGGAAAAAGTAGATGAACTGAGTGAGAACGTAGAGGGGCTTGTCAATGATATATCCCATATTGGACAAATGATAGACAGTCTTTCAGAAGCAAACAGCCATATTGTTGAAAATATTGTTCAAATATCTGCAACAACAGAAGAGGTAACGGCATCTGCGCAGCAGTCAACGGCTATGACAGAGAGTAATTTTGAGGAAGCGTTAAATGCTCATGAGCTTTTAGCCGGTGTAATGGAGGTATCACATCGACTGGATAAGTACATGAGTTAAATAGAATTGTAATGCTTGAGATATGCTTGAATTCAATGGGATTTAATAGTATAATTTGGTGCGATGGGTAAGTAGTATATTATTTTTAAGGAGGAATTAGAAATGGTCACATGGAACAATTTAGATACCATTGATTCATATCAGGAACTTACAAAGGTTCCACAGGTAAAGCTTGCAGAAGTAATGGCAGGAGAAAGGGGAGCGGAACGTGTTAAAAAATACAGCACTCCGATAGCAGAAGGACTTGTTTATAATTATGCAGCAAAACAGATAGATGATACAGTGTTAGAAGCACTTGTAAAGCTTGCAGAAGAGATGCAGTTAGCAGAGAAATTCGAAGCACTTTACAATGGCGAAGTTGTAAATACAGGAGAGAAACGTCTTGTACTTCATCACATGACCCGCGGACAGTTAGGGGAAGCAGTAGTTGCTGATGGTGTTGACAAACGTACTTTCTATACAGAACAGCAGAAGAAAATTGCTGAATTAGCAAACAAAGTACATAATGGCGAAATTACAAATGCAGCAGGAGAGAAATTTACAACTGTTGTACAGATTGGTATCGGTGGAAGTGACCTTGGACCTCGTGCAATGTATTTAGCGCTTGAGAACTGGGCAAAAGTAAACAATACATTCAAAATGGAAGCAAAATTCATCAGTAACGTAGACCCGGATGATGCAGCAGCAGTATTAAATACCATTGATGTGGCACATTCTCTTTTCGTGCTTGTTTCCAAATCAGGTACAACACTTGAAACATTAACAAATGAATCCTTTGTAAAGGATGCGTTAAAGAATGCCGGATTAGATGCTTCTAAGCATATGATTGCTGTTACAAGTGAAACATCTCCATTAGCTAAGAGTGATGATTATCTTGCAGCATTCTTTATGGATGATTATATTGGAGGACGCTATTCTTCTACTTCAGCTGTTGGTGGAGCAGTATTGTCACTGGCATTTGGACCGGAAGTATTTGCGAAATTCCTTGGCGGTGCAGCAGAAGCAGATAAGCTTGCAGCGAATAAAGATGTACTTGCAAACCCTGCAATGTTAGATGCATTAATTGGTGTTTATGAGCGTAATGTATTAGGATATCAGAATACCGCTGTACTTCCATATTCACAGGCATTAAGCCGTTTCCCGGCACATTTACAGCAGTTAGATATGGAATCTAACGGTAAATCTGTAAACCGTTTTGGTGAGCCTGTAAATTATGTAACAGGTCCGGTTATCTTCGGTGAACCTGGAACAAACGGACAGCATTCCTTCTATCAGCTGCTTCATCAGGGAACAGACATCGTACCTCTTCAGTTTATCGGATTTAAGAATAACCAGATGGGAAAAGATGTTGTGATTCAGAACAGCACAAGCCAGCAGAAACTGTGTGCGAATGTAGTTGCTCAGATTGTAGCTTTTGCTTGTGGTAAAGCAGATGATAACCGCAATAAGAATTTCGAAGGCGGACGTCCGTCAAGTATTATCATTGGTGAACAGTTAGACCCAAGAACATTAGGAGCACTTCTTGCTCACTTTGAAAACAAAGTAATGTTCCAGGGCTTTGTATGGAATATCAACAGCTTTGACCAGGAAGGTGTACAGCTTGGTAAAGTATTAGCAACTCGTGTACTGGCACATGATACAGATGGTGCACTGAAAGTATATAGTGATTTATTAAATATTTAATCATCATATTTCGTAGGAGAATCCGTTCCTTAAAGGTTAGATTTATTTCTGACCTTTGAGGGGCGGTTTTTTTGCTTTATAGGAAAGACCTTGTTACGCTAAATCGCGAAAGTTCCTCCTATAAAGTAAAAACGCTCCGCGGGATGCGCAGCTTCCCGCGCGAAGAATCGTTGTTCGTTACAGGAAGAAAATTGACATAGAAAAGGAAATTATTTATAATTAATTAGAATTCTAATTAATAATCGAATTAAAATGTTTTGGAGGGGAAAATGAATATTCAATTACTAAAAGTGACACATCATAACAGGCAGATAGATGCTATGTTTTACACACCCAAGGCAGAGGGAAAATATCCTACAGTAATATTTAGTCATGGATATAATGGTCATAAGACAGATTTTGACAGTACAGCAAAATATCTGGCACAACAGGGGATATGTTCATTTACATACACCTTTTGTGGTGGCTCCACCAGAGATGAAAGTGGTATGCCAACAACAGAAATGACACTTTTTACAGAAAAAGAAGATTTAGAGGCAGTGATATCCTTTGTAAAAGAATTAGAACCGGTGGATACAAATTATATATTTGCCTTTGGTGCAAGTCAGGGTGGTCTTGTCACAGCATTGACCGTCGAAAATATGTCAGATGATATCAAGGGAATGATTTTGCTATATCCTGCTTTTTGTATAGCGGATGATTGGCGAGAACGCTTTTTGAAGGAAGAGGATATTCCGGAGGAAGAGGAACTGTGGGGAATGCAGCTGGGAAGAAAATATTTTGAAAGTATTCGAGAATTCTACATATTTGAAGAAATAGGAAAATATAAAAACAATGTATTAGTGATGCATGGGGATAAGGACCCTGTTGTGGAGATTGGATATAGTGAAAAAATTTTGGAAACGTATACTTCTGTGCGATTAGAAGTATTTGAGGGGGAAGGACATGGTTTTACCGAAGAAGGAACCGAGCGCATGACAAAACTTCTTTATGATTTTATAAAAGAAAATACAGCAACAAAGGAGTGCTAAATGAGAGAGATTTTTTTTCTAACATTGCTGGATACACAGACTGCACATTGGAATAGGAGCAGAATAGGGTTTCAGGAGCTGAACTTATCGGATGGACAGCCAAAGGTTCTTTATATATTAAGAACCATGGAAGGATGTGTTCAAAAGGAGTTGGCAAAGGCCTGCGATATTAAGCCGCCATCTATGACGGTAATGTTAGATGGCCTGGAAAAAAAGGGCTATATATACCGGGCAGAGGCGAAGGTAGCAGGAGGGAAGAGAGCATATAGAGTCTACCTGACGGAAGAAGGAAAAACGATGGCAGAACAAGTGTATGAACTGATGGAGGAGATAGAAGAAGAGTGCTTTCAAGGAATATCAGAGGAAGAACGAAGCCAGTTACTGAAACTTCTAAGAAGAGTAAGAAATAATTTAGAGAAAAATAAATAAAAAGTTTACAAAAAAAGCTGCCAGGGACATTGGATACCCCGGTAGCTTTTTTGAGTTTGTAGGAAACGGTCTAGCATGCCTGTCTTAAACGTTTTCTATATTTTACTAATTTTACAGTGCTGTAGATGGCATAGATAAATACACTTCCAATAATAATACCCCAGTTTACATAATATACAAAATCCCGCTTGGCGCTGACTTCGTCAGAATGACAGAAATCAGAACCGGAAGCGTCCACCAGGAAAGAGGTGGCATTGAAAGCGGTTAAATCATACTTTTCATCAATAGCGGTTAAGGTCTTTGAAGCATTTCTGTATTTTACACATTCAGCAACCGGAAGGGTGATAGAATCTTCAGAAAAATCTAAGGCTCTGCCATACATCTGTACAGGAACTCTGTTTCCGTCTTCTAATTCAACCACATAGAGGCAGTCAAAATAATCTTTTCCTAAAACAACACGGAAATGGCTAATGATAGGGTTCATTTTAATAAAACCGCTATCATAGTTAGTTAAGTCAACAAAATAGTCTGTAGCCTTGATGTTGTCAGTAGCAACCTGAATGGCAAATTCCTCATAGGCTTCGGCGGCAGCTTCAATTTCTGCCAATGTGGTGACAACGCGGGTGGATTCATCTGCCGGATAACCGGTAGAATACCAGGTTGACTCCAGATTATTGTAGAGTGCTCGTTCATAGGGAACGATAATTCATGGAACAGAATTCGAAAATTTTAAAATAGCTGAAAAATTTAGCTGGAAACTCTTTTTTGAATTAGTAAGATGAAGTTCTGTAAAAACAATGGTTTAGAGGAAACGAAAGAAAATGGTGCCTTTGTACAATATAAATAAAAAAGTGTGTGATAAAAGTACTAAAGAACGTTAAAATGCACAAAAAAGTATTGGAAAAAGTAGAAAAAAATTGGAATCGAAAGATTTATAATTTAGAAAAAAACAAATGAAAAAGCTTACAAATTTAGACTAATCTAAAATACTTTGTGGTCGTACAGAGAAAGTGCACAAAAAAGAAGTTGGCATATAGTTAGGTTTTGACGAAAATTGTCTGTTAATAAAAAAGATATTGAAAATAAATTTGAAAATAATTATGTTAGAACTTGAGGGGAAATGATAAGGTTAGGAGGAATAACTTATGGGAAAACACAAACTAAGAAACATGCTGCTTGCAGCAGTGGTTGCAGCTAGTACAGTATTAGGCGGAATATTGCCTGTTCCGGGAACTATGCCGGAAACTGTTCAGGCAGCAGTAAATTATCCAAAGCAGGCTGTTAATTTTACAGCTTATACTACGGATAAGAACCTTGCAGAATCCGGTTCATCAATTATCGGGCTTTCTGCATCGGGAACAGCAGCAGAGAACTGGGAAATCGTATATATCTCAGATGGTCTCTACAATATCGTCAGTATGAATGACGGTAAATATCTGACTGCTGGTTCAGATGGCAGTGTATCCGCTGCCGGCTATTCCGGAAACTCTCCACAGCAATGGAAAATATCCGGAGCGAAAAAGGACTATGATGGATATTATTTGTATTATACAATCACCAATGTATATACAGGAAAAGCACTTACTTACTATCAGGCTTCAGGTAACGTAGGAGTTGCATCTTACACAGGAGATGGAGCACAGCTCTGGAAACTCAATCTTTACGGGCAGCAGGGATTCTCCGCTAACTGCAAGACCTCTTCCGGAGAAAAGGCAGCTACAATTGGTGGTATCCTTGGTAAAACTGTTTATGCATCAAATGCTTCTACATTGATTGATTACATGAATTCAACTTCACCCCTTACAATCGTTGTTAGTGGCACAATTGATATGAAAAACTACTCAAATACACGTATTCGCGATAATAAAACAATTGTTGGTGCTTATAGCGGTGCAGTAATTAAGGATTGTCAGTTAAGAACAAATGATGCTTATGGAGCAACAAATGACAGCCCATCAGACAACATTGTTTTTCGTAATATTGACTTTCGGGCAGCCAGCATAGAAGACCGTATTTTGGTAAATATCTGGTCATCCCGTCAGATTTGGATTGACCACTGTTCCTTTACAAGCACATTGAACCGTGCAAAGGATGAGGTTGGTAAGTTCATTTGGATTAATACACCTTATGATAATTACCGTGATGCGAAGGATATTGGAAGAAGCCCGGATTACATCACAATTTCTTACTGTACCTTTAAGAATCGTTACTGGACAGTTGCTTATGGTACCCAGAACAGCGAGACAACAAGATGTCGTACAACCCTCATGTACAACTTATGGGATCAGAACGTTCGTCGCTGCCCACAGATTGGTAACGGAACAGGACATATTTATAATAACTACTTTGTAGGAAGTGATTCAGGTATTCCGGATGGATGTGCACAGATTATCGGTGGTGACGGCTCCACGATGGTAAGCGAAAACTGCCGTTTCCAGTCAGTATATGGTTATGAAATTTTCGGTGATTCTAATTACCGTGATTCTAATTCCTACACAGCAAAGAAGAGTTCATCAACACCAACAGCATTAAATCATTCACCAAAATATTCTTCAACAAGCTGGAAACCAAGTGGAAACTACGGTTATTCCCTTCTTGCAGGATACCTTTCAAACGGAATTGATACAAAAAGATTTTGTTCAACTTATGCAGGTGCAAAAACAAGCGCAAGTAACTTTAAATATGTAACAGATAGTGATATGTCAGGCTGGGTAGTATCAAAATATGCTTCCCCATTTGTATCAAACAGTTTTTCATCAGCATATTCATCAACCGGCAGCAGCTCGTCTAATTCTTCTGTAAATACCAGTTCCTATGCTACTTTTACAGAAGGTGCAGCATTTATGATTAAGAATGCCAACAGTGGATTATATATGGATGTAGCAGGAGGCAGTGCTTCTAATAATGCAAATGTACAGCAGTGGGGCGCCAGCGAATCAGCAGCATACAACACCTGGAGACTTTTCTCCGCCGGTAATGGTTATTACTATATTGTGTCAGCAGTTGGTGATACAGCTACTTATGTTTTAGATGTAGAGGGTAAGAAAAATACAAACGGAGCCAACATTGATATTTATCAGTATAACGGTGGAACAAACCAGCAGTTCAAGTTCGTTCCGAACTCAGATGGTTCTTACAAGATTCTGAGCAGAGTCAGCGGAGATTCCAAAGGCGTGGAAATCGTGAATGCTGAGATAGGAAGCGGAGCAAACGTACAGCAGTGGGAAATTAACGGACATGCATGCCAGAACTGGATTCTTGAATCAGTAGTGGACCCGGGTGTGGCAATGAGCACAGACAATGTATATACCTTCCAGAATGCCAACAGTGGACTTCTTCTTGAAATTGCAGGTGGTTCCATGGCTGACGGAACCAATGTACAGCAGTGGGGCGATGGCGGATATAATACACAGAAGTGGATTTTGAAATCCTTTGGAAGTGGCAACTATTATTATATTCGTTCCCAGCAGGATGCTACATATGTACTTCGTGCAGAGAGTGGCTCAAATGGTGGAAATATTGATATCAGACCATATTCCACAAAGGACAGCGCAATGTTATTCAAGTTCTGTAAGAATCTGGATGGTACCTATACCATTAAGACAAGAGCTTCCAAAGAATCATGTGTTGTAGAAGTAAAAGATGCCAGTACATCAAGCGGAGCAAATGTACAGCAGTGGGAGAAAAATGGACATGCATGCCAGAACTGGATGGTAAATACAACTACAGCAGCAACAGATACAAGCAGCAGTACAGATTCAGGGGTATCCGTAGCAGACAGCACTTACAACGGAACTTATTATATCCAGTCAGCATCCAGCGGTTTATACCTTGATGTATATAATGGCTTATCAGATAACGGAACCAATATCCAGCAGTGGTATTACAATGGATATGATGCGCAGAAATTCCAGCTGGTAGGTGTTGGAAATGGATACTACGCAATTCTGACAGGTGCATCCGGATATAAAAGCTGCGTAGATGTAACAAACGGAAGTGCTGCAGATGGTACGAACATTGCACAGTGGGAATACTGGGGCGGTGACATGCAGTTGTTTAAAGTTGTGGACAATGGGGATGGAACCGTTTCCTTCTTGACAAAGGCTTCCGGTGATGCATCTGCAATGGATGTATATGGATGGAGCAGTGAGGCTGGTGGTAACATTGGACAGTGGACCTATTCCGGCTATACGAACCAGAGATTTATTTTAACAAAAGCATAAAAACTTGAAATTCTATTGTTGTTTTTACGGTATGTAATTTTGAACATGTTCCTGCGTTAAAGTGGCAGTGGGTTGATAAAAAACATGTTGAAACCCGGAAGTGAAAGGAATATACTAGAAAATGGCGGCAGGGGAAATCGCTAAACGAACCTATAAATCATAGGGAAAGAAGAGAGGATAAAGTTATGTATCAGATTAGAAATTTTGAAGACAATGATGATGTAAATGTACTTGACCAGATGGGAGCTTTCAAGGTAGTTGAGTATCAGCGTGATTTAAGCGTATCACCAAATGGTGCTATTCAGGCTTATTATTGCAGCGAGATGAACGTTCGCAAACGTCAGGTAATCTGTGACTTATCAAAAGGTAATGTTACAATTCAGGCAGGAGCAATGCAGTGGATGGCTGGTAACGTAAATGCAACTACCGGAATCAAAGGCGTAGGAGATTTTCTTGGTAAAGCAATGCGTGGTTCTGTTACAGGAGAATCTGCAATTAAACCGGAATATACAGGAGACGGAACATTAGTATTAGAGCCTACATATAGACATATTATTTTATTAAATGTAGCTGACTGGAATGGTTCTATCGTATTAGATGATGGATTATTCTTAGCATGCGAGTCAACATTACAGCATAAAGCAGTAATGCGTTCTAATGTTTCTTCCGCAGTAGCCGGTAAAGAAGGCTTATTCAATTTAGGAATTCAGGGAAATGGTGTTCTTTGCCTCGAATCATATTGTCCAAAGGAAGAATTAATCGAGATTACTTTGGATAATGATGTATTAAAAATTGATGGAAACATGGCAATTGCATGGAGCGGAAGCTTAAACTTCACAGTAGAACGTTCTGGAAAGAGCTTAATTGGTTCAGCAGCATCCGGTGAAGGTCTTGTAAATGTTTACAGAGGAACAGGTAAAGTATTATTAGCACCTGTAAGAAGCTAACTACAATTCAATAGAAAATCATCGACAGGCTCATTATTTTATAATGAGTCTGTTTTTTGTTGGGGAATCGTGTTACAATAGAAAGGTTAGTAAAATAATGAAAGGGACGAAAGAAGAATGGGAAGTTTAAAACGATTATTTGAGCCGACTGACATGACAGTAGGAAAGCCATGGAAAAGTATTGTAATGTTTTCGATTCCAATGTTAATAGGAAATATTGCGCAGCAGTTATATAGTACCGTAGATAGTGTGGTAGTAGGACATTATGTAGGTGATAATGCGTTAGCGGCAGTAGGAAGTGCAGGACCGCTTTTGAATATGTTACTAGTATTATTTGTAGGTATTTCAGCCGGGGTTGGAATTATGGTATCCCAGTATTTTGGTGCAAAAGACAGAGAACGATTGTCCGGTACAATAGGAACCTGTATTACCTTAACGGCTATAGTTTCGGTACTTTTAATGGTAGCGGCACCGGCAGTTGTCCGTCCGTTGTTAGAACTTTTAAATACACCGGATTCCATTTTGGAAGATTGTGCGGATTATCTGATAATTATGATGTATGGTATTGCAGGAATGGCTTATTATAACATTTTAAGCGGAATTTTAAGAGGAATGGGAGATTCCTTTTCTGCATTGATTTATCTGTTAATTGCTACGGTGCTAAATATCGGTCTGGATATTTTTTTTGTAGCAGAATTAAATATGGGAGTAGCGGGAGTATCACTTGCAACAGTTATTGCCCAGGGAATATCCTCAGTAATGTGTTTATGGAAGCTGATGCATATGCGGGAAACCTTTGATTTGGGAATAAACGAGTTGAAAATGAAAAAAGACCTTGTGGCACAGATTGTCAAATTAGGACTTCCATCCGGAATGACACAGATGATTTTCTCCTCTGCAATGATTATTGTACAGTCTTTGACAAACAGTTTCGGGGAAATGTTTATCGCAGCAAATGTAATCGTAATGCGTGTAGATGGTTTCGCCATGATGCCAAACTTCTCTTTTGGTACAGCCATGACTACTTATACCGGTCAGAATGTTGGTGCAAAAAAATACGATCGTGTAATGAAGGGTGCAAAACAGGGAACATTTCTTGCAGTAGGCTGTTCTACACTTATTACAATAACGATATTAATCTTTGGTAAATACCTTATGGCAATCTTTACTGATACAGCAGAATTAGTAGATATGAGTGTATATATGATGCGTATTCTGGCAGTAGGATATATTGCAATGGCTGTGACCCAGAGTTTATCCGGCGTTATGAGAGGAGCAGGAGATACATTGACTCCTATGTGGATATCCCTTTGCACAACGGTGCTTTTACGTGTGCCGGTTGCCTATGGAATTTCATATCTGACAAGAACAGCAGAACTCCCATACGGACGCAGCGAATGTATTCAGATTTCCTTATTAGTTTCCTGGACGATAGGAGCACTTCTTACGTTTATCTTCTATAAAGTAGGAAGATGGAAAAAGAAAGCAATTGCATAGGCAGAAAAATCAATATTAGTGGACAGTCATCCGAAATTAAAAAAATTGACATCCAGGTAAAAATATGATAAAGTTTATCAGTAAAAATCCCATGAGGGAGTAGCAAGCGTGTAACGTAGCAAGTCAACATACTGACCTTTTGGTCTGGCTTGTTTTAAATTGCGAGACTCATGTATAACTGCAAAGCTATACATGAACTCTGTCCATTTTTAAAGGTTACCCAGGTATAGTTTTGTGCTGTGCCTGGGTTTTTTGCTTTCATTAATCTTACATTCAGGAGGAAAAAGAAATGGAATGGAATTTTGTATTTTTCTTTAACAGCGTATTATTGGGAGTTGGACTTGCCATGGACGCATTTTCAGTATCATTAGCCAATGGTCTGAATGAGCCCCGTATGAGAAAAAAGAAAATGTGTGGAATCGCAGGGGTTTTTGCAGTATTTCAGGCATTAATGCCAATGACCGGCTGGGTGTGTGTACACACAATTGTTCAATATTTTAAGGCATTTGAGAAGTTTATTCCCTGGATTGCATTAGTATTATTACTTTTTATCGGTGGAAAAATGCTGATTGAAGGAATCAGAAATAAAGAGGGCGAAGTAGAAAAGCCGAAGGTTGGTCTTGCAGCACTTTTCGTACAGGGAGTAGCCACCTCCATAGATGCACTGTCTGTTGGATTTACAATTGCGGAATATGGTTTGATAATGGCACTTGTCTGTTCAATTATTATTGCAATTGTAACCTTCTTCGTCTGTCTTATCGGCCTTGTTATTGGTAAAAAATTTGGAACGAAATTCTCTAATAAGGCTGAGATTTTAGGCGGTGTGATACTGATTGTAATTGGTATAGAAATTTTTGTGACAGGTGTATTCTAAAAAATAAATTTTACTATTATGAATACAAACTGGATACACAGGTGTAAAAATTTTAATATGCTTGAAAAAATAAAAGGAATGCCGCATAATTTGAGATATAGTATGCTTGATGATAAAAGGAAAGTGGTATAAATATGATATTAAAAAATATTTTACTTGTTGTTAAAAATATAGAACAATCCAAAGAATTTTATCAAAAGCTATTTGGTCTGACGATAATGAATGACTTTGGAGAAAAAGTTATTTTTTCCGGTGGGCTGGTGCTGCAGGAGCAGAAAATCTGGGAGCAGGTAATTGGCACAGAAATAATTTCCGGCAGTAATAACAGTGAACTGTATTTTGAAACCCCGGATATGGATAGCTTTTTGGAAAAACTAGAGAAGAATGAATTTGAAATTCGCTATGTGAATGAATTGACCCAGCATCCAGAGGACAGACGTGTAGTTCGTATTCTGGATTTGGACGGACATGTGATTGAAATCGGAGAGAGCTGGAATTTTCGATAAAGAGATGCAGCATAACGGATAGAAATGAGGGGAACATGAAGAGTATATTAATTAAAGACACCACAAAAGAAGAACGAATTGCACTTATTAAAGAGTGGATTGCCGATGATGACGGATTATTAGACTGCGACATCGATTTATGGGATATGTATGACGATTATATCAAGGGAGTTCGTGAAATAGCAGAAATTAATGCGTCCTTTCAGGCGGACTTTTATATGGAATAAAAAATAACTGAATATTGTAAAATGAATATGCTTAGAATAAAAAGATTGTGATTATTCTAGGCATATATCTTTTTATGAAACAACAGGGAGGATTTTAAGAATGAAATGGATGATTGCGTCAGATATTCATGGTTCTGAATATTATTGCAGACAGATGTTAGAGGCATTTGACAGAGAAAAGGCGGACAAATTGCTTCTATTGGGAGATATTTTATATCACGGCCCAAGAAATGACCTGCCAAAAGGTTATGCGCCAAAGGCAGTGATTGAATTATTAAATCAAAGAAAAGATAAAATCCTTTGTGTCAGAGGAAACTGTGATACAGAAGTTGACCAGATGGTGTTAGAGTTTCCAATTATGGCAGATTATTGCATTTTAAGTGAGGGAAAACAGATTGTGTACGCGACACACGGACATCATTTTGGGGAGACGAACCCACCGCTTTTAACAAAGGGAGATATTCTGCTCTGTGGTCACACCCATGTTCCAAAGTGCGTAAATCATGGGGGCTTTATTTATATGAATCCTGGTTCGGTCTCCATTCCAAAGGAAGACAGCTGGCATGGCTATATGCTAATGGAAAATGGACAGTTTGCATGGAAGGATTTTAATGGAAAAGAATATAGGAATTATTCGCTATTAGCTGAGTAAATGAAGCAGATATACAGGATATTCCATATATTTCCATTGTATTTTCTGGGATAATTTATTGCACCCATTCTGCATACTAGCTTAAACTAACCTAATCAAATAACTATAAGCCTTCTTAATAAAAATAATAAATTGTCAGACCCGGCAAAACATAATTTTTGAAGGCCTGTATATAATTATTAGCAGAAATGAGTGGAGGAATAGCAAATGCAGAACATGCCAGTAACAGATACCATCAAATATATAGGAGTAAACGACACGGACATAGATTTATTCGAAAGCCAGTATGTTGTACCGGAAGGTGTATCTTACAATTCGTATGTCATTCTGGATGAGAAAATTGCCGTTATGGATACGGTGGACAAGCGGAAAACAGGGGAATGGCTCGCAAATCTTGAAGGTGTCCTTGCAGGGCGGACACCGGAGTATCTTGTGGTAAATCACTTAGAACCGGACCACGGGGGAAGCATTCAGATATTTTTAGAGAAATATCCGGAAACAAAGCTGGTCTGCAATGAACGGGCATCTAGAATGCTGCCACAATTTATGCCAGTTGATGTCAGTGAGCGGAGAATCATAGTAAAAGAAGGAGAGGAGCTGTCATTAGGAAGTCACAGATTAACCTTTGTAATGGCACCGATGGTGCACTGGCCGGAAGTAATGGTAACCTATGAAAAAACAGAAAAAGTGTTGTTTTCTGCAGATGCTTTTGGAAAGTTTGGGGCAGTCAATTTGGATGCCGGGATGGCGGCTTCGAGTATGGAGACGGATGGAAAAGTTATCGGTAAGAATAAGACCGCTGGCGTTGCTGTATCCGATGCCTGTGCAAACTGGACAGAGGAAGCAAGAAGATATTTCATTAACATTGTTGGTAAATATGGTGTACAGGTGCAGAACCTGTTGAAAAAGGCTGCAGCATTGGACATTCAGATAATTTGTCCGTTACATGGCCCCGTTTTGAGGGAAAATCTCTCTTTTTATCTGGAAAAATACAATATCTGGAGCAGTTATGCCCCGGAAGAGAAGGGGATTGTTATTGTCTATGCTTCTATTCATGGAAATACGAAAGCCGCAGCCCGCAGGCTGGCAGTCTTGCTGGAAGAGCAGGGGGAAGAAAATGTAAAAGTATATGATCTGGCAAGAGACGATATGTCCCTTATCATCGCAGAAGCCTTCCGTTATGACAGACTGGTACTTGCCTGTGCAACCTATGATGGCGGTTTATTCCCACTGATGGAAAGTTTTCTTAACCGTCTGAAATCCAAAAACTATCAGAAACGCAAGGTGGGAATTATTGAAAATGGAAGCTGGGCACCAACTGCCGGTCGTCAGATGACAGAGATGCTGTCTAATATGAAGGAAATTAATACGGCAGAACCCATGGTGTCGATAGCCTCTATGCTGGATGCGAATTCCGAAGAACAGCTAAAACAACTGGCAGAAGCATTAGTGAGGCAATAAACCTCGCTGTGAAGATAAACAATTATAAAAAGGTACATCAAAGTGCATTCTATAATTTTGGAATGCACTTTTTATTTGATTTAAGGGACGATTTTAACATTTCTTTAACATTTCCCGAACAATTTAAAAACATTGCCAAAGTAATATATGCTCATCAACAAGAGAGGAGGAGCGGGAAATGGAAAGTAATGTGAGAAGCGAGGAAACCTTTAATTACAGCTATTCGGCAAAACAGCAGGCAGAGATTGAGAAAATTAAAAATAAATACGTGGAAAAAGAACTCGATAAAATGGAACAACTTAGAAAATTAGATAAGTCAGCGGAACAGCCGGGAACCATTACAGCGATTGTGGCAGGTGTAATTGGCAGTCTGATTTTAGGAGTAGGAATGTGCTGTACTATGGTCTGGAAGGATTTTTTTATGGTGGGAATCCTTGTGGGAGCAATAGGAATGGCAATTATTGGAAGTGCTTATCCGCTTTATAAAAAAATGACAAAGAAAAGAAGAGAGCAGATTGCTCCACAAATATTAAAGCTCACTGCAGAACTGCAATAAGCAGGGCAGGAGAAAAGAGGAAGTATCTTATGAGAAAGATAAGGTACTTTCTTTTGTTTTTAACAAAACTTTAACAACTATATGCTATACTAGATGCAGAAAAGCCTAAGCATAAATTTGGCTGGCACAGTGTTTAGCAGGAGAAGGAAAGGTGAAGGAATATGTTTAAAATACTATTAGTGGAAGATGACAAAGAACTGAACCAAAGCGTGTGTACATATTTAAACCAGAATGGCTATGAGACAATCGGCTGCTTAAATGCCAATGATGCTTACAATGAAATGTACGGAAACATATTTGATATGATTATTTCAGATATTATGATGCCTGAAATTGATGGTTTTGAGTTTGCGGAAACAATCAGAGAATTGAATCAGGATATTCCGATTTTATTTATGACAGCCAAAGATGATATTAATTCCAAGAAAAAAGGCTTTCGTGCGGGAATCGACGATTATCTGGTGAAACCGGTGGATTTAGACGAGTTAACACTGCGAATCGAAGCGCTGCTTCGCAGAGCGAAAATAGCTTCGAAGCGAAAACTGGAAATAGGGGCGTTGGTTTTAGATGTGGAGGAGCATACTGCGTATCTGAAAGAAGAAGAAATCAATTTGACCGTAAGAGAATTTAACCTGCTGTATAAATTATTATCTTACCCTAAGAAAACCTTTACCCGTTCCCAGCTGATGGATGAATTCTGGGATAGTGAATCGGCATCCGGCCCAAGAGTCGTGGATGTATACATGACAAAGCTTCGTGACAAATTTTCAGAATGCGAAGATTTCGAGATTGTAACGGTTCATGGACTTGGTTATAAGGCAGTGCTGAAGTAAACAGATTTTCCATTTGTTGCTGTTACAAAGCATTGGAAGTGGAAAGGACAGGGTAATAGAGTGAAAAAACATATAAGATTACTTGTGAATTTTATTATTATATTTATGCTGATTGCCTTTGTGGTAACCTGTAACTTTATATTGTTTATGAAGGCAATCGATTTTAAGGAAGCAGAAATTGTCAAAGCTGCCCCTGTTACTTTTATAAATGTTGTATTTATGTCTGCATTATTTGCAATTTTTGATATTATTCGAAGAAAATGGACAATTGATCGCCAGGTTGCGAAAATAGAAGATGTAATACGACACATTATGCAAGGGGACTACCGGGTGCATGTGGATAGCAGCGGACTTGGCATTAATAAGGACTTCCAGACGATACTGTCTGGCCTTAATAAGATGTCAGAGGAGCTTTCCGGAGTGGAAACCTTAAGAACGGACTTTATTTCTAATGTATCCCACGAGATGAAAACACCACTGACGGTAATTCAGAATTATGGTACTCTGTTACAAACTCCGGATTTGCCGGAGGAAAAACGATGTGAATATGCTAAGGCGATTAACGAACAGACAAGAAGACTTTCCACCCTGATTACGAATATTCTGAAACTGAACAAGCTGGAAAATCAGCAGATATTTCCGAATAATGAGAGATTTGATCTTGGAGAACAGCTCTGTGAAAGTATGCTTTCCTTTGAAAATGCCTGGGAAGAGAAGGCGCTGGAAATTGAGGCGGATATTGCGGAAGGTGTCATAATTGCAGCGGACAGGGAATTGCTTAGTCTTGTGTGGAATAACCTGATTTCGAATGCCATTAAATTTACAGAAAAAGGCGGAACCGTTGGCATATCACTGATGCAGGAAGAGGAATATGCAGTGGTCAAAATAAAAGATACCGGCTGTGGAATGAATCCGGAAACCGGAAAAAATATATTTAAAAAATTTTATCAGGGAGATACCTCCCATGCAACCCAGGGAAACGGGCTTGGTCTTGCACTGGTGAAACGTGTAATTGATATTATGAAAGCTGAAATATCAGTGAGCAGCCGGCTTGGGGAAGGAAGCACTTTTACTGTAAAAGTAAAAACAGAAAGAAGGAATTTGTAAATGAATAACCAGAAAGAAACATTTGAATATGCATATTCGTCAAAGCGACAGATGGAAGTGGAGAAAATCCGCAAGAAATACCTTCCACCGGAAGAAGATAAAATGGAACTTTTGCGCAAACTGGATAAAAGTGTGGAAACACCCGGCATGGTGGCAGGAATAGTACTGGGAGTGATTGGCTGTCTTATTTTGGGAACGGGTATGAGTTGTATTATGGTATGGTCAGATACATTATTTATTCTGGGTATTATTGTTGGGACGGTTGGGCTGGCACTGGTTGCAGCAGCGTATCCGGTGTATAGCAGGATAACCAGAAAACAGCGGAAAAAGCTGGCTCCGAGAATTCTGGAATTAACAGAGGAACTGTTACAGTAACAACATTTTTTTTAGTACCATTTTCTATTGGACAAATACGGTAAATATGGATATAATATCTAAGATACACATACTACACGCATAATAATTGTGGCGTGTGCATAAGTAGAGTCGGAGGAAAATGTATGACAATTGAGGTGTGTTACGAAGCATTAGGAGGCGATTATCCGGAAGTATTATCACGATTAAAAAAGGAAGAACGAATTCAAAAATTTGCAATTAAATTTTTGACGGATGACAGCTATAACACTTTGCAGCAACGGTTAGACAGTGAAGACATGGAAGAGGCGTTCAGGGCGGCGCACACACTAAAAGGACTGTGTCAGAATCTTGGTTTTACAAAGCTTTACCAATCCTGCAGTCAGGTCACGGAATATCTTCGTGTAAGGAAGGTGGATGAGGCAAGAAAATTCATGTCACAGGTAGATAAAGATTACAGCCAGACTGTAGAGGCATTAAAAGCCTACAAGGCAGAACTGGAATAATGGGAATTGTTCTGGGCAAAAGGTCACAGAAATAGTTCGAAGGTATGAGAATTGCCTATTTTTGGGCAATTCTTTTCTTTTTTTTCTTTAAAATTATTGTGAAATTCCCTAAGGAAATAGAAAAATGAACCGATAAATAACCTGAAAGCAATTTTTAAATGTTAGACTCAGGGAAGAAAGGAGATGCCTAATATGCGTGTAGAAGCTTATAATCAAATCGCTCAGATTTACAAAACGAAGAAAACAGGAGCGGTAACGGGCACAGAAAATGTTAGTGCCGGTCGTGATGAAGTTCAGATTTCTTCATTTGGCCGTGACTATCAGATCGCAAAACAGGCAGTCGCAGAAGCATCAGATATCAGGGAAGATAGAGTTGCAGAGCTGAAGGATAAGGTTAATTCTGGTAACTATGAAGTTGATACTGCTGATTTTGCAAGTAAGTTATTAGAAAAATACAATGCATCATTAATGTAAAAGTGAGGGCGCGTTTTGGCTAGTTTAATGGAAGATCTTTTAGATGTCTTAGGAAAAGAAGAACAACAATATCAGGAATTGATTGAACTCGGAAAAAGAAAAAGAGATGTAGTAATCAAAGCAGATATTGCAGGGTTAGAAGCTATTACAGCGGAAGAACAGGAAGCTGCAAGTTTATTGCAGAATCTGGCTAACCGCCGTAACAGAGTACTGGGTGACATGGCGACTGTTCTTGGAAAAAGTCAGGAGAATATGACTGTAACCAAAATGATTGGTTATTTGGAGGGACAGCCACAGGAGCAGGCAAAGCTGATCAAACAGCGGGATAGTCTGCTTGAAACAGGCACGCAGATGACAACTATTAACCAGCAGAATGAAGTCCTTTTGAAACAGGCATTAGAGATGGTGGAGTTTGACCTTACCTTGCTGAAGAGTATGCGACAGGCACCAGAGACTGCCAATTACAATAGGAACGCACATAATACAGGTGATATACTTGGCAGTAGTGGATTCGACGCCAAACAGTAAGGAGGTATTTTACTATGGCTAATGGATTTGGGAGTTTATATATTGGAGCAGCCGGCTTACAGGGTGCTCAGAACGCATTAAATATAACATCCAACAACATGGCGAATGTAAACACAGCAGGATATGTTCGCCAGCAGGTTTTAAATGTAGATAGAAACTATGTTACCTTCGATACATCAGCAGCCATCAGTGACCAGCAGGCTGGTCTCGGTGTGAAAATTGGTGATGTTATTCATGCAAGGGACATTTTTTTAGATAAATCATTTCGTACAGAATCAGGCCGTCAGGCGTTCTATGCAGCCACCTACGAGGCATTGGAAGAGGTTTACACCTTTTATCAGGAATTGGAAGGAGAAGCATTTCAGGATTCCTTAGAAGACTTCTGGACATCTTTCCAGGAGCTTGCAAAAGCACCGGATGACAGTGTAAATCAGAACCTTGTTGTACAGAAGGCGCACCTTTTTATTACCAGGGCAGCCGCAGTGTATGGTGGATTTCAGGAGTACCAGAGCAACATCAATACGCAGATTAATGATGATATTGATCGTATCAATGAACTGGGAGAAACCATTTTTGAACTCAATCTGAAAATTCAATCCATAGAATCAGCTAAAGTTGAGACGGCTATGACTTTGCGTGATGAAAGAGACAATGCATTAGATGAATTAGCGTCTTTGATAGATATTTCTTATAAAGAGGATGTCAATGGAATTGTCAAAGTTAAATGCGAAGGAATTGATTTTGTAGATGAATCCCGGGTATATGCAATTGGAAAACAGGTGGACCCTCTTTCTAAATTTATTACACCGTATTGGGAGCATCTTTCTGACCCGGCAAAAGGGGTATACGATGAGGTGTTCAGCTTTACCACAGAGATTAATTCAGAATTAGGAACAGATATCGGAGAACTGAAGTCGCTGCTTTTGGCAAGAGGTGACCGGGCAGCCAATTATACCGATATCGTTGGTCTGACATCTGAGGAATATAACCGCTCTACTGCTGAACAGATTGCTACAGGAACGTCTGTTATGCTGCAGGCAGAGGCACAGCTGGATCAGTTAGTGCATGGAATCATTACATCTATTAATGATCTTCTTTGCCCGAATACAACAGCAAGTGATTTGGGAATTGTACATGGAGGAACCTTAAAAGCATATGATGCAGAGGGTAAGGTATATAAGATAACAGCGGATACCTTATTATTAGATACAGAGAACTGTTCAACCGGTTCGGATGGAGAATTTCCACCAACAGAGTTATTTGTCAGAGTAGGAACGGAACGTTATACGGAAGTTACTGCCGTAACAGGCAAAGATTCTAATGGCGATGACATTGTTTCTACATTTTATGTTTATAATGTAGAAGACCCGAATGATACGGCGAAACAGTATACCGTCAACAGTGTCAGCGTGAATGAGATATTAAATGAGAGAGAAACTTTATTACCACATCTAAGACAGGATGGCAGTGTAAACTATGCATTGGCAGAACAGCTGGCAACGGTATGGGATGCAGAGGGACTTACAATTGATCCGGATGACGCCAATAAGGTATGCTTTATGGATTATTACAATAATATGATAGGTGCTTTTGGAACATTGGGCTCTGTTTATTATTCAACCTCCACCAGCTTGTCGGGGACAGTAACCTCTGTGGATAACCAGAGAACACAGGTAATTGGCGTTTCCTCAGATGAAGAATTAACAAAGATGATTAAATATCAGAATGCATATAACGCATCCAGTCGATTTATCAATGTTATTAATGAAATGATAGAGCATTTGGTAACAAGACTTGGTGCCTAATATGAGAAGATAACAGTAAACGTTGGAAGAGACATGACTGTTTAACGTTACAGCATGTATAGCTAGATTTGAGAAAGAGGTGATTTGATGCCATCGACATTTTTTGGCTTAACAATTGCATCATCAGGACTGACTGCATATCAGGCATCTTTAAATACAACAGCGAATAACGTATCAAATGTACAGACGAAGGGATACACAAGACAGAATGCAGATCTTGAAGCATCCGAGGCACTTCGTGTGAATGCCAGATACGGAAGTCAGGGTTCTGGTGTAACAGTTGTTTCTATTAAGCAGGTGCGTAATGAATATTACGATACAAAATACTGGGAAAACCAGGCGTTTATGGGAATGTATGACACCAAACTCGGATATCTTGAACAGATGGAGAATTACTTTATTGATGATGATACAGAAAAAGGTTTTTCTACCATTTTGAATGAGATGTTTAATTCTCTTGATACATTAAAAAATAATGCAGGAGATGTTACCGTAAGAAAACAGTTTATCTCTGATGCACAGAAATTTACAACCTTTTTTAACAGCCTTTCCATTGGTTTGGGAAGTATTCAGGATAGCGTAAATGAAGAGATAAAATCTACAGTTGCCAATATCAATGCTATCGGAGAGAAGATTACATTGTTAAATGATCAGATTAATGTAATCGAAGTACAGGGTGGTTACGCCAATGAATTAAGAGACCAGAGAGCATTGCTGGTAGATGAACTTTCAGCAATTGTAGAAGTAGAGGTTTCGGAAGTGCCGGTATCTAACTCTAATTATCCGGATATGCTTACAGGAGCCAATTATTATACAGTAAAGATTAACGGACAGGTTTTTGTTGATACTTATGAGTATGAGCAGCTTACCTGTGTGGCAAGAGAACAGCTGGTAAATCAGTCTGATATGGAAGGAATGTATGAAATCCGCTGGGCAACAACCGGAAACAGATTCCATGCAGGGGCAGATTCCTCAAGAGGTTCCCTAAAAGCATTATTTGACATCAGAGATGGTAATAATGCAGAGAATTTCACTGGAAAAGTAAGCAGTGTAACAAAAAGCAAAATCGTAATTGATCAGAACCTTTCTATCACCAATATGGAAGCAATGACAATGCCGAAGGAAGGTGTACTGACAATTAACGGAAGAGATTACGTGTATGATGATTTTACCTATACTGTTAATGATGCAGGAGAAATTACCAGATACGAATTCCATATGGCGAATGAACTTGCGATTGAAGACCAGTTGAGAATTAATGGAAGAGAAGCAGCCATTGGTTCTTCCGTGGATTCTATGGGTATTCCATATTATATGGCACAGATGAATGAATTTTTACGTTCCTTCACTACGAAGTTTAATGAGATAATGAACGATGGTGTAGACTTAAATGGAAATGCAGCAGATTATTATTCTTTCTTTACAGCTACAGAGAAGGTAAGTGGAGATGAGATTCTTTTAACAGACCTTTATCAGAATGGAGAGAGAACCTATCAGGCAGATTCTAACAGCTATTATAGAATGACCTGTGGAAATATCTGTGTTTCAGACATTTGTGTAGATGACCCATCTACAATTTCAACAACAAAGGATATTTATGGGGCTGGTGGTGTAGATGCTTATGAACTTGTAGAGCAGATGGCACAGCTGAAGAGCAACACAGTAATATATCGTGGAGGCGGAGCAGATGATTTCTTGCAATGTATCATCTCAGATATTTCAGTTGATACACAGGAATCTACAATTTTCTATACCAACTATCAGAATATTTCAAATGCCATAGACAAGCAGCGTTTATCCATTTCTGGTGTAGATGAAGATGAAGAGGCAATGAATCTGGTAAAATTCCAGAATGCATATAATTTATCTTCCAAAATGGTATCTGTTTTAGCCCAGATTTACGATAAACTAATTCAGGAGACTGGCGTATAGTAAAGGGAGGAATACGAAATGCGAATTACAAATAACATGATGCTGCGTACAACAACAAGCAACATCAATGGAAATAAATTAAACGTAAACAGCCTGAATAACCAGATGTCGTCTCAGAAAAAGATTTCGAGACCATCGGAAGATCCGGTTGTTGCAATACGTGCACTTCGTCTCCGTGGCAATTTAAGTGAGATTGATCAGTACTATGAAAACAATATTCCGGATGCAGAAGCATGGCTGAATGTAACAGAAACGGCCTTGAATAATATGAAAACAATTCTGACGGATGTCCGCAGCCAGTGTGTATATGGTGCAACGGATGCGTTAAAGACAGAAGACAGAAAAACAATCTTAAAAGCTTTAGAAGCATTAAGAGAACAGGTATATGCAGAAGGCAATTCTGATTATGCAGGTCGTACCGTATTTACAGGATATCGTACAAACTGTAAGCTGTTATTTATGGAGGATGATACAAAGACCTCATACGATATTACGGAGACATTTTCTGCGGATACAGATATTGAAGAACATCGTTATTACGATGGACAGCTTACTCTCGGTACTGCAGATGAAATGATAAACGCCTCCAGCAATAATGGTGGAGCCACCGGAAATGTTGTGTTTGATAATCCAACCATGTATGCCTATGACAGAATCCGTTTTCCATATGGCAGCATTACAAAACTGGAAGGCGCAGATGCAAATGGCAGTCAGGTACAGCTTGATTATAAGTATATGGATCCTGCAACCACAGCGCTCACAACCGGTACAATGGATGTTACGGTATATGATACCTACGAAGAATGGTATGCTGCAAT
This sequence comes from uncultured Roseburia sp., assembly GCA_964390485.1. Classification (GTDB taxonomy): domain Bacteria; phylum Bacillota; class Clostridia; order Lachnospirales; family Lachnospiraceae; genus Roseburia. The sequence goes on along the minus strand of CAYMIS010000002.1, from coordinate 53,470 downwards.
GGAAGCAGGAACGATTGATATGAATGGTGATGCCAGCAAAGAGGCTGCATTTATCAAATCTTCCGGTGAACTGGTTTTAAGCGATAACATGAGCGCAACATTGAAATCATTCCATGCAGAGATTACGGTTAATTACAATAAAACCGGTTTTAACAAGGGCGAGGTCAGACCGGAATATTACTACAACTGTACAGATGTAACAGATACTAAAAATAAGATAACCTATACCAGATATGACCAGAATGGAGAAGAGATTGAACAGAATATTAATTATATTATCTCTATGAACCAGACCTTGACAGTGAATACAAATGCAAATTCCGTATTTGATGCTTCAATTGGACGAGACGTAGATGATATGATTAATGCAGTGCAGGCAGCAATTGATGCGCATGATAAGGTGGATAAGATTGAGCAGATGATGAAGGAAACAGAGAATCTGGATGAGGATAGACAGAAAGAACTTCAATCCTGGTTGGATGCAGCGAAAAAAGAAGCTGATTATGCAGATGACAACCTTCAGAAAATGTACAACAGCTACATTGGAAATTTTGATGAATATCTGAACAAAGTAAATTTAGCAATTACCACAGTCGGAAGTAAAGGGGACCGCTTAGAACTTACAGAGACACGTATCTCTAATCAGCAGCTTACCGTTCAGACCCTGAAATCTACCAATGAGGATCGGGAATTGTCAGATATTATTATCGATTATACGGCTGCATATACGGCGTATCAGGCTTCATTGCAGGCAGCAGGAATGCTAAATCAGACTACCTTACTGAATTACATCTAATGCGTTTAAAATGATTATGTGTTGCTCAAAGGGATATAAAACAGCAATCCCGGTGAGACAAAAAAGAAATGACAGCATAAAAACAAGCTTGGCGTAGCTATAAGTTTGTTATGTGCAGAAAATGCACAGGAAAGAGGATGAGTATGAGAGTAAACACAAGAATATTTGGGGAAATCGATATTGCTGATGATAAGCTGATTACATTAGAGAACGGAATGATTGGACTTCCGGATATGCAGAAATTTGCCCTTATCTATGATGAAGAAAGAGAAAGCAAGGGAACGATTAAATGGTTTCAGTCTATGGATAATCCGGAAACAGCCTTTCCGGTTATGGACCCGACCGTTATTCTGGAAGATTATGCTCCAACAGTAAATGATGAATTATTGCAGCCGTTAGGAGAACTGACATCGGAGAATACTTTCGTTCTTACAACTGTTACGGTGCCAAAGAATATTGAAGAAATGTCTATGAACCTGAAAGCACCAATTATTATCAATATGGATACCCATAAAGGCGCACAGATTATTGTAGAAGACGATTTACCTGTCAAATACAAAATATACGAAGTATTAAAGAGCAGAAAAGAAAAGGCGGGTGAATAGGCATGTTAGCACTTACTAGAAAAAAAGGTGAATCCCTTGTGGTTAACAATAATATCGAAATAACCGTGCTAGAGATTCGTGGAGATCAGATTAAACTTGGTATTTCGGCACCAAAGGATGTGCCTATCTATCGTAAAGAAGTATATTTGCAGATTCAGAAAGAAAATGAAGCAGCAACCAGTATAGAAGGCTTAGAGGGATTGAATGACTTGTTAGGCTAAATATGAAAATGTAGGTTACAACAGAATAAAGAGATGAATGTAATTCGAAACAGGATGGTTCTTTAAGGGCTGTCCTGTTTTTTTATAATTAAAGGGAGTATCGTAATAATTTGAATAGAATTAACAAGCTTAAAAGAATATTATCTATGCAGCCCTGGTATATATATAAGAAATTTTCATCATAGTATTAATTTTTTTAGGAAGATTTCCGATATATGACATAGAGAAGTCGACAATTATACCAGAAGAAAGATAAGAAGACATGGGAGTGTTTTAATCTTTTATCCGGTGAACGAAAACAATGGTAACTTATTGGCAAAGCACATGGAGGTGTAAGAAATGGCAATAGAAGCGATTAAAGGCGCAGGCATGGCGTATCAGGGAAGTGCGTCAACGGCGGAAGTTAAAGCAGAAGCTGCTCCGAGAATAGAACGGGCGGCGAATGAGACCACATCGAACCAGATAGCAAAGAATATTGTGAATATATCCACAAAAGAGGCATCGGCAGATGGTTCCGGAAGTGGTAACGAAGGAACTGGTAATCCACAGCTTGCGAACCAGAACAGTCAGATTAAGAAGGCAGTAGAAGAAATCAATAAAAATATGTTTGATTCAGAAGCGATTTTTGGAATCCATGAGGAGACAAATCGTGTAACAATTAAAATTGTAGATAAGGAGACAAAGGAACTTATCAAAGAATATCCGCCAGAGAAGACCTTGGATATGATTGCGAAGGTTTGGGAGATGGCAGGTCTCATGGTGGATGAGAAGAGATAGGAGGTAGTAATATGCCAATTCGTATTACAGGTTTAAACTCGGGATTAGATACGGAAGCGATTATTTCAGCATTAGTGTCATCCTATAGTTATAAAACAGATAAATATAAAAAGGCACAGACAAAGTTGTCCTGGAAACAGGATGCATGGAAATCATTAAATACAAAGATATATAGTCTGTATCAGAATGTTGGTAATCTGCGTTTTAGCAGTGCATACAATGTCAGAACAGCAACGGTGTCAGATAGCACCAAACTTTCTGTAACAGCAGGAAGCAATTCTGTTAATGGTTCTTACAGTGTGCAGATAACCAAACTTGCAAAAGCCGGATATTTAACAGGTGGAAAACTTGCCAGTGGAACGAAAGCCGGATCGACCCTTTCAGATCTTGGTTATACAGGAGATGAGGGAACAATCAGCTTAAAGACTGGTAAATCCACAACGGATATTACCATTACCAAGGATATGACGATTCAGGAAGTTGTGAATAAAATGAAAGAGGCAGGCGTTAATGCCAGCTATGATGAAACAAATCGTCGTATGTATATCAGTGCCAAGGAATCAGGAAAAGAAAATGACTTTTCACTTTCTGCCAGCAATGCAAATGGTCAGGCTGTGTTAGAAGCACTGGGATTGAATGCTTCATCCAAAGCAACAGATGCTGAATATGCAGAACTTGCAACTTATGCAAATCTGACTGAGGCGGATATTAAATCAATATCTGAGGCGAAGACAAATGCAAATACACAGAATGAGGAATTAAAGCAGTCAAATGTCTATTTAAACAATATTATTTCTTATACGAAGGCAGGCAATGCAATTAATGAAGTTGCGGCAAAAGGTTCTGAGGAAGATGCTGAATTGTTGAAGGATTTGGCATCCAGAAGCAGTCTGGATAAAGTATATGTAGATGATGACAACAATGTTTATACCTATGATGCTGAGACAGATAAGTATACCACCTATAAAGAGCTTGCTGACGGCACAATGGAGAAGGTGGAAGTGGATGTGGCAACAGCAGAAGCATATACCAAGGCTTCTGACAAGCTGGATACACTTGCAACATCCTTTGGACTGATTACGGATAAGCTGGATGAAGATGGTAATGTTGTGAAAGATGATGACGGAAATGTTGTAAAAGACAGTTCAGCATTAGATACATTTAGAAGCAATATTGCTACAGTAAAATCTATTTCAGCAGCAGTAGAGGCAAGTGACTCTGATGAATATAAGAACTTACTGGCAGATGCAGATACTGCGTTGGCAGATACCGTAAACACAGATGCTGCAATAGACTATATCACGGGTCTTGAAGCAGATGTGGAAGCAAATAACACAACCATTAAAAATAATAACAATACACTTGCAGCGAATAGTAAAATTACTGCCGGAATGACCGATGAGCAGATTGCGGCTTTTGCTGAGAAAGCAGCCTATGCTAAGGGTGTTGTTGATGGAACAATTACGCCGGCTGTGAGCAGTTCTGCAACCCGTGTTGATGGGGAAGATGCAACTATCTATGTGAATGGAGCAGAGTATACAGGGACAACAAATACTTTCTCTATCAATGGTCTTACCATTACAGCAACCGGAGTTACGGGAGACACTTATGATCCGACAGAAGAAAGCGCAGTAAGTGCAACGATAAATACGGATACACAGGGCATCTATGATAAGATTAAAGACTTCTTAAGTCAGTATAATGCATTAATTAATGAGATGACATCTTTATATAATGCAGCATCTGCAAAGGGATATGAACCATTAACAGATGATGAGAAGGATTCTCTGTCAGATACAGAAGTAGAGAAGTGGGAAGAGAAGATTAAATCTTCTTTATTAAGACGTGATGATACGCTACAGAGCTTGATTAATTCCATGACAACAACAATGGCTAAAGCGGTAGAGATTGATGGAGAAAAATACTATCTGTCCAGCTTTGGTATTAAGACATTAGGATATTTCAATGCAGCTGCAAATGAGGGAAATGCATATCACATTGATGGCGATGAAGATGATGCTGCAACATCCGGCAATACAGATAAATTAATGGCGGCAATAGCAGAAGATCCGGAAAAAGTAATGGAATTTATGCAGAAATTGACGCAGAATCTTTATGATGCGGTAGGCTCTAAGATGAAATCCACTTCCATGAGAAGTATTTATACGGTATACAATGATAAGGAAATGGCATCAGAGTACAGTGATTATACCAGTCTGATTAAGAAGTGGGAAGACAAGCTGGCTGCACAGGAAGATTATTATTACAAAAAGTTCTCTGCAATGGAGACAGCGCTTTCCAAGTTAAATAGCCAGACATCATCATTAACGGGCTTATTTGGATAAGTATATTATTAAGTAACATCAATATAAAATAAGCGGGCTTGTGATGAAAAATCACAAGCCCCAATATAACACGGAGGTTTTTATATGTTAGCAAATCAGGGTTATGGAGCATACGCGAACAACAAGATTATGACAGCTTCACCAGCAGAATTGACACTTATGCTTTATGAGGGAGCAATTAAATTCTGCAATATTGCAATTATGGGGATTGAAGAAAATGATGTAGAGAAATCACATCAGAATATTATTAAGGTACAGCGAATAATAGAAGAATTTCAATCAACACTGGATCATAAATATCCGGTAGCAAAAGAATTTGATAACGTATATTCTTATCTGAAGACACGTTTAATAGAAGCGAATCTGAAAAAAGATAAAGAGATTTTAGAAGAAGTATTAAATCATCTCCGTACCATGCGTGATACTTGGAAAGAGGTTATGCGACTTACTAAGAACGGTTCAAAAGTGTCTTAGAAAAGGAGAAGTAATATGACCTCAAATAATTACATTATGATTCTATTACAGGATTTAAAGAAAAAGAATCATGTTCTGGACAGAATAATTTCTGCGAATCAGATGCAGAAGGACGCATTAGAGGACCCGAATCTCGACCCGGAGGACTTCGATAAGATTGTAGAGGAGAAGTCCCGATTGATTGAGGAATTAGACCAATTGGATAGCGGGTTTGAGCAGATATATGCAAGAGTTAGAGAAGAATTACAGGAGAATAAAGAACTTTATAAAGAAGAAATTCGCCAGATGCAGGCATTGATTCGTGAACTTACCGATAAAAGTGCAACAATTCAGACTGGTGAACTTCGGAACAAGGAGTTAATGCAGAAGAAGTTCGCTGAAGTGAAAAAGCAGGTGCGGGAGATTCGTTCCAGTCAAAAGATTGTAAATCAATATTATCAGAACATGATGAAAACAAACTATGTTGATCCGCAGTTTATGGATAACAAGAAGTAGCGGGACATATGTTATAAAGATTATATGTCTTAGATATCATTGAAGCTATAGCTGGTGGGTATGGTGTCAAATAATTAGAAGGATTGCTACCTTGTCAATATGATAGCGTGGTAATCCTTCTTTGTTAATAAATTTTAGGACATAGTTAAAATGCGTAATTGTATGTTAAGTATTTTGAAAAATAGACTTAAATATAAAGCTGGGAGGATATGTAAATGGGATGGTTGAAATGTGGAAAAATATGTGATTGCAAAACATGGGATTTGCCATGGTATAAAATGAACACAATGACACCGCTTCCGCATTTGAGAAAAGATGGAGTGTTAAGAATTTTTTTGACAATGTGCGATGAACAAAATCGTGGAAGGGTTGGATATGTGGACGTAAATCCGGATAATCCAGGAGAAATTTTAAACTATTCAAAAGAGCCTGTTCTTGATATCGGTGATGTGGGTATGTTTGATGAGGCGGGTGTATTACCAACATCCTTATATCAGGCTGATGATAAGATATGGCTGTTCTATTCAGGATATCAAAAACAAGTGAATTACCCATATACTATTTTGACAGGGATAGCTTATAGTGAAGATGATGGAGATTCTTTCCAACGAGTACATAAAGTGCCAATTTTAGACAGAAGAGATGAAGAATTGTTTATTCGCTCGGGAGCAGAAATTCTAAAAGTGGAGAATGGATACAGAATGTGGTATTCTAGCGGAGATTCGTGGTTTGATAGAGGAGATAAGGATGCGCCAAATTATGATATAAAATGTATTTTCTCTGAGGAATTAGATGTTTGGAGTGGAAAACCAACGGTATCAATTCCATTGAAAGAAGATGAATATGGCTTGACGATGCCACAAGTATTTTATGATAATCAAATTTATAAGATGATATATTCGGTAAGAACTTTGTCAAAGGGATATCGTTTAGGCTATGCAGAGTCAGAAGATGGTATTGTGTTTGAACGAAAGGATGAATTGTTAAATTTTGACGTTTCGAAAGATGGATTTGACAGTGAAATGGTGTGCTTTGGTAAGTGCTTTAAATATAAAAATAGAATATATTTGTTTTATTGCGGTAATCATTACGGCATCGGTGGTTTAGGATGGGCTGAATTGGAAATTACAGAAAGAAGGAAATGATGATGGCAAAAATATTAATAACAGGAGCGGGCAGTGCACAATCTAATGGAGTGATAAATTGTTTATTAAAGGATTCAGAGAAAAATGAAATTATTGGAATAGGTTCAGATGCATACGATTTGATGCTATGCAAGGCTCATAAAAAAATATTAGTTCCGCATTCTACAAGTCCAAACTATAAGGAAGCACTGCTTGGTGTATTAAAACAAGAGAAACCGGATATGATTCATTTTCAACATGATATGGAATTGTATATAGCATTGAAGTTTCGAGAAGAAATAGAGAGACTGGGAGTGAAAATGCTGGTACCAGATTATCAGACCGTTGAAAATTGTGTTTATAAGTATAATTCATGGAAATGTTTTAAAGATAGTGGAATAATTGTTCCTGATAATATGTTAATAAATAATCAGGAAGATTTAAAAAGAGCATTTAAATGTTTAGGAAAAGAAAATGGTAAAATATGGTTGAGATCAAAGGCGATTGGAGGTGGTGGAAAGGGAGCTCTGGCAACAGATAATTACGATGAAGCCTGTGAATGGATTACGAGTGCAAATGGATGGGGAGAGTTTCTTGCAGCAGAATTGTTGAGCAAGGATACGGTAACATGGATGTCTATTTGGTATAAAGGTGAATTGATAGTTGCGCAGGGAAGAAAAAGAAAGTCATGGGCGCATAGCGCATTGAGTCCATCGGGGGTGACTGGAGTAACAAAAGTAGGTGTGACTTTTTCTGATGAAGTGGTTGATAGTGTAGGAAGGAAAGCGTGCCTTGCAGTGAGTGATTGCCCGAATGGAATCTATAGTGTGGATATGACATATGATTTTGATGGAAATCCTAATCCAACAGAGATTAATATATCAAGGTTTTTTACAACAGTACAGTTTTTTGCGGAAGCAGGTGTTAATTTTCCAGTAATATTAAAAAATTTGTGTCTTTACGATAAAAAACCTACGCTGAAAGCGGTGTGTAATCCATTAGAAGATGGATTAATGTGGATTAGAGGAATGGATTGTGAACCAAGACTGGTTACAGATGTGGATATCAAAAACGAATTAGAAATACTGTTAGACTAAACAAAACGAATTATGTAAAAATTTAAAATAAAAAAATTAAATTTTTTTTCATTCAGCTATAAAGTATAAAAGTTTTGTTCCGATATATATAGCAAGTAAACAAAGAGTTACTTGATGGCGGAAGTTCAAGCGGAGCGTACGGCCGGGCGGATGGAAGCCAGAGACAATTAAACAGATTATGTAGCAAGGAAGCTACAGTAAATTCAAGGAGGAAATTATTTATGGTAGTACAGCACAATATGACAGCGGCTAACGCAAACAGAATGTTAAACATCACAACAGGACAGCAGGCAAAATCAACAGAGAAATTATCTTCTGGTTACAGAATTAACCGTGCAGGCGATGACGCAGCTGGTTTAACAATTTCTGAAAAAATGAGAAGTCAGGTTAGAGGTTTAAATAAAGCTTCTGACAATGCACAGGATGGTGTATCTCTTATCCAGGTTGCTGAAGGTGCATTAAATGAAACTCATTCTATCTTACAGAGAATGAACGAATTAGCTACACAGGCAGCTAACGACACAAATACAACAGCTGATAGAAATGCTATCCAGTCTGAAATTAACCAGTTAACATCTGAAATTAACCGTATTCAGTCTACAACACAGTTCAATACAATGAACCTTATCGATGGTTCTTACACAGGAAAGAGCCTTCAGGTTGGTTCTTTATCTGGACAGTGTATTGAAATTTCTATCGCTAACATGGATGCAACATCTCTGTTTGGTGGTACTAATGCAACAGTTTCAGCAGTAAGCGATGTTAACACAACTAACTTAAAATCTTACAACTCTAACTTAACAGTATCAAGCTTTGAGACAGCTGGTAGTGCAATGAAGACAATTCAGTCTGCTATCGCATTAGTATCTAACCAGAGATCTGACCTTGGTGCAGTTCAGAACCGTTTAGAGCACACAATCGCTAACTTAGATAACATTTCTGAGAATACTCAGTCAGCTGAATCTCGTATCCGTGATACAGATATGGCTTCTGAAATGGTTGAGTTCAGCAAGAATAACATCCTTGCTCAGGCAGGACAGTCTATGCTTGCTCAGGCTAACCAGTCTACTCAGGGTGTATTATCATTACTTCAGTAATTATAATATTATTACCATACAAAAAGGAGTTGCCGAAAGGCAGCTCCTTTTTGAGGTGTTTATTAGAGGAAAGCTTAAAGGACTTTCCTCTGTTAAATAAAATATGAGATTCTTTGGAATTTTAGCCAAAAACAATATTTAAGATTTCTGTCAGGCATTTCTCAAAGCTATGGTTTTCTGCTACCCGTCTATGACCATTTTCGGCAATGGCTTTTCGCTTTTCATCATGTTCTAAATAGTAGTCGATTTTTCGGAGCATGTCGGCTTCGTCTTCATAATAAACAAAATCCTCATCCGGTGTGAAATAGTTTAGGAAATCTGCCTGAAAGTTTGTAAGCAGAAAACCACCGGCTCCCATAATATCCATACAGCGGAGCGGAATACCGGATTTAATACTGCGAAGTGTAATATTCAGGTTGATTTTACTATTACGAAATACCAGAGGCATTTCTGAGTAATAATCAGTAACTCCCATATTGATTGTTCCTGGAATTTGTACGGAAGAATTTAAGGTAAACAGTTTTAGTGCATTTGGTTTTGCTTTGCCGATTGCTGTTAAAAGGCGAATTCGTTCCGTAGAGGTTAATTTGCGGTTAATATAGTATGACGAATAGATATTTGCCAATGTTTCTGCACCATCTCGTGAAGCTTCATAGGGTTCGGCCTTGTGCATTTCAGCAATAATATCATCCGTTAAAAGTTCTTCAATAAAATTATAACCGGAAACCTTAAGCTGAGCTTCCATAATGGCATCCAGATATCCTTTATAATAGTCATTCATCTTGCCATATAAGCGGTCAAAGAAACAATAGTCTTCATTATAAAGTGCACCCACAAAAGAAATATCACAGGTAGTCCGCTCTTTATCATAAGGTTTTTTTAACATGACATCAATAACCGTGGAATTGACTGGCAGAACAGAATAATAAACTGTTGGGATACCACCATTTTTCAACTCTAAATAAAGCTGATAGTCAAATAAAAAAACATAATTGGTTGGATGCAGAATTTTATAGGAATACAACTTCATAAAAGGGCTGTCATAGACAAAAGAAATATATTTCAAATTATGACGGAAACAGCCTTCCGCAAGTATTGGAAAAAAGTTGTAGGAAAAACAAAAATCAAATTGATTTTCTTCACAAACCTTATCAAATTCGGCAAGAAAGGAATCGCTTTCACGCTCGATGTAGTCATCATGAAAAAATTTAGTCACATTATGACCCATAATATGTTCGAAAGTAAATACAACATCAATATGGCCAAAGCAAGGCCAGTCTAAATATAAAATATTCATGGAGTCTCCTTTGTAGTTATGAACGGACAGAAAATGCAGTTTCCAGCATTTGGGTCAGTCGTAATGGGTAGGTGTGGTGTTCTTTTACAAATTGGTAACCATTTTCTGCAATTTCCTTGCGGAGAGAAGGATGTTCCAGATAATAATGAATTTTTTCTTCCAAATCATCAAAACTGGTATACACATCCAGATGCTCTCCGATATTCAGAAATTCCGGGATTTCTGTTTGATAATTAGAAAGACAAAAACCACCTGAACCAAGAATGTCCCAAATGCGCAATGGTAGCGCGCTGCGGATGGACTTGGCAGTAATATTTAAGTTGATTGCAGACTCATGAAATACAAGAGGCATTTCAGTAAGGGTTTTTGCCAGACCTTTATTTATCAGCTTTGGATAAGCAGAGGTATCATTTCCGGTGTAGATGGTAACAGGAAAAACTTCGGACAGACGGCGCATGATACGGTCGCGTTCCATAACAGTAATTTTTGTTCCGATATACAACTGGGAAAGAGTAATACGGTCTGTTAAAAAATCTTCTGTCGGATGCTTATAAAAATTCGAAAAATGTGCGATAAAATCCTGAATAATTGTGTCTGTTAAGACTTCATCAATAAAATAATAACCATATATCTGAAGCTGTGCTTCCATAAGCCCGTTTAAAAATCCGGTTAGATAAGGCGGAGCATCCTTTAACCGGTCATAGGCGCATTTTTCCGTATACATGGAACCGATAAAGGATACTTCGGCGGCGTATTTTTTTAAGTCTGATGAGGAAACGGATGCAAGTAATTCATCCTTCTGCCGAACGTTTGTAGCAAGAGGAAGATGAAAAACATGACCCGGATTTAAAGGTTCGATTTCATTGTAAATCATCCGGTCGAAGAGGAATACCCGATTCCAGGGATTCTGGATGGAGGTTGTAAATAATTCCATAACAGGAGAATCCACTACCCAGCATAAATAAGGCATTTTAAAAATATTGCAGACTTCCGATAAAGCCGGGTAAAAATTAATACTGAAAATAAAGTCCACCGGATGTTCAAAGAGGAAATTAGATACAAGTCCTATGCATTCCTGAGGTGTGAATGATTTATTTGTGATTTCCTCTGTTATTTGTAAAACCGCTAAACCAAGTTCTTCAAATCCTTCGATAATATCTGGTTCGCAGATATTTCCATAACGGTAAAATAGTAATTTCATAGATGCTCCTTTGAAATGATGTGTAATAAAATGTTATCTAGCTAAGCTTTAATTCCTCGCAGATGGTAAGCATTTTTTGAATTTGATGCTCGTAACTGTAATAACGGTTTACAGTCTGGTAACCTTGTGCTGCGATACGGATTCGTTCCTCTTCGTGGGATAAATAATAAGCAGCCAGTTCTTTTAATTCGATTAAGTCATGAAAGACTACAAGGTCTTTTCCGGGAGTGAAAAGGCTGTCAAACTCTTTCTGATAGTTACTCATAACAAAACCACCATGTGCCATAATGTCATATATACGAAGCGGAACACCGGTTTCAATGGAAGGAAGTGTAAAATTCAGATTGATTTTACTTAAATAATACACTTTTCCTAAAGCGGTGTAGTAGTTAACCGGAGGATGTACACGCAAGTTAGAAATGTGCTCGCTTTGTCCGGTAGTGTATAAATCAACAGGAAATAGCTCAGCAAGGGTGTTAAGCGCTGTGATTCGTTCCATTTCCGCTAGTTTTCGGGATAAAAAGACTAATCCAAGGTACATATTTGCCGGCATTTGAAATTTATCAATAGCAGAAGTGTCGGAATGTCCTTTATCTGTCAAAAATTGTGTTGGTATATCCGGCAGAACCGGCCAGTTTCGAACGTCCTGCCAATTACAAAGGTTATGCATTAAATAATTATTCATAGGAAGGACTACTTCTGTTGGAAGCTGATGCATCAAATCATTGTAAGCATTTTTTTCGTATAAAGAGCCAACAAAAGAAATGTCGCAGGAATATTGTTCTTCGTCCTCCGGAGTAATATTTAATGCATTGATTCGATTGGTATTTGCCCCAAGAGGCATATAATAAATATGTGGAATGTCTAACTGACTTAGCCGGTCATACATTGCTTTATCAAATAAAAAAATGCGATTCATGGAATTGAAAACCGATTCATGAAAAACAGAAATCAGCGGTGAATCATAAACCCATGCAATATAAGGAATCTGATATTTTTCACAAAGGTCAGATAATTGTGTAATGTAAAGATAAGTAATTACATAATCATATTTATTTTTTTTAAGAGCATCCTCCACAGGCGCAAGCTGTGGAAGATACCCGGTATCAACGGGGTTAAATGGATGATGATCTAAAATGGTAACAGAATGTCCCATATGTTCTAATACCATAGGAAGATCATAAATAGAATCCTTTACCAATATAAAAAGAAAATTCATTACTTTTCTCCTAAATAATAGATAGTATTTTTTTTTGAAAATTGTTATAATTGTTTATACAAATGTTAACATGATAAATTACGAATTTCAATAAGGAAACAATAACTTTGACAGTATTTATTACCTATGAAGAATTAAAAAAGAAACCGATAAAAAAAATGCAAAAAGCCACACGGATTTTAGTTGGAAAAAGGATAAGTGCAGTTGTGGATGAGCTGTTACAGCAGGAAGTATCAGGAGAAGAGGTATGGCTGTATCATCCTTTTTTAGAAGAAGCACCACAGAGAATGTCCTTTGAAATGTTGCTTTTAGATGAGCGCTATGCAGATGGCTATATCAATATTCCGGCAGCTGCCTTCAAAGAATGCGGATATTTGAACGAAGGATTAGAAGCAAAACAGGAGTATGAATTTCTGTTGCGCTTAGGAGAAAAGTACCCGGTCTTTGGAACCTGTGGGCAGAAGGAACAAATGTTAGAGTCATGGGAGATGCATCCATTAGAAAATAGGGCAATTGATGTAAAAGATGCGGTAGAGACAAGCTGTGATGTGAAGACATATAAGAGTGCATTTTATGCTTTTCAGACAGACTGTTATATTGTAGGAAAATATAGTGCTTTTTTACAGAAACAGGGATATTTTAACGAAGTAGTTACAGAATTAATTCAGCAGGCGTCGGTATTCGATAATGAAGATGCAGGGGTAAAATGGCTGGAAGACATGCTGGGGCATGGAGAAGCTTATTGGTATATTGAAGACCGGACGGCTCCAATATTAATTTACTATGGAGTTACCTATTGCTACAACATACTGAATGTAATGTTAGAACAGCTTGCAGCAGCGCTAGAGAGGGCAGGAGAACGAGTTCTTTTTTATGATGAACAGACAGAGGATATTACAGGATTAAGTCAGTATGTGGGACGAAGATTTAAAGCGGTAATTGGAATCCAGACATATCTGATGTCGATTTATATGAAGGAGTCCGAAAAATATCTGCACGACCGGATAATAGGACCGAAATTTAATATGATACTGGATCATCCGGTCTGGCTGAGGGAACAATTAGAACATGCACCGAAGGATTATTATGTGCTGACACATGATGCAAATTATAAGAAATTTGTTGAACAATATTATCCAAAAGTGCAGGCTGCATATCTTTTACCACCGGGGGGAATCTGGCAGGAACCGGGTACAGAAGAAAAGAAGTATGGAATTTCTTTTATAGGAACTTATGGAGATTATCGAAAGAAATGTGAAGTAATTCGGCAGTGCATCCCGAAGATAAAGTACAGGGCGAATCGTTTTTTACTATATATGCGTAAAAACCCGGAACTTACTGCAGAGCAGGCGTTTCAGAAAATGCTTGATTATTATGGGATAAAACTTACAAAACAAGAATTTTTGCAGGAATTTTTTGAGATGCGTTCCGTTATTCAGTGCGTAATGTATTATTATAGAGAGAAAGTGATAGAAATACTATTGAAGGCAGGAATCCAGGTGGATATCTGGGGCAGCAGCTGGGAGGAGTCCAAATGGAACGGACACTCGTGTTTAAGCATTCATGAGGATATTTCACCGGAGGAGAGTCTTTTTATTTTGCGCCAGTCGGCGATATCCTTAAATGTGATGGCTTGGCATAAGGGCGGATTTACAGAAAGAATGGCAAATAGTATGTTAGCTGGAGCAGTGCTGCTTACAGATGAAACATCCTATCAGAAATCTGAGAAGAAAGACGATAACTATTGTGTGATGTTTTCTTTGAAACGTTTAGAAGAATTACCAGTCATTGCCCGCAAGCTTTTAGGCGATGAAACATGGAGGAAAGAAATGGCAAACCGTGGCTATGCCTATGCCAGAGAACACCATACCTGGGATTGCAGGGCAAGGGAACTGCTTGCACTGATAAAACAGCTTGAGACAGAGAACATCAAATAGTGCCATAATGGAGAGATGAAGTATGACAAAAATATTTACTATGACACATAAGAAATTTATAGAGCCGGAGGATTCGGTTTATGTGCCGCTTCAGGTGGGGAAAGCAGGAAAAGAAGATTTGGGATATTTAGGAGATGATACCGGAGATTCTATTTCGGCACAGAATTGTTATTATGGAGAATTGACGGGAATTTATTGGCTTTGGAAGAACTACGAGGGCAATGAAAATATTGGAATCTGCCATTATCGAAGATTTTTCATTAACGAGAAAAAAGAACTTTTAACAGAGGCAGAATATGATGCAATTTTGGCAAAATATGATGTCATTACTTCTAAAGCAATGTATGCAGAGGACCCTTATAAAGAATATTACAGTAAAGCCCATAATATAGCAGATTTGGAAGAAGAAGGCAGAGTGATACAGGAATTATATCCGGAGGATTATCCGGTATTTTGTAAAGTAATGGAGGGGAAAAAACACTATTTTGGCAATCTGATGGTGACCTCAAGGGAGCTTTATAATGAATATTGTGCATGGCTGTTTCCAATATTTTTCGAGTTAGAAAAAAGAATTGATGTAAGCAGTTATGATGAATATCATCGCAGGATTTATGGTTTTTTATCGGAACAGCTTCTTTTGGTATGGATTACTGCCCGTGGATTAAGCGTATATGAGTGCAGTGTGGGAATCTCCGAAGAGAAGGCAGAAACAAGAGAATTTAAACTGGCAATTGGACAGTTAATCAAAATGGATAGAATATCTGAGGCTAGACAGATGTTTTATGAAATTTTAAAGCTGCGCCCGGATATTGGTCTGGAACATTCAGATTTGAAACATGAAATACCGGATATGGAGCAGATTTTATATATTTGTGAGCTGGAAAAAGAGCAGGGATTACGTGGAATGCTTGCTTACAGCAATAGTTTGCCAGAATTAATAAAACATTTTCATAGAATTACGGAAATATTGAGCAGCTATGAAAAGTGGGAGAAAGAGGATATTGCATATTTACAGGATACCTTTGTTACAGCAATTGCAGTAGAGGTAATTGCCAGAAATAAAGCAGAGCTGCAGTCTGACTGGCAGAAGGTGCTGATACAGTATCAAGAAAATATGTAGGAGAAGAATATGAAGAACGAGAAGGTAAGTATTGTACTGCCGACTTATAACCGGGCACATACACTGAAAAAGGCAGTGGATAGTATTCTGGCGCAGTCATATCCGCATTTTGAATTGTTGATTGTAGATGATGGTTCCACGGATGGAACGAAGACGTTAATTGAAGGTTATGAGGATGACAGAATTCGTTACTGTTATGCAGGACTGAATCAGGGAGCGGCAGCGGCAAGAAATTTTGGGATTGAAAGAGCGGAATGTGAGTACATAGCCTTTGAGGATTCGGATGATATCTGGTATCCGACAAAGCTGGAAAAACAGATGAATGCCCTTCGTGAGGCAGGGGAAGAGACAGGATTTGTGTATCATAAAATTTCTTATGATATGGGAAATCACTGTTGTGCCATTCTTCCATCAGAAAAGATTCCGTTAGAACAGAAATCAGGAGACATTTATGCCCAGCTTCTATATGATAATTTAGTTCCTTGCCCGGCAATTCTGGCAAGACGATGCTGCATAGAGGCTGCCGGAGGATTTGATACAGAACTAAAGGCACTGGAGGACTATGATTATGCACTGAAAATGGCAAAGCATTATAAGGCAGTGTTTTTAGATGAGGTTTTATTAGAAGCAGCCTATTCCTGTGATGGTGTATCAGGAAATGCGGTAAATTATCTGCTGGCAAGCTGTAGACTGATACAGAAGTATAAAGCAGATTATCTTGCAACAGATACCTTTAATCACAGAGTTGAGATTATACTAAGGGATTCACAAGCAATAGGTATGCAGGAGCAGTTTGTAGGCTTATTGGAACAGATGTTGCAGGCGGAAGGATAAAAGACAGAATGGGAGAGGTTACAAGATGGTAGAAGAATTAAGAGGACATATTGAACAGGGGTTTTATAAAGAGGCGAGAATACTTGCAAATCAATTAGTTGAACAGGGAGAAAATTCAGAGGTTTTCTGGATATTAAATGCTGCATTGTATCAGATAGAGGGGGTATCGGCGGCAGAGTTCGCCTGCATATCCAGAGGCTTGCAGGTGAATCCATCCAATTATGAATTATATTTTATGCTGGGGAATTATTATAGAGAGCGTAATCTGAATCAGGCATATTTGTGCTATGAACAGGCACTTTATTACTGTAAGGATGAAAACGATGCAATGCTGATAAAAGAGCAGCTGGATGCAATTTCTTATAGCGGAAAATGTGAAGTGCATCCGGCATCCATTGTTGTGCTTTCTTATAATATTGTGGATATTTTAAAGGGGTGTATCGAAAGTATCCGGGCAAATAATCCGGAGAGTGCTTATGAACTTGTGGTAGTTGATAATGCCTCTACAGATGGAGCGGCAGAGTGGCTGAAGGAACAGAAGGATATCGTTCTGACTTGTAATACAGAGAATAAAGGGTTTGCAAGAGGCTGTAATCAGGGAATTAAGATGGCTTCCCCGGATAATGACATTATGCTTTTGAATAATGATACGATTGTACCGCCAAATGCATTATTCTGGCTTAGAATGGGACTTTATGAACGAGAGACAGTAGGGGCAGTGGGGCCGCTTACGAATTGTGCAGCAAATAACCAGATGCTAATGCAGCAGTTCGAAACAAAGGAAGAATATTTTGAATTGGCAAGGAGTCTTTGTATTCCGCAGCCAGGTCCATATGAAAATAAGGTCTGGCTGGTAGGCTTTGCCATGTTGATAAAACGAAGAGCACTGGATGATGTGGGATTATTGGATAGTCGTTATGAATGGGGGAATTATGAGGATAATGATTACGGTATGAAATTGTCCGCAGCAGGCTATGAGCTACTGCTGTGCTATAACAGCTATATCTATCATTATGGAAGCCTTAACATGGGAAAAGATAAAGATAAGTATGCTCATTATATTGAAGAGAATAAACAGAAGTTTATAGAGAAATGGGGATGTAATATTTCTTACTATTCTGGAGCAAGGCAGGACATAATCGGTTTTATCGAAGATTCCCGTAATGCATCAATCAATATTCTTGAAGTAGGATGTGGCTGTGGAGCGACTTTGGCAAGAATTAAATATCTGTTTCCCAATGCAAGGGTATATGGGATAGAAATACAACCGGAGGTTGCAAGAGTTGGAACCTATTTAGCAGATATTGTGGTAGGAAATATTGAAACCATGCAGCTGCCATATGATGTGCAAATGTTTGATTATATTATCTTTGGAGATGTGTTAGAGCATCTAAGAGAACCGGAAAATGTCGTAAAGCGTATGAAGCAATACTTAAAACCAAGTGGAAAAGTAATTGCAAGTGTTCCCAATATTATGAACATATCCGTATTAGTTGCTTTGTTGAAAGGCAGATTTCGGTATTACAACAATGGTTTGCTGGATCGTACCCATATTCATTTCTTTACTAGAGGAGAATTGGAAAAGATGTTTGAGGAGTGTGGATTGGAAGTGCAGAGGTTACATGTACATTTTGCAGGTGAGCATTTAACGGACGAGGATAATGAACTGATAGAGGCAATCTACCAATTGCCGGGAATTGCTGATATAGAGCAATTTCAGGTATACCAGTACATCGCTGTGGCAAGGCTGAAAGAAGGAGTAAAGAATGGCAGAAGAATATAAAGCTTTAGTATCCCGTGAGGAGTACCAGGATAAAGTAATAAAGTACCGGAAAAAGGGACATGAATATATCAAATTACTGGATAGTTATCTGGCAGAGAAGACATCAGCATCTGTGATGGCGTTTGTCCAGCTTTGTCAGGATTCCGAGTTTTTAAGTCACTATGTTTCCTGTCTGCCGGAACTTGCCTATGCCCATACCTTTGCATATATTACGTTTTGCGAAGCGCAGAAGAACAGAAGTCCCATCTTTATCCAGTTGGGGAATTCCATTGAAGAACTGACAAAGATTTTGAAGAAAATAGAATTTCGTTTATGGCGTGTGGAGTTTGAGCGAACAAAAGAGGCGGAACAGGAATTATATGAAGCCATAAGCAGCTATCCGCTTAGTCCGGAAGTGATGAAGACGATTGTAGCAGTAGCGGCAATGGACCAGAAGAACAGCTATTTTACGCTGGCATGTATTTATCTGGAGCATCAGAATATTTTAGAGGGGATTCAGATGTTAGAGTATGGGCTGGAGCAGTTTCCGCAAGATGTTAATTTCCTGACGATATTAGTGCAATTATATCAAAAGCTGGGAAAAATGGAGCAGGCAGCAGTTTATGAGGAGCGGTTAAGATGTGTAGAACAGTAAGTATTATTATTCCGGTCTATAATGCAGAAAAATACCTGATAGAATGTCTGGGTAATGTGGTACATCAGACTTTGCAGGATATCGAAATCATTCTCATAAATGATGCGTCTACAGATGGCAGCCTTGCAATTATGAGGGAATGTGAAAAACAGTTTCCGGATAAAGTAAGGGTAATTGATTCCCCGGTTAATTTAGGTGCCGGAGGAGCAAGAAATCTTGGGATTGAAGCTGCAAAGGGGGAATATATCGGATTTGTAGATAGTGATGACAGGATTGAAATCACCATGTATGAAAAGCTGTATGCAAAGGCGAAGGAAGAGAACTATGACGTCGTAGACTGTGGTTATTACAAGCAGTCAGAGGATTTAGCAATTATTCATGTTTCGGATGAACTTACAGGAATTCTTACCATAGAGAAAAGGAAACAGATGATTGTAAGTGGCGGATATATTGTCAGCAAGATTTTTCGCAGGGATTTATTTCAGGATACAAATCTGCGGTTTCGAAATAATGTGATATTAGAGGATTCAGATTTTCTGACCTATCTTTATGCTACTGTTGCTCGTGTAGGTAATGTAAAAGAAGTATTGTATTTTTATCGCGATAATCAGATATCTTCTTCGAATGTGAAGGCGATGGACAAGTATTATTACAATATATGTGAGGCAATGCAGGCAATACATAATAAAATGAAAATGACTTTAAATTACGAGGATATAAAAGCGGCAGTGGAGTATGAATTGGTGCAGATGTATTCCTATGGAGTAAATATTTGTTTGAAATCATATCTACAAAATCCTAATGAGAATATTTTGGAAAAACTGAAACAAATTGCAAGACTAAAAGAGGCAGTTGCTGCCGAGGGATATGATAATCCTTATATATTGGCAAAAATGGGAAGGCTCGATATAGAAATTATGCAGAGGAATGATAAAAGTGCAGAAGAACTGCTGAAATGGGCGAAACAGCAGGCAGGAGGAAAAAACAGTGAATGAGAAAAAAATATGCTTCATTATGTGCGTGAATGATGAATTATACGAAGAAGAGTGCATTCACTATATTCAAAGCCTGAAGGTACCGGAGGGTTATGAAGTAGAGCAGTTGTCTGTATGGGATGCAAAGTCTATGGCAGCAGGCTATAATGAGGGGATGCGTTTATCAGATGCAAAATACAAGGTATATCTTCATCAGGATGTATTTATTATAAATAAAAATTTTATCAGCGAGTTGCTGCGGATATTTGAAACCCCGGAAGTTGGAATGATTGGAATGATTGGTGCACCAAAGATGCCTTCCGATGGCATTATGTGGTCCTCCGATAGAATTGGGAGAATTTATACCAGTAATATAAAAGAATCAGGAGAATCCTGGATTGGTCTTGTGCCGTCTCCATATGGAGAGGTGGAGGCAGTGGATGGATTACTAATTGCAACCCAGTATGATGTTCCCTGGAGAGAAGATATTTTTAAAGGGTGGGACTTTTATGATGCATCCCAATCGATGGAATTTCGGCGCAGGGGCTATAAAGTGGTGGTGCCACAGACAGATGCTCCTTGGTGTATTCATGATGATGGTTTTGTAAATCTTGCTGCTTATTTTGACTGGAGAGATGTTTTTGTAAAGGAATACGGGGAGATGTTGCAATGAAAAGTGTAAATAAGATTGTCTTGCTATCAGATGAAAAAACTTCCCGGACAGGCAGAAATTTTTTTACAGATATGCAAAAGTTGATGGAGGAAAGGCACTTACAGGTATGGAATCTGGCATTGAATCTGGAAGCTGATATCGCAAATGCGGTTTATCAGTTTGATAGGATTGCTTTGGAAATTCAGCCTGATTTACTAATTGTTGCAGATTTTGCCTGTATAAAGATGCAGAGCCCGGAGGAAGAACCCTTTTATAATAATATGACCATACCGGTGATACATTTGCTGTTCCGGCGTCCATGGGAATATGATGTTTTTATGATTTGGCGTTGTAATTTTATTGACCGTTATTATACGCTGATACAGGAAGATGTAAATCATATTCGGAAATTCTATTCCAGAGTACCGATTGTAAAGCCTTTTCAAGAAGGCTTGTGGAATCAGGAAGAGAAGATGGTATGTTACGCGGGGCAATATACAATGCAGCAGGCAGAAAGCATTTATCAGGGACTTCCGGAATATATGAAGACCATTGCGAAGCGTTGGTGCATGATTATGGAAAGGGAGAACTGTTCAGCAGATACGGCAGGGTTAAGGCAATGTCTGAAAGAAATAGGATTTGATTGTAGTGACAGCGAATATCTGGATATTTTATATATGATGCAGGGGGCATTTTCGCTATATTACTATAACAAGCATGGAGAAGTGAATATGGAAAAAATCCAGATTCAGGCGGATATACTGCAGCAGCAGATAGACGAATTTCTGAATCTGGATTATAAAATTTCCCTTCTTTAAAAAGATAAATTGGCTAACTTAAAAATTTTGGAAAGCTGCTGTTCGAAGGTAAAACGTTCCTTTACGGCAGCATGTCCCTTTTGTGCAATTTGGCCGGCAATATCCGGATGGGCAAGATAAAAAGCAGTTTTATCTGTTAATTCTTCCAATGTATGGAAAGTATCAAGCTCTGTACCTACCTTGAAAAATTCTTCCAATTCCTGCTGGGCGTTACTTAATAGGAAGCCACCGGCACCTAAAATATCTAAAACTCGGAGAGAAAGTCCGGTCTGAATTGGTGGAATTGTAAGATTTAAATTTACAATCGAGTGACGGAAAACCAGAGGCATCTGACTGTAATAGGAGGCTCTCCAGCGATAGTCGGCTTTTTCGATAGGATTGGTCATTGCTGTTGTATATAAGGTAAGCGGAAAAAGTTCAGCAAGGTGGTTTAGCACCGTGTTACGTTGTCTTCCGGCAATGACAGAGGAAGAAGTTGCGATAAGCGGAATTCGTTTTACCGGATAATCAGACAACCTTCTGGAATTAATTTCTGCGATATATTGAGGCGTAATGTCATCCCAAAGCGTGTGGTTTACATAAATCCCTGTCTGCTTTTCAATATACTGCATAAAGTCTGTTAAATCAGCTGGAGCAAGGCATTTGGTAAACCAAGGTTCTTCTGTCAGATATTTTTCGTACAAGGAGCCAAGGAAAGAAATTTGGGCGCTGTACTGGGTGATTTGTTCAGGCGTTGCAGTAAGGTTGTCTAAACGATGACAGCTGACTGCTAATGGCATATGAAAAACATTTGGATAACCCGCTTGTTTATAATCTTCACAGGAACGCTGGTCAAAATGAAAGATATAGGTAGTTGGGTAGAAGAAAATGTCTTCTCTGGCAAATTCCCAACAGGCATCATAACACCATGCAAGATAAGGAATGTTCATTTCATGGCATACATCTGCAACAACAGGAATGAGATTGACACTAAATACTGCATCATAGCAGTCTTCTGTTAGAAAATGGCGCAAGTGTGAGCAGTAATAATCATCCCGGTCGGGTGATTCGAAGACGTAGGAAGCGCACCGGAATTCAATTCCCATGCGTAAAAAAGCGTCTTCTATATCCTTTTGCATGAATAAATTGCGTTCACAGAATAGTATTTTCATGTAAGTATACCTCGCTTTATAGTAGTGAGAGCATTTGGTTAATCTGATGCTCATAGGAGAAATCTGTTGTGACACGTCGTAAGCCGTTTGCAGCGATGTCTGCCCGTTCTTTTGGATGGGAGAGATAATATTCTGTTTTTTTCCGCAAATCTGCGGTGTCACTAAAATATATATAATCCGTTCCATTCGAAAAATAAAGGTCTAATTCCGGCTGATAATTTGTGAGAAGAAAGCCGCCGCAGCCCATAATGTCTAAGGCACGTAGTGGAATGCCGGAGGTAATGGAACGTAAGGAGATATTCAAATTAATTTTTGAGTTTGCAAAAACAAAGGGCATTTCAGTGGCGTAGGAAATGCCGCCCCTAAAAGCCACCTTCGGACACAACTCCTGATTGGATAAAGAATACAGGGTTACGGAGTGCTTATCGGCGAGAGCATTTAGGTATTCTGTCCGTTCTCTGAAGGTAAGCTCTGATTGCAGCATACTTAAGAAAAAATGGATATCAGGAATTGGGCAAAGAGGATTGTACTCTGTTTTAATATATATACTTAATTCCTGAACAAGCTCTGGTGTTAAGAGACTGCTTAGCAAATCCTGCCCATAAATTTTATTCTGTGCCGTCAGGATACCGTCAATATAGCCGCTCAGATGTTCCGGGAGATAAGAAAGCCGCCGGAACGTGTTGTTTTCATAAAGCGAGCCTACAAAGGAGATGTCATCCTGATAGTTCGAGGGTTGCCTTAATAGTTCACTAATCCGTCTGGTATTTACGGCTAATGGCAGATGAAATGCATGAACGGCACCATTTGTTTTTGCAAGTTCTACCATGGATAAATCAAAAAGGAATAAATAGTTGTAAGGACTGGCAAGGGTAGGAGAAAATAGTGTCCAATGTGGGCAGTCATAAACCCAGGAAACATATGGAACTTTTGCCCGCTCTGCTGCCTGTGACAGAAATGGAAAATAATTAAAGGAAAAAATAATATCACAATGACAGTCTGTAGCTGTCTGAAAAATAGTGTTTTCCAATTCCGGCTGGACTAAGTAATTATCCACTGGAGCAGTAATTAAAGAAACGTGATGTCCCAGTGAAGATAAGGCATCTATCATATCAACTTTTGAGTTTTCAATCCATGAGTAGTATAAAATATGCATTTTAAATGGCTCCTTATGGTAAAAGTAAATCTGTACTTATTATATATCGACTGATTTGAGAAAGAAAGAGGAATAAAAAATGAATGTAATGATTCTTAGTAATTCTGTTTACCTAAAGCATGCATATACCATGTTATATTCTTTGTTTTTAAATCATCCCGAAGAGCAGATGGATATCTATCTTCCCTATGAAGATATTACAGAGAAAGAACTTGCGGAATTTTGTGGTTATGTGGCATCCTTTCCGGGAAAGAAGTTATATCCGCTATATGTTGGAGATGAATTTAAGCAGAGGGTAGTGGTGCGAAACGGACTTACTGCGGAAACCTATTACCGCATTCTTGGAATCAGTCTTTTACCAGAGGATATGGAACGGATTCTTTACCTGGATGTGGATATGATTATAAAAGGTTCGTTGAAAGCCTTATATGAAACGGATATTACCAATGCACCCTTTGCAGTATGCGAGGATATTTTTGGTATCATTAATGGCTTTCATGAAGCGAATAAGCGAAGAATGAACATTCCAAAGGAATATTCTTATTTCAATGCGGGGGTAATGGTTTATAATCTGGAATATTTGCGAAAAGAAAATGCAGTAGAAGAGATGCTGAGGCGGATTTACAAAGATTATGAGCGATATGAATACTGTGACCAGGACGTTATGAATGAGATGTATTATGACAAACTGGTTTATGTGGGATGGGATGAGTATAACTGTCCACCGGTATGGTGTTACATCAATAAGGAGAAGCTTGCAGAAGGTATTCTGGAGTTTGCAGATTATAACCAGATTCGGGAACTTTCGGGAAACCCGGAGTATCTGATGGAAAAATATCAGAACGTAACGGGACAGATTTATGAGAATGCAAAAATTATACATTATCCGGGAAATACAAAGCCCTGGAGTACCACAAGGGAAGAAAGCCGGTTGTACGAAATGTTTGACGAGGCATATAAGGGGTATATGGAATTAATGAAGGAGAAGGGGATTTAAATGAAAAATATAATAATTATTACCGATGGAATAAATAGTAATATGGTAAAAAAATCATTAAAGCCAGATGTTAATGTATTGCTTTATTTGGAATTTCAGAAGTACTGGGAATTGAGTGATGAAGAAATGCAACGTGAGAAAGAGGCATTTATAGGCCAGATGCTGCTGTATTGGAAAAACAACAGAAATAGTATAGATTATGTGTTTTCCTTTGTGGCAAGACGAGCTTTATATAGAAAAGAGGAATTGGCGGATTGGATTTTAAGAGCCTTGAGAGAAATGGAAATTCCAGAGGACATAATAGTTGACGGATGGAGAATATACCGCTCCTTATATCCAAGGGAAGAGTATGCAAGGAAATTAGAAAATCCGAAAATGAAGAAGTTAGATGGGGTGGTATTTGGAATTTCCCATGCAGAAGCAGGAATAAGAGCAGATTTTTTGCCGGGAGATGCATGCAATTTTGCATCTTCGTCACAAGATATCTATTTTAATTATTTTACTGCACAACGAATATGGAACCGTTATTATGAGAAAGTAAAAGATATAAAATATGCCGTAATAGAGATGTTTGATTATACCTATTTCAACTTCGAAACAATGTATACAGGTGCAACACTTAATTTTTTTCACAAGAGCGGTATTGAATGTCCGAAAGAATATGATAGTTTAGAAAATAAAAATCTTACTATGAGCGCAGCAGAAATTAATAATTATTTAAGGACAAAGTGGGCATATTCCAGCGAAAAAGAACGACGGTTGGTGGAAGAATACTTTGAGAATTTGATTGAAAATGATGAAAATGCTTACCATAACCATAATCTCGTAGATGGAGTGAGGAAGATAACAGAGGATGAAATAGAACAATATAGGAAGGAACCTTCCATAACATCCATTCAAGTTTCAGTATTTGAAAAAAGTATTGAGAAGAATGTGAAATATATGTACGAGTTATTAAGGTTTTTATATGAAAGAAATCCTGAAATAAAAATTATATTATGCCTGATACCAAAATATAAAGTTGTGGAAGAATTTGAAAGCGCTACATTTGCTGACTGGAAAATCTTTTTCGAAAAAATCTTATCTGATTTACAACAAAAAATACCATTTACATATTTGAATTTTAAAGAGGATGAAGAAATTTCAGCAAGGAAAGACTTCTATTGGGATATGACGCATCTGAATGATGATGGAGCATGTGTTTTTAGCAAAAAACTTGGGAATAGGATAGCAGAGATATTAGAAGATAAGTGTGGGGAGGTAAGCAATGAATGAAAATAAAATAGATTTTATTATTTGCTATAATAATGATATGTATATGCAGGAGTGTATGAAGTATATTAATCGCCTGCAGGTTCCGGAGGGAATGACAACAGAAATATTAGGAATCAAAGATGCAGATAGTATGACTGCGGGATATAATGCCGGGATGCAGGAATCGGATGCAAAATACAAGGTATATATGCACCAGGATATTTTTATTATTAACCGAAACTTTATTCAGGATGTTATTGATATATTTAAAGAACATAAAGATTATGGAATGTTGGGGTTAATAGGGGCCAGTAAATTTGTTGCAAATGCTAATTACTGGTCAGAATGGAATGTAGGTGCAATTTATGCTAATAATGGAATTGGCCAGAGGACTATGATTATGGAGAACTTGAAAGGATTGACACCTGTTGTTGCAGTGGATGGTATGTGTATGATTACACAGTATGATATTCCATGGCGTGAGGACAAGTTCACCGGTTTTGATTTTTACGATGTGTCCCAATGCATGGAATTTGTGAAGGCCGGTTATAAAATTGGAGTTCCGTATCAGGAAGTACCGTGGTGCATTCATGACTGTGGACCAAGTAAGTTTGTGAAATATGATGCTTATAGGGAGATATTTTGTGAAGAATATGCGGAATTTGGATATAAATATCAGGATGATGAATTTAATAGGGAAATGAAGAAACTGAATGATGTTACTCAGAAAGTACTGGAAATGATTCGTATCTGTATGGATAAAGCAGGATGGAAAACGGTATTGGAGCTTATGCAGGAAGCAGAGCAGATAATTGGGGGAAGTGGTGAATTATGTGTTTTAAATACTATATGTAAAATAAGAGAAAAAACAATGAAGCATGAGATACCGGATTATCTTAAGATAGAAAAAAGTTCTCTTGAAAAACTACAAGAGCGGATTACCCAATACAAGTTTTTTCTAATGCGTCTGGAGGAAAACTTTTCTTTAGAGGAGTTACAAGATGAACTGCAAGTTATGTCTCAAAGAGTCGGAAATGAGATTGATGATTATTACATAGTGGCGCAGAATGCCTGTAGAAAACCGGAAGCTGTATTGCAGAAATTATGTTTGCTATTAGATTCAGTATATGGAAAAAAAGTGATTTTTTCTTCTGATAAGGCTATGTAGAAGAAAAATATTGTGAGAGGGTTAATATTTTCTGACAAAATCCGATATACAATTTAGAGGATTTATATAATGCACGGAGGCATCATAACAAGAAAAGACTAGGCTGTTACGTTGTCGATAGATAATGTGACAGCTTATTTTATTAAGAAAAGACGGTTTGTTTCGGTGTGGGAATATGAATCAAAATTAACGATAAAGGAGAAGCAACTAATGGAAACAAACAGAGTAGAACAAAAAGAAGCATTAGAAGTGTTGGTGGAATTTAATGAACGGCTTGTAAAGAATATGGGAATTCTTATCAAAGAATTATCCGGAAAGCGTTTAGAGGATACGGATAAGTTTTTAAATGGGGTTGTAGATGCAATTAATTGGGAAGTTCAGGTGATGAATGGAACAATGGATATGTTAAATGAAAATAAAGAAAGAGTGAATAAAGAGCAGTTCAATCATAAAATTTTGGAATTGGGAAAAGCAATTAAGGAAAAAGATGACAGTAAAATGGCAGTAGCAATCGAGGCATTAGTTCCGGAATTTGAAAATTTAGGAGCAGCAGCACAGGAAGTGACAGCATAATTTATGTAAATAAAGTGCCATGAGGTATTGCATCGCCAAGATGTAAGACTCATGGCATTTTGTTTATGTGAGAAGCTGGAAGAAGCTCGCAAAGCGTGCTTCGTATAATTTAGAAAATGAATAAAAGCAGGCGCAGAATGCACTGCACCAACAATAAAGTAATGGATGAGCTGGAGGATAAATAGATGGCAGTGTTTGAAGAATCTTACTTTCAGGGGGAATTACGGGAAGGTTTCTACATTGAAAATATGATGAAACGCACCTGGGCTGCTCAGATTGATGTTTTGGAAAAGGTAGGCGAAATATGTGATAAGTACGGACTTCGATATTTTGCTGACAGCGGAACTTTGTTGGGAGCTGTGCGTCATAAGGGATATATTCCGTGGGATGATGACATTGACATTGCAATGTTTCGCGAGGATTATGAGAAGTTTGTTGCGATAGCCGACAAGGAATTACCGGAGGGCTATTGTGTGTATGATGCAAGAACAAGTGATGGATGGAGTGGTGCGATTTCCAGAGTTGTGAATGGAAGTCAGATCGGCTATGCAAATTCTGAACTTATGAAGCGAAATCATGGATGTCCTTATATTGTTGGTATTGATATTTTTGTGCTGGATGAATTGCCGGTGGAGAAAGAATTGGAAGAGATACAGTGGGATTTACTGGTATCTATTATGCTGATTAAATTTGAAGTATTAGAAAAAAAGACAATAGATGAGGAATTGGAACAGAGATTATTGCGAATGGAAGAACTATGCAATGTGAAGCTTAGCAGAGGGAAGAATCTGGCAAATGAATTATTAGATTTAAGTGATACGATTTGCTGTTTATATAATCAGGGAAATAGTGAGGAAATAACAAATCTGTATTGGTATATTAATCATAGGGATTATCGTTTTCAGAAGGCATGGTATCGTGACAGTATGAGGATACCTTTTGAAAATATCATGATACCGGTACCAATAGATTACGATAAGATTCTGAGGGTTACTTATGGGGCTGACTATATGACACCGAAACAGGTGTCTGCAGGTCATGATTATCCACATTATAAAAGTCAGCAGCAGCAGTGGGAATGGTATGAAGTCAGAATGGTATTAAAGGCTGTTTTAGGAGCTTGTGAGCAGAAAATTAGTGATATCGAAACAGTAAATGAAGGAAATCAGATAAGCGCGTATGCAGCTATCTACAGAGGAGTTAAATATCGAGTTAGCGTACCAAGAGCAGGGGAAAGCGAAGCGATTACAGAAAATATCCTTCTGGGAGAGGTATCAGAAATAGAAGAGGTATTGTATATTAATGCAGAAAAAGGATATTGTGTGGAACGATATAGAGCAACGAATATTGGTTGAAAATCCGGAAGAAAACAGTTTTTTACAGCTCTTGCTGGATGAAACCTTATGTGAGGGAGTATTGTGGATACCGGAAGAATGGATTCGGGAAGCCGGCGGCATAAATCAGAGGCTTGGTGCAAAAAGAAAGTATGAGCTTCTTCTTCGAATAGCAGCAAAACATGGATTTATGATTTCGGCAGTAGAGAAAATACAGAAGGGATATGTGCATATTGAGGATAAAGAAGAACCGTCAATAGAAGCACTAAAAACGGATTGTTATCTGATTGGAAAATATGTTGCCATATTGCAGGGGAGCGGGTATTTTGAGGCTGCTGTTACCGGACTGCTGGAACAGGCAAGAATGCTTGATGTGGAAAACGAAATCATTTTGTACTTAGAACAAATGCTCCGTCATGACAGAGAATATGATTTGTTAGAAGAAGCGTCAAGCCCTGTATTAATCTATAAAGGAACAGAAGTTTGTAATAACGTACTGAATGTATTTGCCCAACAGCTTGGAAATGCAATGGAACAAAGAGGGATATCAGTAGAATACTTTGACGGAGAAAAGGATTCGCTGGATGTGTTAGCAGGATACATAGGAAGAACTTTTCGGGCAGTGATTGGAATACAGACCTATTTATTTCAAGTAAAGCTGGCGGATGAAGTAACTTATTTGCATGAGAAAATAAAAGGTCCGAAGCTGCATTTGATTCTGGACCATCCAATTTGGTTAAAACAGCAGTTATTACATGACTACACGGACTTTTATGTGTTGTCACATGATAGGAATTATGTTCGTTTCATTCAAAAATATTATGGAAAGACGGCGATTCATTTTCCGATACCGGGAATCGAGAATCAGCATCTGCATGGTGAGAAAAAGTATGATTTTACCTTTGTTGGTTCTATGGGAAACTACAAAGAGCAATTACAGGTAATTCAAGAAATGAAAAAGCCAGACCGTTATCTTGCAAATCGTATGATTTCTATTATGCGAAAGGAAAAAAAGCTTTCTGCAGAGCAGGCATTTGAGAAAGCTTTTGCGAAATATGAAGTTTTTTTTGCAGGGGAAGATAAAACAGATGTGTTCTATCGGATGCGAAGGGTAATTTATCTGGTAATGGATTATCATCGTTATCAGATTTTAAAGACAATTCTTAATAGTGGAATTAAGCTGGATGTATTCGGCGATTTTTGGAAGGATTCCCTTGTAGGCAGTCATCCAAATCTGATTTGTCATCCCAGTGTGTCTGTAGAAGAAAGTCTTGTGATTTTTGCACAGTCAAAATTATCTCTGAATGTAATGTCATGGCACAAGGATGGTTTTACAGAGCGGATTGCGAATATTATGTTGGGGAAGGCAGTACTTGTGACGGATGAAACAACGTATCTGGAGGAAAATTATCAGAAGGGAAAAGAACTATTGATGTTCCCGCTGGATAAATTGGAGGAAGCTCCGGAACAAATCAAGCAAGTGTTAAATGATGAAATGCTTCAGAAGCGGATAGCGGAGGCTGGCTACCAGAAAACCTTGGAACAGCATACATGGAGGAAACGGACACAGGAATTGTTGACTTTATTACAAGGATTGTAAGCAGGAAAGAAACTGCTTGAAAGAAAAAGGGGGAGTACTTGGATGAACAACTGGAAAAGCATATGGGAGAAGCGTAATGCAGATTTAGAAATGAAGGACGATGTGTTTGAGATGTTCTGCGAATTAAAAAGAGCAGATG
Organism: uncultured Roseburia sp.; assembly: GCA_964390485.1. GTDB lineage: Bacteria > Bacillota > Clostridia > Lachnospirales > Lachnospiraceae > Roseburia. The sequence continues at coordinate 22,598 of CAYMIS010000002.1, read as the reverse complement.
GCTTTGATACACAAGATATTTCAGGTTATTATGAAGGCTTTTATGAGCAGTGGAAGCAGATGAATAAGCGGATTATGGAAGGCTGTAACGGCTGCCCGCAAAGTGTCTATGAAGTCGGCTGTGGCAGTGGAGTAAATCTGTATCTTTTTCAGGAGATATCAAAGGTAGAAAAACTGGGAGGTTTGGATTATTCACAGGCTTTGGTTGATATTGGGCAGAAAGTTGTCAAAAGTAAGGATTTGGTATGTACAGAAGCAAAAAAAATGCTTACTGCTCCTAAATATGATGTAGTATTGGCGGATAGCGTATTTCAATATTTTCATGATACCGAATACGGAATGGAGGTATTGCGGAAGATGTATGAAAAAGCAAATCGCATGGTGATTATTACCGAAATACATGACCAGGCAAAGCAGGAGGAGCATTTAAATTATAGACGTTCTATGGTAGAAAACTATGATGAACACTATAAAGGCCTGGATAAAACCTTTTATACCAGAGAGATGTTAATCTCATTTGCGAAAAAGCAGGGATGTCGATATGAAATTATCGAACCGGAAAACGAATTGTACTGGAATAACAAATATGTCTTTGATTTTTATCTGTATAAATAATGCATGGAGGTAGAAGGTATGCAGGCAGTTATTTTAGCAGCAGGAATGGGAAAAAGATTAAAGGAATTAACAAAAGACAATACCAAATGTATGGTTCAGGTGAATGGAGTAACTTTAATTGAAAGAATGCTTCGTATTCTGGATAAGAAAAATTTAAGCAGAATTGTTATTGTTGTGGGGTATGAAGGAAAGAAGTTAATTGATTATGTGAATGGGTTAAATATACAAACCCGGATTTGTTATGTAGAAAATTCCATTTATGATAAGACGAATAATATTTATTCTCTTTACCTTGCAAAGGACTATCTGGTACAGGAGGATACGCTGCTGTTAGAATCAGATTTGATCTTTGAGGAAAAGGTAATTGATTTACTGTTACAGGATGAGTGGGATTCTCTTGCATTAGTAGATAAATTTGAAAACTGGATGGACGGAACCTGTCTGGTTTTGGATTCTGAAAATAATATTACAGATTTTGTGCCGGGAAAATTATTGAAATTTTCTGAAAAGGCAAAATACTATAAGACAGTAAATATTTATAAATTCAGCAAGCAGTTTACAACAGAATTGTATCTGCCATTTTTGGAAGCCTATTCAGTGGCAATGGGAAATAATGAATATTATGAGTCTGTTATAAAGCTGATTTTAATGCTGGATAAGAATACCATCAAAGCAAAAAAATTGCAGGGTGAGTTATGGTATGAGATAGATGATGCTCAGGATTTAGATATCGCAGAATCCTTGTTTGCAGAAGACCCTCATGAAAGATACCGCCGTTTTGTAAGCCGATATGGTGGTTACTGGAGATATCCGCATTTATTGGATTACTGTTATCTGGTAAATCCGTATTTCCCAACAACTAAGATGGTGGATGAAATAAAGTCTAATTTTGATACACTGCTTCGTCAGTATCCATCCGGTATGCAGGTAAATAGTCTGCTGGCGGCAAAAAACTTTGGCGTATTAAGAGAACATATCGTAGTTGGAAATGGCGCTGCAGAGCTGATTAAGGAATTGCTGGAATATGTAGAGGGAACCATTGGTGTAATTCGACCGACCTTCGAAGAATATCCAAACCGCTGCCAAGAACGGTGTGTGGTTTATGACTGTACCAGGGAGGATTTCCGGTATGATGTAAAGAGCATTACAGAATATTTTGGTGAGAAGTCTGTGGATGCAGTTGTACTGGTAAATCCGGACAATCCAACAGGGCATTATCTGAACAAAGAAGAATGTATGAAGCTTTTGCAGTGGTCTGAGGAAAATGGTGTTGTGCTGATTGTAGATGAAAGCTTTGGAGATTTTGCAGAAGAAGCATTTTCGTTGATGGATGAAGAGATTTTAATAAATTATACAAACTTATATGTTGTAAAAAGTATTTCAAAATCTTTTGGTGTGGCAGGATTGCGCTTAGGCGTTCTTGCCAGCGGGAATGCAGACGTAATTGACAACATAAAGAAAAGCATTGTGATATGGAATATTAACTCTTTTGCAGAATTTTACATGCAGATATATGAGAAATATCAGGCAAAATACAAAGAGGCATTAGATAAGATAAAGCAGGACAGACGGGACTTTTATGAGCAATTGACGACAATTCCGGAGTTGAGAGTATATCCATCCGAGGCAAACTATTTTATGTGTGAACTGTTAAATGGAAGAACCAGTGAAGCGCTGGCAACGGAGCTTTTAAAAGAAAATATTTTAATCAAGGATTTAACAGGTAAGATTAAAAATGGGAAACAGTATATCCGGGTGGCAGTCAGAACCAGGGAAGAGAATGCGTGTTTTATCGAGGCATTAAAACGAGGATTAGTGGATGATTATAACAAATGAAAATGATAGTTACATATTTTTCGAAATAATAAAGCGTTTAGAAGCAATGAGTATTTTAGATGTGGGAATGTTTTTAAAGCGAATTGGTGCAGTATCCAGATGTGCAATGAATGAAGAAGTACCGAAGGAAGCTTTTCTTGCAGGGGTAGATTTTTTTCCGGAAACAGATTTTCCAGTGTGGAAAAATGTCTATCAGCAGATTATTTCAAAAGATGAGTTTTTGGAGTGTGTCAAGAGGCAGCAGTACGACTTGGCAGTAATATTGGGGACAGAAGAATTGTCAGAATGTATGGAACTGTCAGGGATTATAAGAAACGTAAGTTGCCAGACACGCTATGTTTTAACAGATGGTCTGCTAGAAGAGTGGAAAAGAAAAATACCCGATTTACGGATAATAGATGTCAGCGTAGAAAATGACAGATATTATTTACTGGATTTGGAGAATAACTAATAAGGCAGATGGGAAGTAACCGGAGGATATGGGAATAAGATGAATGCGGATACCAGAGAAATATTTCTTCAAAATATTAAAGAGATAATACAACAGCTTTTATCCGAAAATTATGGGTATTATTATCTGCGAAGCAGAATGAATCGCTTACAGGATGAAAATGTCAGAGTGCTGGTGACCGGTTCGTCCTATGCAGTACACGGGATTCTAGATGGAACTAATAATGCAATTATGAATCTGTCAGGAACATCCCAGGATATTTTTTGTGATTATTATTTGGCAAGACAGATAATTGAACGGCGTAAGGAATTAGGTCTTCCGATGTTTCAAGCTGTAGTAATTATGTTAGGATATTATGCATTATTTGACGATTTGTCATCCGGCAAAGTATCCAGAGAGTTAATGAGAAGTGTATATGAACCACTGTTGCATACAAAGCATAATGCAGATTTTGAATTATATGACAGATGGAAAAGTATCAAACAAAGATTTCCTTTTTTGGAAGCAGAGCATTGTGAAATTTGTGATGAGTGGATTATCAATTACTTAAATGAAAAAAATTATTTTAATGATGTATATCATAGAGAAGATAATGTAGAAGAGCAATATCGAGGTCTGGTGTGGGAAAATTTGTCTTTGGATGAAAAAATCTACTATGCCAAAACGCGTACAGAGAAACACAATAAGTTACTGAAACATACTCAGATTTGTACAGAAAATGTAGAACTATTAACAAACTATTTGCAATTTATCTGTGAACATGGAATCCGGCCAATTGTGGTAATTCCGCCATTTACAAAGGAATATTGTGAAACCCTTGATAAAAGATTTGAAACTGGCTTATGGAAGGCGTTGAATGATTTGCCATTTGCGATAGATTATTATGATTTCAATCAAAGTACAGAGTTTGTGGAATGTGATTTTTTTGATATGGATCATTTAAATGAGAAAGGGGCAGCAAAGCTGACATCCCATCTGATATAAGAAATTACTTGGAGAGTGGCCTATGGATACAAAGATTTTTGTAATGACTCATAAAAAAATAGCTGAAATTTCTAATGAAATTTACGTGCCTCTTCAGGTTGGAAAAGCGGGAAAAGAAGATTTTGGATATCTTGGAGATGATACAGGAGACCATATTTCGGAAAGAAATTCCAGCTACTGTGAATTGACGGGAATGTACTGGCTTTGGAAAAATATGAAATGTGACATTATTGGAATCTGCCATTATCGCCGTTATTTTACCCGTGATGAGAAGCTTTTGGATAAAGCGTATATTGAACAGGAGATTTGTAACTATCCAATCATTGTGCCTAACAGCAGTTGCGTGAAGGAGGAGTCGGTGTACGCGCAGTACGAACAGATTCATAACAGTTGTAAGGATTTGGATATATGCAGAGAAGTTATCGCAGAAAAATATCCGGAATATCTGGCGGCTTATGATTTTACTATGAAAGCAAAAATGGTTTCTGTCGGAAATATGTGGATTACCAGAAAAGATATCTACGACCGTTACTGTGAATGGTTGTTTGATATTCTGTTTGAAGCAGAGAAGCGAATCGATACAACCGGCTATGATGATTATCAGAAGCGTGTAATGGGCTTTTTGTCAGAGCGTTTGTTTCGTGTGTGGTTAATGATGCAGCCAGAAAAGATTACAGAAGAAAGTGTAAAAATGATTGAGCCGGCAGACTTTAGAAATGCAGAAAAAAAGGTAGATTTAATCTATCAGTGCGTTAAGCTTAAGATGACTCCGGTATTAAATCTGCATCAGTCAGGAGCAATGCAAGGCTCCCTTGCACAGCCGAAAGAATGTGCAGACGATTTTGAAGGTAAGATTCCTGTCTGGTTAAACTGGTGGCAGGGAGAAGCAGAGATGCCGGAAATGGTACGCTGCTGTTATGAGAGTTTAAAGCGTAATCTGCCGGCAGATAAGACGGTGGTGCGTTTGATTACCTTGGAAAACTGTATGGAATATGTAACCTTTACCGATTCCATAATTCAGAAATTTAATGAAGGGAAAATTGCATACGTTCATTTGTCCGATGCATTGAGGGCAGAGTTGCTATACCGTTATGGTGGAATGTGGATTGATACTACTTATTATGCGGCAGCACCGATTCCGGAAAATATATTTGAACGAAACAGCCTTTATACACTGCGTTATCAAAATCCTATCTGGAGTGCAGATATTACTCAGGGAAGATGGTCCGGAAATCTGTGGTATACAAAGAAAGGACAGCGTTTGTTCCAATTCTTAATGGAGTGCCTGTGGTATCATTGGGAAACGGAAGAACAGATTATGGATTACTTCTTGATTGATTATGTAATAGCGCTGGCGGTGGAAGCTTTTCCGGAAATTCAGGAATTGCTGGAGCAGTGCGAATTCTGTGGCGGTAAAACCTTTGAACTTCACAAAAAAATGAATTTAAAATATACACCGGAGCGTTGGAAGGAAATCTGTAATAGTTCTGTATTTTACAAGTTGAATTGTCATGTGGATTATCAAAAAGAAAATCTGGCAGGATGCCAGACGGTGTATGGACATTTGTTAGAGTAGATAATTGACAGATAGATAAAACTTGCGGGAGGTTGGTGACACTAACGTGAAAAAAGTATTGTTTTTTCAATGGCATTCTTTTATGAATCAGGGAATCGAGCGGGCATTGCAGAAATTGGATATTTCTTATGAATGTTTTTTTTATCAGTTTTCAAATTGGGAGCAGGATGATGCTTTCTGTGAGAAATTTAAGACAAAATTGCTTGGGGATGCATATACGCTGGTATTTTCCGTAAACTATTCGCCATTGATATCACAGATTTGTGAAGAACTTGGAATGAAATATATCTCATGGGTATATGATTCTCCAATACATATTCGAAATTTAGAATCCTTAAAAAATTCCTGTAATACAATTTATTTTTTTGACCGGGGACAGGCAGAGGAGTTCCAAAGCTTAGGTATCAATGCCAGGCATATGCCACTGGCAGTGGATACAGAATTATTTAGAACAGTGATTCAACAGACATCAAACGGACAGTCAGAGAAAGCTGTAAAAAAGTCAGAAATATCTATGGTGGGTCAGCTTTACCAGACAGAATATCATCACTTTGCAGCACCATTGGATGGGTATTTGAGAGGATATCTGGAAGGAATTATTAATGCACAGATAAAAGTCTATGGTGGTTATTTGATACCAGAGCTGGTGACAGAGGATATGCTTGGAAAAATGAACGAGATTTATAAACGTATTGCATCAGATGGATTCCAGATGGGATATCGGGAACTGGAATATTTACTGGCGCAGGAGGTGACAGGCAGGGAGCGCTATCTGGCACTGGCACTTCTTTCCGGTCGTTTTCCGGTGGATGTCTACACGAAGGATGTGGATAAACGTTTAGCAAACGTAACATTTTGTGGATATGCTGATTATAACACCAGGATGCCTGCAATTTTTGCTAATTCAAAAATAAATCTGAATATTTCTTTAAAAACCATAAGGACAGGAATCCCACTGCGGGTGATTGATATTATGGGTTGTGGTGGATTTGTGATAAGTAATTACCAGCAGGAATTAACAGAGTATTTCCGAATAGGAGAAGAATGTGAAATATATGAAAACCTTGAAGATTTAGTGTTGAAAGCAGATTTCTACCTAAAAAATGATGAGGTGCGAGAGCGGATTGCGGTTGCGGGTTTTGAGAAAGTGAAGCGGGATTTCACTTTTGAGGAACGAATGAGAGCAATTATGATGTAAAAATAAAAATAAATTACTGTAAAACGTTAATGTGTAAGAAAAAAAAGCCGATAAAAATATAAGAAGTTTTATAAAAGAAATGGTTGCCTAAAGGCAGATGTAAGAAGTGGCATATTAACGTGGGACTGCGTGAAGTGAGCATAAAGCTGCACATCTTTTATTGGACGAGGTCTTTCGTTCCGGTAGGAGGGTGCAGTTTTTTAATTTATAGAAATTTTCGTAAATTCCTATGAATTAAAAGCCACTGGCAGGATGCTATTTCAAATATATTGGAATTAAGGGGGACTGGTTAATGCAGATTGTAAAATATGCGTTTCAACAGCATGGGGATGATAGAGGAATGCTGGTATCATTGGAGGAGAAGAATGATATCCCATTTAAAATTAAGCGTGTCTATTATATGTATGATACGAAAGCAGATGTACGGAGAGGTTTTCATGCCCATAAAAGTCTAAAGCAGATATTAGTATGTATTCATGGTTCCTGTAAGATACTGCTGGATAATGGAAAAGAGAAAAAAATTGTGTCATTGGAAAAACCGTATGAGGGCTTGTATGTTTCCAATAAAATGTGGCGAGAAATGTATGATTTTTCTCCGGATGCTGTGTTGATGGTATTGGCATCCGAGGTGTATAAGGAAGAGGATTACATTAGAGACTATGATGCATTTTTAAAAATGGTAAATGAGGGTAAGTAAATGATAAAAGTTCCATATTTAGATTTGGGAAAGGTTCATATCCAGATACAGGAAGAATTAAATAATGCAGGTCAGCGTGTATTGCAGAGCCAGTGGTTTATCGGTGGAAAAGAAGATGCCAGGTTTGAACAAAGCTTTGCAGAATATTGTGAAACAAAATATTGTGTGGGTGTTGGTAATGGTCTGGATGCAATTCGACTGGTTTTACTTGCTTATGGTATTGGAGCAGGAGATGAAGTGATTGTACCGGCGAATACATTTATTGCAACGGTACTTGCTGTTACACAGGTAGGGGCAACACCGGTTTTTGTGGATGCAGATGAGAATACATATTTGATTGACAGTAATAAAATCGAAGAAAAAATAACAGAGAATACAAAAGCAATTATTGTTGTCCATTTATATGGGCGTGTTGTTGATGTTGCACCGATTCGTGCAATGGCAGAGAAATATTCCTTAAAAATCATTGAGGATGCGGCACAGGCGCACGGAGCAAAGCTTAAAGGTATCAAAGTCGGAAATCTTGGAGATGCTGCGGCCTTCAGCTTTTATCCGGGAAAAAATCTTGGGGCACTTGGAGATGCAGGCGCAGTTGTTACCAATGATGCAGATGTGGCAGATAAGGTAAGAGCCTATGGAAACTACGGTTCCTATGAGAAATACAATCATGTTTATCAGGGCTGTAATTCCAGATTAGATGAATTACAGGCAGCGTTCTTATCAGTAAAACTGCCTTATTTGGATGGATGGAATGAAGAACGCAGACGGATAGCAGAGATTTATTCAAGGGAAATAAAAAATGATAAGATGATTCTTCCGAAATTGCCGGAGGATAGAAATGAGCATGTATTTCATATCTATCCTGTTTTGGTAAAAGACAGGGAAGCATTTTGTGCATATATGACAGAATGTGGTATTGGTATAAATATTCACTATCCGACACCAATTATGCAACAGGGAGCATATCGGGATATGCATGAGGATATGGATAAGTATCCGGTGACAAAGCGAATTTGTGCGGAAGAAGTCAGTCTGCCGTTGTATCCGGGGATGACAGAGGAAGAAATTGAAACAGTAGTTCAGATTGTTAATAAATATTAGGAGTAGGAAAAATATGGAAAAACCATTGGTGTCGGTTGTAATGTCATGTTATAACCATGCAGAATTTGTGGGAAAAGCAATTGAGAGTGTTTTACGACAGACCTATGAGAATATAGAATTTATTATAGCAGATGATGGCTCAGCAGATAATTCTGTGGAGGTAATAAAACAATATCAAGATTCGAGAATTCATTTTACACCTTTCGAGAAAAATACAAATTTCGGAACAATAGACTTTGCATATGAATGTGCCAGAGGGAAATATGTTGCAACAATTTGTTCAGACGACATTTGGCAGGAGACGCTTATTGAGAAGTATGTTGCGTTCTTAGAAGAAAATGAGGAATATGGAGCATGCTTTTGCAAACCACAGATTATTAATGAGCAAGAAGAACTGTTGGATGATTTGGAAGTGTTTAAAGATGGTAATAGGAGTAAGGAAGAATGGTTCCGATTGCTTTACTTAAAGGGAAATTGTATTTGTGCGCCATCTATGTGTGTACGACGGATGATTTTGCAACAGCTGCTTCCAATTCGTTTTCAATTCCGGCAGCTTCAAGATTACGATTTATGGATGAGATTATTACAGCTTAGTAATATATATATATATCCGGAAAAATTAGTACTATATAGAAAACATGATAGTGGATGGAATCAAAATATAAGTGCACCAACCCCTGATGTAGTGATGAGAGATGTTGCTGAAAGAAAATACATCATGCTTGATCTTATGGAAAAATTGGATGATACATTTTTTATTCAGGCGTTTTATAATGATTTGCAGCTGCATCCCCATGAGGAGGGATTTTCCATTGAGTGTGAGAAATTTGGGATTATGCTAATGGGAGTACCAGTCGTACCGCTAGATACAGCTCTACTATACTTTTATCGTCATTATGATGAGAAAGAATTTAGGGAAAGTATCGAAAATTCATATCACATTTCACGGAAGGATTTTTGGAACCTTGCGGCAAGAGACCAATGGGGAATGAAGGAAATGGTAGATACAATAAACAAATTAGTTCAGGAACGTCAATTAATGTATAATGAACTGCAGAAAAAGGAAGAGGAAATAGCAGCATTGAGAAAAATGTTGTAATATCGTGGAAGTATCAGCCTGATAGAGAAGAGAAATTCTGGAGTGGTAGAAAAAATTGTAATTTAGAGGAGTAGGCATATGATTGCTGCAAAATATATTGCACAGTATTTGGTAGAACTGGGAGTTAAGACAGTATTTGGTTATGATGGAAGTATGATGCTCAAAGTGGCAGATGAAATTTCCTTAACCAATAAGATTTCATATTTACAGACCTTTCATGAACAAGGGGCAGGGTTTGCTGCAGATGCATATGCCAGAGTAAGTGGTGAATTAGGTGTGGCAATTGTTACATCTGGACCTGGTGCAATAAATGTTCTTGCAGGGGTAGCAGATGCATATGCAGATTCCATACCAGTATTATTTATTACAGGACAGGATTATTCTTCTGCTCTAATGGTAGAAAATACAGCTAGAGTAAATGGATTTCAAGACTTAAAAATTGCAGCAGTTGCGGCTCCGATTACAAAGTATTCAACAATGATTACTTGTGTAGAAGATGTTGCATATGAATTGGAAAAGGCTGTAGATATTGCGTTAGATGGGCGCAAAGGACCTGTGTTGATAGATATTCCAATGGATATACAGTTTGCGCAGATGCCGGAAGAAATAAGACATTATAAGAGAGAGAAAAATGTTGAACAAACCAAAATAGAGATAGATAAAGTTTTAGATGCACTGAAATTGTCAAAAAGACCTGTGATTTTAGTGGGTGGTGGTGTTAGAAGTGCAAATGCTGTTGATGAAGTAGAAGAATTTGCAAAAATGCTGGATATTCCAGTTGTTGCAACATTGAATGGAATTGATGCATATGCAGAATCGTTAGGTTTTTCGGGATTACATGGAAACACTGTGGCAAATCTGGCAATATATAATGCAGATTTACTGCTTATATTTGGCGCGAGAATGGGACAACGACAGGTTGGAAAAAAGGTAGAACAGTATACAAATGCACGTATCATACATATAGATGTTGATAGTGTAGAATTAGGAAGAGTATTAAAAGAAGATATATCCATTCAGTCGGATTTAAAGGAATTTTTAAATAAGATAAAAAGTCATCTTGATTCGAATATCCCACATAGACACATAATGTGGAAAAAAGTAATAAAAGAGTGGGATGAGTTGTACGAAAATAATTGTTTGGTAAATCATGATGGAGTAGACCCGGTTGCATTTGTTCGCAAGATTTCAGAAATGGTGGATGAAAAGACTATTTTTACAAACGATGTAGGACAAAATCAAATGTGGGTGTGTCAGGGAATAAATTTAAAAAAAGGGCAGCGGCTTTTGAATTCCAGTGGTTATGGAAGCATGGGATTTTCCTTACCGGCAGCAATAGGAGCATCTATTTGGAATAAGGATAGTTTGACAGTTTCTTTTTCAGGCGATGGTGGCTTTCATATGAATATGCAGGAACTCCAGTTTGTTGCAATGCGCAATTTGAATATAAAATGTATTGTGTTTAATAATAATACGCTTGGGATGATGAGAGAAGTACAGCGTTTATACTATAATAGCCATTTCATAGGAAGTAATGAAGATGAATTTCGATGTGTAAATCTGAAAAAACTGGCAGATGTTTATGATATGAAATATGTGTGCATTGATAGTATGGAACAGTGCGCTATATTGGAGCAGGAATTTAGAAAAAGTGGACCATGTATCATAGAATGTAAGGTGCAATATGAGTCTTGTTTGTTGAATCGATATGATGAGCAGGATATTTTAGAAAAATCAAAAGAGGTGCAAGCTTTAGAATATGAAGTATAATAAGATTTTTATTGACTTAGATGGTACGTTAATAGACATTAAACAGAGGTTATATAATGTTTTTTCATATATTACGCAGAGAGAAGATGTGTCTTATGAGGAATACTGGAAATTGCGAAGGGACGGAATGAAGCAAGGCGAATTGCTGAGGCATTTATTTCAATATAATGAGGGGCAAATAGAAAGTTTTAGAAAACAATGGATGCAGTTAATAGAATCGAAAGAATGGTTGAAATGTGATGTGCCGCAGGCAGGTGCCTTAAGTCTGTTGGAGAGTATAGCAGACAAGACCCAACTGTATTTGTGGACAAATCGTCAAAGTAGAACAAATACGGAATGGCAGGTTGATAGCCTAGGTTGGACAGGGATGTTTGCAGAGATGCTCGTGACAGAACAAACCTACGGAAAAGACATATTGTTAAAGTCAGTACTTGAAGAATCGGATAAGATACTTATTATAAGTGATACAATGGAAGACTGTAAAATTGCAAGTGAACTGGGTTATGATTCTATTATGGTTGATTCGGAAATGTATAGAAGAGAACCGAAGGACATAATAGAAAAAGTGTGTTACTGTAAGAATCTAATGGAAGTAAAGGAATACATGTTCAATGGAGTGGAGAATTAAAAGATATGAAAATATCGATGAAGTACAGTGGGATTCATTCATACAGAATGAATCAATAAACGGAACTTTCCTACAGGAAAGAAGATTTTTAAATTACCATAAAGAAGGGCGTTTTGTGGATGAATCCCTTATGTTTTTCAGCGAGGATGAACTGGTGGCAGTTTGCCCCGGTTGTGAAGTCTACGAAGATGGTGTAAAAACTTTTTTCTCACACAAAGGAAGCAGTTATGGCGGATTCGTTGTAAAAAAGAGTATATACACGGTAGAAAAAATAGTTGCATTGATTTCTGAATTTGAAAAATATCTGATAGAGCATCAATATAAAAAATGTGTATTAAAACCAACATTAAAACTTCTTAGTACAGAAAATACGGATTTGTTGGAATATTGTCTTTATTACAAAAAATACAGAGAATATAAAGAGTTGGATTTTTATATTGATTATGAAACCAGTGACACAGATATGATGAACAATCTTTCAAATATGAAAAAGCGTCTTGTGAAAAAATGTATTAATGCAGGTTTAGAAATGAAGGAACTTACCCGGAAAGAGGAGGTTGCAGAATTTCATCATATATTATCAGAGAACTTAAAGAAATTTGATACTGCACCGGTTCATAGCGTGGACGAACTGTGGGATTTATATCAGAATCGATTGCCGGAGGAGATGAAATTTTATGGTGCGTATTTAGATGGAAAAATGCTTGCCGGTACGATGGTATTTCTTTTTCATAAGACAAAATGTGCACATACGCAATATTTAGCATCTGACTTATCTTATAATAAACTAAGTCCCATGAGTTTTATTTATTATGCTGTTGCAAAATTATATCAGGAATTAGGTTATAAAACCTTGTCATGGGGAATTGCGACGGAGCATTTAGGATTAGAGATTAACGAAGGTTTGATAAAAAATAAAGAAAGTTTTGGCAGTACTTATGCAGTGAACTATATTTTTGAAAAAAATTTGTAGGAAATAAGGTAATGTGTAAAGTAAGGAATACGAGAATGATATTAGGAGAATATGATGCAGAAAAGAAAGATAAAATACTTAATAATGAAGCACATGGGAATTCGTTTGACTACATATTGCAACCTAAACGGTAAGGATTGTGCAGAATTACTACCATAGCAGATTTGGGGTAGTTGTATTATGAATGACTGTGAGGCAATGACAAGTCGGGGCAGAATCTACTGGTGTTCAAGGGCAATGGCGGCGGATGTGATTGCAGTCAGAGAAGCATCAAGCATGGCAGAGGGGTATTAGGCAGCCAAGGAAAGTTCCGATGCCAAATATAAGATATATATACACTAAGATGTATTTCTTATTTATTAGAATTTATTAAAGGATATGCTGGAGATTTTTGAGGCGGATAAAGAGAATGGAATTTGACGCAATGGATTCCGACGATGGCGAAAAACTAGTGAAGGAATATTGCCTGAGTTAATTTGTATGGAGCAGTCCAGCTGTACCAACAGCTACATGGATTGCTACAGTACCGAATAACAGTGTAATAAAAGAATATAAAACGTAAGATTTCCCCTCTTTTGGATGAAGTGTTATTTCAAGTGTTAGATAAAAAACGATTACTTGAAATGTCGATTTAGAGCATCTGAAAGAGGGGCATTTTAAAAAGTTAATCTTTCCAATATTTTTTAATATAAGCAGTAGCAGTATCCGTATCAAAATTAAATTTTTGCACAATTCTATTTAAGGTTTCTTCTTTCGAAAGCTGGAATTCCTGACAAGTTTCGATAAGTGCAATGCTTCCTTGAATTAAGCCTTCTTCCAGCCCTTCTTGTTTCCACATTTTTTCTAATTCCCAGGATTTCCTTCCGTACCTTTTGTATATTAAGAAGATTTTGGTAGCACCATCGTTGTATGAGAGAGTGGAGTCTTCTACACATTGATTCTGAATGGTGTATACCATGCGGTTTTTGCCAAAAGGGTCGTAAGGAAGAATGATGATAATTACAAGATTTGGGAGTTTTTCGTAATCTACATCGGTTGCAAGGAGCTGTGTGTCAATCAGTTCATGGTAGTAGCGCATTCGTTTTGGAAGAGTGTTTCTTTCATAATGATTGTTAGGCTCAATGTCGTAGATATTCGGAATAATTTCAGCATCCAAACTACTGTTAGTAACGGAATTGTTCTCCAGAATTTCTTCAATATAAGCATCTAAACGGATGCCGTACTGATTGGTATCAATGCCAAGAATGTTTTTCTGTGGAGTAATTCGGACGTTACGAATCGGGCGTCCTAAAATGGTACTAAGCAGGATGCGGCAGAACTTCTCACCGCTATCTTCTTGTGTAATCAACTGCTGAAATAAAAAATCATCAATAATGTTCAACTCTGAAAGTGGTCGAAAGGTATGCTTTTTAGTTGTAAAGGTTTTGTTTGTCATAGGCAGTACCTCCTTTGGTAAAAGTAAAAATAAATGATATGTGTGGCGAAAACGCCGGATGCAGTAAAGACTGCAAGGATAGGAAGTCATAAAGCTATTCCTGTTGAAAGTAAACGGACATAGGCGCCCGATAAATGCATATTTGGTATAGTTCAAACAAAAGAAAAATGCCATCTACAAATGAAATGATGATTCCTTTTTGCTTGTTTGCCAGAATGCAGTTTGCTATAATATTTACATTATAAATATGCTGGAATATATCTTGTAATTTACAGTTATTTATACATCGGTGATAAACTTATAACAAATAAATGAAGAACTGGAATCTTACGGAGCTTTGCATATTTTATGAGAATGCTTCCGGATGTAAAGCAGAAAGGTTATAAAAAAGAGAGTGAAAATAACGCTGAAAATAGAACTTGGTTGCATGCGGCAATAAAAGCAGATGATATGAAAAAGTTTAAAAAGAAAATGTGATACATATTTAGTAAGTGGGAAAACAAAAATGAACGAGAGAAAAATTGCATTTATAATCTGTGTAAACAATCTATTGTATTTCGAAGAGTGTAAGTATTATATTGATAATTTAAAGGTACCGGCTGGCTGCGAGGTAGATATCCTTGCCATACAGGAAGCGGATTCTATGTGTGCTGCTTATAATCTGGGAATGAACAGCACGGATGCAAAATATAAGATTTATATGCATCAGGATGTGTTTATTTGTAACAGAGATTTTATAAAAAATATAATAGATATATTTGAAAAGGATAAAACTGTCGGCATGATTGGTATGATGGGGGGAAATGGAATGCCGAAAACGGCCGTGACCTATCTTGCATGGAATGTCGGTCTGGTGGATTGCAGAGATGCAGATATGGCATATTATTTGTCAGGAGCACCAGAAATAAAAACAGATACTTATGTGGAGGCAATTGATGGACTTTTAATGGCGACACAGTATGATGTGCCTTGGCGGGAAGATTTATTTAAAGATTTTGATTTTTATGATATTTCCGGATCTTTTGAGATGCGAAAAAATGGATATCAGGTGCTGGTGCCGTTTATGAAGGAGCCTTGGGTGATTCATGACAGTAGTTTTGCAAAATTGTCCCGTTATGATAAAAACCGGAAAATTTGCCAGAAGGAATATCCGGAATATCTTTATGCAGAGGATGGATTTGAATTTGTATATCACGAAGAGTGGGAGAAGTTAAGCTTGGAGCTGGCAGCACAATTGAAGGATTTGATTTCCTGTGGTAAGTGGAGTGTGGTTTGTTCTATCATAGAGCAGTATCGAAAAGGGAACATGAAGGATTCTACACTGGAAATGCTTGGAATTATGGCAGATATCTGGAAAAAAGAGCAGGAAGCCGGAATAGAACAAGGATTTTTTGCCGGGTTGACAGATTATAAAGATGTTTATGAGAAATATATAACAGTTCGCTTTCTGCTTCGTAGAATAGAGCTGAATATATCAGAGGATTCCTGTAAAAAAGCTGTGAGTGCTATTTGCAGTGGAGCCATTTCCTGTGATGCAATTGTTACTTTGATACTTCATGGAGTGATAGAGAAAAATGTTTTGTTGGAAAGATTGCAGAAATACTATTTGGAACATGGGAAGGTAGAAGCGTCGGCACAAATTGCTGAAGTGAGGAAGGTGTTTGAGTCAAATAAAGTGCCGGTGGTACTGACAAAAATACTAAGTAGGTAATAAACGAAATACTCGGATACAGGTTTGTGTGTTGGCAGGTGGGAAAGACTTCTCGATATTTACAATCATTTCCTATCCATGCTACAATATAATTGACATAGAAGACCCTGACTTGAATGGAACTTATAAATACGTTTTATACTCATAGAAGGGAGGTAGAGTCTATGAGCAGTATTTCATCCATTAACACATCGTCCTATATGGATTATGGTCGTTTTGCCAGTGGCAGGAAAGTGCAGCGTGCAGCAGATGGTGCAGCAGAGCTTTCTATTATACAGAAGCAGGATGCCCAGGTAAGAGGCTATAAGGCTGGCGAAAATAACATTGCAGCGGCAAGTGATTTGCTTAAGGTTGCAGATGGCGCGGCAGCAGGGATTACGGACTATTTACAGAGAATGCGGGAACTGGCAGTGCAGGCATCGAATACCGCAACGATGACAGAGGCGGATCGGGCAAGTATTCAGGCAGAAATCGAACAGATGAAGAAGGGCATTACTGATATTGCCTCCAATACGACCTATAATACCAAACCACTTTTGAATGGCAGTGAGAGTCACCTTGGCATTGCAGCAGATTCCAATGGAAATGGCATGAATATTGAACTTCCGAATGCACTGGTACAGGAACTTGGAATTGCGGACTTTGATGTGACCGGTAATTTCAATATCGCAGATATTGATAAGGCATTGAGTAAGGTAAGCGCAGGAAGAAGCAGCATGGGTGCTTCGAGTAATGCTTTGGAGTATGCCTTTAACTACAGTACAAATGCGAGGTTAAATACCATCGGGGCAAAGAGCCGTTTAGAAGATCTGGATATTCCGGAAGCGATATCAGAGAAAAAGAAGCAGGAAACATTACAGGAATATGCGATGTTTATGCAGAAGCGTAAGATGGAAAATGAAGCAGCAAAAACGAGGATGTTTTTCATCTGAAGAAAGTGAATATTTTATAATAGGACAGTGAAAAAGCCGTTGTGATTTGTTATACTAGTAATAAATCACAACGGCTTTTATAAGAATATTGAGAGAAAGAGGTTCTGAGAACATGTTATCCATTTGCATCATTGCTAAGAACGAAGAACAGAATATAGAGCGTTGTCTGAAATGTCTGCAGCCATATCCCTTTGAAGTGATTGTGGTGGATACCGGTTCCGCAGATAAGACCAAAGAAATCGCACAGAAATATGCAGCACATGTATATGATTTTGAATGGTGTGATGATTTTGCAGCAGCAAAGAATTATGCGATTTCTAAGGCGGAAAATGAGTATGTAATGGTGCTTGACAGCGATGAATTTTTAGAGCCGCTGGAAGTAGAAAAGCTGAAAGAACTTATATTACAGTATCCAGAACGGGTAGGGAGAATAAAGCGTAGAAATATTCTGACACGCAATGGATTAAAACAGGAAAATGTAGAATGGATTAACCGTATTTTTTCAAAAAAGAGATTTCGCTATGAAGGCAGAATCCACGAGCAGGTAACTACATTGGATGGAAAAGAATACGAGACATATATAACTCCGGTGATAATAGAGCATGCAGGATACGACCTTCCGGAAGAGGAACGGAAGAAGAAGGCAGAGCGGAATATTAATCTGTTGCTGCAGGAATTAAAGTGTCTGGAAACAGAACAGAACGAAGTCAAAATGCCATATATTCTTTATCAGCTTGGGAAGGGATATTATATGGCAGGTAATTATGAGGCTGCCTGCGAGTATTTTTCCAAAGGCTTATCCTTTGATTTGAATCCTAGATTGGAATATGTAATTGACATGGTTGAAACCTACGGTTATGCACTGGTAAATGGGGGACGTGCTGAGGAGGCACTTTTCTTTGAAAATATCTACGAAGAATTTGGAAAAAATGCAGACTTTCAATTTTTAATGGGATTAATTTATATGAATAATGCCAGATTCGATGCGGCAATAGAAGAGTTTTTAAAAGCTGTAAAGCAGCCGGGGTGCAGGACAGTGGGAGTAAATTCATATCTGTCTTATTACAATATCGGAGTAATTTACGAATGCCTTGGAAAAGCAAAAGAAGCGGCAGAATATTACAGAAAATGTGGAGATTATGCACCGGCAGTGCGACAGCTGACAGGATTAATGTAATTATTATTATCGTGAAAGATGATATGGTAACTTGGATGGAAAAGTTTTACAGGAGAAAAATATGACACACACCATCATTTATTTTAAAGGTGTTTATGACACCTTGGATTTGTTTACAGAACATTTGGCAAAGGCATTTGAGACAATGGGATATACCAGCTTTGTTTATGATGCCACAAGGCAGGAAGTGAGTAAGTCGGAACTGATAGAACTTTTGGAAAAACGCTCCGAGGGAGAAGCGTTTTCCGTTGTGACCTTTAATAATCTGGGTTATAATCTGGATTTAAATCTTGGGGGAATGTCCGCCTTAGACGAACATTATGTAAATGTATGGGAACATTACCAGATTCCATATATCAATATTCTGATGGACCACCCTTTCCACTATGAGAAACCGCTGCGAAAAGCGCCGGAAACAGCGATTGTACTATGTACAGACAGAAATCATGTGAAGTATATCCGCCGTTTCTATAAGAATATCCGGCAAGTGGATTTTCTGCCCCATGCCGGTGTAGAGCTTGGAACCAAACATAAACCACTGGCGGAGCGGGGGATTGACGTTTTATATGCGGGGGCGCTGCCAATTTATACGGTCTCTAATATGATTCCGGATTTGACATCTATTCGTGAACTGGATGCCCAAAGGATGGCAGGGGAAGTCTTACAGGAACTGGTGAGTCATCCTGAAAAAACAACAGAACAGGCAATTGAGGAATATGTGAGGGCAAATAGTATATCTTTAAGTGATGATATGCTGCAAAGTCTCGTGGTAAAAATGCGTTTTCTTGATTCTTACGCAGTTTCTTTTTATAGAGAACAGGCGGTGCGTATTCTCGTAGAAAATGGTATTCATGTAACAGCCTATGGGACTGGCTGGAATCAGTGCGACTGGAGTGATAATCCTTATTTGACTTATGGCGGAAAAGTGCTTGCGCCTCAGATACTGCCCTTAATGAATGATGCAAAAATTGTATTAAATACTATGACCTGGTTTAAGGCGGGGGCCCATGATCGGGTGTTTAATGGAATGCTTGCGAAAGCAGCAGTCGTTACAGATGATTCTACCTATATGAGGCGTGAATTTACGGATGGAAAAGAATTAGTAATGTTTTCGCTGAAGGATTTGGCAACATTGCCGGAGCGGGTGTGTGACTTATTTGGTCACATGGAACGCACACAGGAGATGGCAGATTGTGGATATTGTGCCGCTAGAGATAATCATACGTGGAAAAGCAGAGCAGAATATATAAAAGAATGCTTTTTATAAGAAGAAATGCTGGTTTAAAGCAGCGCGATAAGTGAAGGAAAAAATAAATAGACGTAAACAGTTGAGACACAAAGAGGTAAAAATATGCATATACTAATGTATCGGTGGAAGGCGTACAATTACAGAGACATCGAGCAGACCTTCCGGCTTTTGGGACATACGGTAGATAATATTGAGCAGGAGCTTGGCAGCTATGATATTGACCCGGAATTTGAGAAAAAAATAGAACAGCTGTTGATAGAGAACAGCTATGACATGGTGTTTACTGTGAATTATTTTGCACTGATTTCAAATTCCTGCCAAAAACTCCATATTAAATATGTATCCTGGACCTGTGATAATCCGTTAATCAGCATGTACCATGATTCTGTATTTAATGACTGCAACTATATATTTACCTTTGACAAAACCAATTATCTGGAATTTAAAGGAATGGGGGTGGAGCACATCTGGTATCTGCCCCTTGCTGTCGATACCAACCGGGTAGACATGGTGTTGGAAAATGCCACAGATTTGCAGAAATACCGCGGAGAGGTTGCCTTTGTCGGAAGCCTTTATGAGAGAAATTCCTATGACAGAATCAAACCAAAGCTGCCACAATATCTGAGAGGATATTTTGATGCGGTAATGGAAGCCCAGTTAAATATCAGTGGAGCGAATATTGTAGAGTCAATGCTGACAACGGATATTCTGGCACAGCTGCAGCAGTATTTTGAACTGGAGAAATCGGAAGGCTCTTTCTCTGATTTAGGATTAATATTCCAGACGACAGTTCTTGGCTTTAAAATTGCGGAGGTAGAACGCAGAAGAGCCTTGATTGAATTGTCAAAGTGCTATGATGTCAACGTATACAGCAATAGCAATGTCAGTGATTTAGTCAGGGTGAGGGCATTAGGTTCTGTAGATTACTGGAGTGAGATGCCAAAGGTTTTTCATATGTCAAAGATTAATCTGAACTTTACAATTCCTAATATTAAAAGCGGGATTCCACTTCGTATCTGGGATGTGCTTGGAGCCGGGGGATTTCTTTTGACAAATTATCAGGCGGAAATACCGCTCTTTTTTGAAGAGGGAGAGGATTTAGTCTGCTTTGATGGCATCGAGGATATGCGGGAAAAAGTGGACTATTATCTGAAGCATGAAGAAGAGCGAAAAAGAATTGCAGAAAATGGTTATCGCAAGGTAAAGGCATATCACAGCTATGTGGACAGAATACAGACAATGCTGGATGTTATAACAAATAATATATAAATACAATTTATCAATGACACATTAGAAAGTTAGAGCACTCGCATTTGTTTTTCGGAGAAAGAATAAATGCGAGTGCTCTAATATTCTGATAAGTGCCAATAATGACAAGATATACTTATCAAATTTTATTGTTACATTATCTCTTTAGCAAAAGGTATCTAACATCATTCCGGAATAAATAGAAGTAATGTATGGTGTTGCGAAGTTACGTCCCGGATTCTTGTAGGTTACGATTGTTTTGCTTACATAATGCATCGGATTAATAGAAGCTTCTCTTGTGCGAATATTCAAGGAACCCTTAAAATCATTCAGAATAGCAAAGTTATCCGGTGCATCCTCCGCAGTAACTGCATCTGTTAAAAGACTGCGGTCAATCTGAATATAACTTTCAGAATCAATGTTTAATCCCATTGCTTCAAACTCGTTAAGATACTCCCTTGCACAGGAACTAAAATCCCGTACCAGACGATTGGTGTGGCGGGAATCATCGTAAGCGTGGCCAATGCGGATGATGTTATTATAGGCATCCACCAGACGTGTTACATTATCTGCAACTGCGTCCGCATTTGTTTTAAAACCAATCTGGGCTGTTTCGCCTTCAGCGGTTGTACCATGAAGAGTGATGTCAAAATTGTTATCAATCGTAAAGGTGTTTGAATAAGAAGAATATTCTGTTCCATTCAATAGGAAAGAAGAATTTCTTGCTTCTGTATCCACCTGATTAATGCCCAGGGTGTTCATTGCCTTAATGGAGGCAGGGTCTGCAACCGGAAGAATCTGGAAAAGATATTCTTCGTCAGCAGCAATGCCTGTCTGCCGGGAGGATACCTTAAGGGCGGACTGCCCGAAATCGTTGGATTCCACTGTGGCATTTAAACCAATTCCTGCATTATTTACAAGCTTTGCCAATTTGCGTAATAAGGAATGGTTAGTATCGACTGAAGTAACGGAAAACTGGAATTCATAAGAACTGGTATTGGTATTAAGGTCAAAATTATAGGTGCCAGGCTCGATATCCAGACGGTCATTGGTCAGGTAGTTTCCAAGATTAGTCTGGGATGATGCAAGCTGATTTACCTGAATCTCAAAACCGGTAATTTCCGAATCGTCACTGCCGATATATTCTGCTGTAATAATCGATTCATTAGAGGATTGCGCAATCTTCTTTGAGAAAACGCCTTCTATACCGTTTCCGGATTCGGAAAGGGAATCGATAACATTTTGAATATTTCGGGTAGATTCCTTAATATCAATTGCATGTTTTTTGATGTCCCCTGAGTCCTTGAACTTGTATAGAGGGGATTCTTTGTTAGATTTTACAATTCGGTTATACACATCACGAAGCTGACTCTTCTTGTGGGTGTCATAACGCGATACGTTAGAGTTACCATAGGTACTCAGATAGTACTGATAAGCGCTGTCAATTGTTGCCATATTGCCCCTCCTTTCTTCCGTGAAATCGCATAGTAAAAAGTCGGTTACTGGCTGCTATGCGTGGGGATGAAAATATGTTTTTGGATAATAAAATTTTTCAAATGAAAATCCTTTTTCAATTTGAGAAACTGTTCCATTAATACAGCCATTATTATATTATAAAAATATACACTTGTCACTAAAATCCACCGAAAACCCTGGAAAATAGGGCATTTGTACTAGAAAAAAGTGCCGAATTTAAAGGGGAAAGACCTCACTGAAGTGACGAATGTACAAAATAATCCTTATAGTTCATATATCGGAGGAAAAATAAAAAACTTTATACATAATAATAAGGAAAAATAATTTTTTTGTAAAATCAGATGAAATATGTTGAAAAATGATAAGGTGTAGTGATAAAATATTTTCATGCACGATTTGAAAAAATAAGTTGACGACAAATATTGATTGTGCTATATTAGACT
>CAYMIS010000001.1:0-128454 GCA_964390485.1 uncultured Roseburia sp. | reverse complement strand
TGACATCTCACGCTGCTGTAGTTGCTCGTGGTATGGGTACATGCTGTGTATCTGGTTGTGGCGACATCAACATGGATGAAGAAAACAAGAAATTTACATTAGCTGGTCAGACATTCGTTGAAGGTTCTGAAATCTCTATCGATGGTACAACAGGTAATATCTACGCTGGTCTTATCCCAACTGTAGATGCTGTTATCGCTGGTGAATTCGGACGTATCATGGCTTGGGCTGATAAATTCCGTACATTAAAAGTACGTACAAACGCTGATACTCCAGCTGACGCTCGTAAAGCTCGTGAATTGGGAGCAGAAGGTATCGGTCTTTGCCGTACAGAGCATATGTTCTTCGAAGAAGACAGAATTGCTGCATTCCGTGAAATGATCTGTGCTGACACAGTAGAAGAAAGAGAAAATGCATTAGAGAAGATTCTTCCATATCAGCAGGGAGATTTCGAAGGATTATTCGAAGCTCTTGAAGGTAACCCAGTTACTATTCGTTTCTTAGATCCACCTCTTCATGAGTTCGTACCAACAGAAGAAGCTGATATCAAGAAACTTGCTGATGCTCAGGGTAAATCAGTAGAAGACATCAAAGCAATCATTACATCATTACACGAGTTCAACCCAATGATGGGTCACAGAGGACTTCGTCTTGCTGTAACATATCCAGAAATTGCTAAGATGCAGACAAAAGCTGTTATTCGTGCAGCTATCAACGTACAGAAAGCACATGCTGACTGGAAAGTAGTTCCAGAAATCATGATTCCACTTTCATGTGACGCTAAAGAATTAAAATATGTAAGAGACATCGTTATCGCTACAGCAAACGCTGAAATCGAAGCAGCAGGTGCTGAACTTCACTACGAAGTAGGTACTATGATGGAAATTCCACGTGCATGCTTAACAGCAGATGAAATTGCAGCTAACGCAGACTTCTTCTGCTTCGGTACAAACGATTTAACACAGATGACATATGGTTTCTCTCGTGATGACGCTGGTAAGTTCTTAGATGCTTACTATGATACAAAGATTTTCGAGAACGATCCATTTGCTAAACTTGACCAGACAGGTGTTGGTAAGTTAATGGAAACAGCTATTAAGCTTGGTAAACCAGTTAACAGCAACCTTCACGTTGGTATCTGTGGAGAACACGGTGGAGATCCTACTTCAGTAGAATTCTGCCACAAGATTGGTCTTGATTATGTATCTTGTTCACCATTCCGTGTGCCAATCGCAAGATTAGCAGCAGCACAGGCAGCTATCGCTAATAAATAGTTCAGAGTTTTCTATACAAGATAGCATAACTATAAAGTAATTTTAAAATCAAAGAGGTATCTTATCTAAAAATGGGTAAGATACCTCTTTTTAATAGATTTGTAAATGGATTTCAAGATATTACGGATAACTAATGGAAAACTTTATGTCGGTTCTGCTACAAGTAATAAAGGATTGTTGTATAAAGATGGAGTAATGCATTCGGATATAATAGAAATTAATACAAGTTTGACATAATTTAACAAGTACTATAAAATCATGAATGGAAAATGTTTACAGTATGATTTGGAAAATGTAAGCATATAAAAAATACATTATGGAGGAGATAATTATGAAAAAGAAAAAATGGATATGCTTGGGACTTGCTGCAATGTTATTAACAATGACAGCAGGCTGCAGAGGTACAGTGGAAACATTGCTTGCAGATTCATCAGAAATGACTGAGGCAACAGAGGCAACTGAAATGCAGGAATCAGAAACACAGGAAGAGAGTGAGGAGGAAGCTTCTGAACTTTACAATACCTATATTGAAATTAACAATATGATGGTAGGACGTTTTAATGATGTAATTGTAAGCTACTTTAAATATGTAGATTTTCAGGAGGAATTCGTATTGCTGGAGGAGGATTACTGGTGTCTTTCAAATATCAGTACTTTCTACGATTCTATGGAACGTGCATATGAATTATTAAGCCAGAAAACAGAGAAGGATGCAATAGACAATGCATATCTTGCGCTTTATCCGGTTATGAAAGAACTGGCTTCTACGATTGATGAAGTAGAACAGTATACGGAATTAAAATCCTATGTAGATGATGATTATGCAAAGGGAAAAGAGTATCATGCGATTATCTGGGAAGATTATCAGCAGTATGAAACCTTAGCTGCTGAGTTTATGACACAGCTTAGTGAATTAGCTTCTGCGAAACGTATGGAAGATATGGAACGTATAAAAGAAGAAGGATATGAGGGAACTTATGCAGTTATGAAGGTGATTTCTACCGCACAGGAAATTCAGACTGCCATCTATGAGCAGGGAATTGATGATTCCCGTGTTATCGAACTGGATACAGAGGCTTTGAAACCTTTATATGACCAGTATGTAGAAGAGGTTCAGGTTTGTCTGGAATATCTTTCTGACGAAGATGCTATGGCAGAAGAAGGATTCCCTGTTAATTCAGCATACTTCTCAATGTTTTCCAGAACAGTTGGAGAAAGTAAGCTTGCATTGACAGAGTTGTTTCAGCGTGTGGAAGAACAGAAACCGGTGGATGAATTCTATTTAAATTCTTCCTTCCCGGATGACGGAACAATTGCAAACTTTGATGAAAAAGTTTCAGAAATGATTAATGATTATAATCATATGTTATCTTATTAATAATAGAAGAAATTACCAGAAACAAATACTCTGAAAACTTGTATTACATCCTCTGATTTGATAGAATATTATTTATAGCAATGCTATATATTTAAATATCAGGAGGGTTATATACTATGGCAAAAGTGATTATTGCTCCGGGAAAATATGTACAGGGAGCAGGAGAAATGAAGAATCTGGCAACTTATGTGGCAAAGCTTGGAAAGAAAGCATTGTGTCTTGTAAGTGCCAGTGGACTAAAACGTAATAAGGATGTAATTGATGGCAGTTTTGGGGCAACAGATGCAGAGGTTACATACGAAGTGTTTAATGGCGAATGCTGTAGGAAAGAAATTAATCGTTTAATTGAAATTTGCAAGGCAGGCGGAATAGATGTTATTATCGGTGTTGGCGGGGGTAAAATTCTCGATACAGCAAAGGCTGTGGCTTATTACAATGAGATACCGGTAGTAATTGTTCCGACGATTGCGTCCACAGATGCACCATGCAGTGCTTTGTCAGTAGTATATTCCGAAGAAGGAGTATTTGAAGAATATTTATGGCTTCCGGCGAATCCGAATTTAGTATTAGTTGATACCGAAACGATTGTAAATGCACCAGCCAGACTTCTGGTGTCCGGTATGGGTGATGCACTGGCAACTTATTTTGAAGCAAGAGCCTGTGAAAAATCAGGGGCTTCTTCCTGTGCAGGTGGACTTCCAACAGAAGCTGCTATGGCATTAGCGAAAAAATGCTATGAAACCTTAATTGAAAAAGGTGAACTGGTAAAATTTGCAGCAGAACAGAATGTGTGCACCAAAGCAGTCGAACAGGTAGTAGAAGCAAATACGCTGTTATCAGGTATTGGTTTTGAGTCCGGTGGGTTAGCAGCTGCCCATGCAATTCATAACGGATTTACTGTATTATCCCAGTGCCACCATATGTACCATGGTGAAAAGGTTGCATTTGGTACCATTGTGCAGCTGGTATTGGAGAATGTGGATGAAGAGGAATTAATGGAAGTGATTGATTTTTGCATATCAGTGGGACTTCCTGTAACATTGGGAGAACTTGGTGTAACAGAAGTGAAAAAGGAAGATATTATGGCAGTGGCAAAGGCTTGTACGGTAGAAGGCGAAACCATTCATAATATGCCATTCCCGGTAACTGCTGAGGATGTTTATGCAGCTATTTTAACAGCAGATGCCATCGGAAAAGCAATGATTTAAAAAATTCAGTATAGGTAATCTACATAAGCGGAAAAAGTCCGAATTCATATTCCTATGAAGCCGGACTTTTTTGAATTCATTGGAATCAAAAGCCGCCTGAGCGATGCTTGTATGAAGATTCGTCTTATTAGAGATAAAACATTCTGAAGAGACTTTGGCTCTGGCAAGGTATAGCTTCAGTTTTCCATGTCAAACTCATATGAGAAAAGGCTTTCACTGGCAAGCACCTCTCGCTTAATATAAACGGGATAACCCGGAGGATTCTGCCGGTATAGAATGTTAAAATATTCGTTTTGGGCAGTGGTGCTGTACCATTTTACAAGGTTTAGGTTAAAACCGCATAACTCGATACAGGTAATACCTTTGGGATGAACGCAGCTCCCGCAGTTTAGATAGGGAGAAGAAGCATTTCCAAGTGTTGGTCTATGGGTGTGTCCGGTCAAAAGAAGGCAGTGAGAATCTCTGGCATAAGAGAGATATCTTTTTTCAAGGCGGGCTTTCTTTGTATTATTTATTGCAGCACTGGTAGGGTTTGAGACTCCAAAAAACTCAAGGCGAGTCCAAAGATGCCGTACTTAAAATCAGTCTGATAATAGTACTGTAAGGCGGCTAAATAGCAGTTGTCATTTTTAAGAAAATTGTCATTATTATTTCCGGTACCTCTATGACAGTCACTGAAAAAAGCATATTTTGAATGGTAGTCAATTGGGAGAATAGGAGCATTTTTAAAAGCCTTGCTTAGGCGCTTTATATAACTCATAATAATACCCATTTTAAAGATAGTAAGCCACCAATGTTTTTTTTGCATATCACCGAGTCTTATATAGCGACTGTGATTTTTTGAGTCAAGCTTGTTTAGGTGCAAAGATACCTCAAGCATATCTTCAGTTTTTGCAGAGTGAAAAAGGGTAGAACTGTATTTATCCGGGGAAATGATTTCATCGGCATAATAAATACCAAGCTCGCAGCCGGTATTTATGCCGTATTGACCTTTCCAAAGTTCAATAAGCCATGTCGTAGCTATAGCCCGCAGGTGCCCCCAATTTATCCAGAGTAGTCTTTTTTTTTCTTCCGGTGTTAAGGAAGTTATTTTTTTAATAATTGCTTTTTTTTGAAAGTGAAATAGAATTATAAGAAATACTATAACTAATACAAATATTAGTGGAATTATATAATGAATATCATTCATAGAATTTAAAAATGTCATTTGTTATTGCAATGCTCCCTGCATTCCCCTGATAAAGAATTTTTGAAGGGCAAAAAAGAGAATCAGTGTCGGAAGCATACTAAGTAAAACCAGTGTCATGGGATTGCCTTTGTCAGCCAGAGTCAGATACACCGTCATAGGCACTTTTTCTTTATGAATCATAATAATGCGTGGCCATTGATAGGAATTCCAGGCGTGTAAAAATGCAATTACAGTTCCGCAGACAAAAGTGGATTTCATATTGGGAATATAAATGCGAAAGAAAATGAGAAATTCTCTTAATCCGTCTAGCCGGGCAGCTTCTACCAGTTCTTTTGGAAATGCCCGGGACTGCTGTCTAAAAATCATAATAATAAGTGGAGAGGCAATAAAAGGCAAAAGCATGGCGGGAGTGGTGTTAATCATGTGGGTGCTGCTGAATAAAATAAACAGTGGAACAACAAGGGAGGTAAAAGGCAGCATAAAAGTCAGAAGGACAGCTTTGAACAGACAATCTTTAAATCTGTCATGATAAATTTCAAAACCATATCCTGCGAAAGAACAGACGCATAGTGTGAAAAAGGTCTGAAGCAGAGTGTATCCTAAAGTATATAAAAAAGAAGCCATAAAATTTGTTTCAAATACAATATAGGAAATGTTATCCAATAATTTAAAACCGGGAAGTATGAGTCCTTTTGTGATATCTGTATTTCCACCACTGGCACGGCAAAGAACATAATAAAGTGGAAATATAGAAAAAAAGGAAAATAGAATGAGAAAAAAATATTGAGCAGTTTTTTTGGCTTTTTTCATAAGGTTTCCTCCCGAGTAACAGATATTTGTAAAAAAGGTATTTTATGTGGTATAGCTTTATTTTAACACAAACCCGGGCAATTGGTACTATTGAAACGGGGATTAAAAAGATTTATATTAGTATAGGTAGTCAGTTTCTTAAGATATTATTAAGATTCTAGTTGTTCAGGCATATATTTATAAAAATCGGGGGAATATGACTAACTGATAAAAGATAAGGGGAAATAGAAAAATGAACAAGAAAAAATTGTTTGTACGAATCATTGCAGTAATGATGGCATTACTTTTGATGATTCCAACAAATATGGATGTGCAGGCTGCAAAAGGCACTGTAAAATCCGTATCTGTGACAAACCTGCCAGCGAAAACGCTGACCTTGAAAAAAGGGAAGACCTTTACCTTAAAAACAAAGGTAGAAAAAACTGGCAGTGTTTCAACGGCTGTAAAGTTTAAGTCCAGCAACACAAAGGTTGCAACGGTAAACAGCAAAGGTAAAATTACAGCTAAGAAAAATGGAACTGCTAAGATTACAGTAACATCAAAGGCGAACAGTAAGAAAAAGGTTACCATTACAGTAACTGTTGGAAAGCCGGTAACAAAGGTAAAATTGAATAAGACAAAAGCTACTGTAAATGTTGGAAAAACAGTTACATTAAAAGCAACTGTAACACCAACCAAGGCAAGTAACAAGAAGGTAGTATGGACAAGCTCTAACACAAAGGTTGCAAAGGTAAACAGTAAAGGTAAAGTAACTGCCATAAAAGCAGGTACAGCTAAGATTACTGCAACCGCAGCAGATGGTTCAGGAAAGAAAAAGACCTGTACCATAACAGTTACCAATAAAGTTACAAAAGTAACTTTAGATAAGAAATCAATGAATGTGCTTGTGGGTGAAGCCTTTGCCTTAAAAGCAACCGTTACGCCAGCTAAAGCAGATAATACAGAGTTAAAATGGACATCTTCCAACGACAGCGTTGCAGTTGTAGATGGTAATGGTAAAGTAACTGCTGTCAGAGCAGGTACAGCTAAAATTACTGCAACAGCGAAGGATGGTTCTAAGAAATCTGCAAGCTGTACCGTAACAGTAAATGCACCAACTGATATTGCAGAAGCGTCTATTGAAGATGGCAGAACCATCAAAATTAAATTGACAGCAGCTGATAAGGTTACAATGGATAATCTGAAGGTAAAGACCTGGAAATATCGCAATACAGAAAATGCAAAAGAACTGCTGATTGATAGCGTTACAACAACAGATAATATTAACTATGTTATTAAACTGAACCAGAAGCATGTTCTTCGTGAAAATCAGTCAATTGAAGTTAGTGTAACAGATTTGCGGGGAACGGAAAAGGCAAGTGTTGAGGTTATATATAAGACGGACGCTAGAAATTATGTTTATAATGTGTCTTGTACTGTAAAAGTAAATGAAGCAATTGATATTGAATTTGATGAATATAATTCAGTAGGATATCAAAGTAACTTTTCAATAAAAAATCTTCCGGAGGGAATTAAATATTATACTAATTATTATGATTATTATACGGTAACATTTTATGGTACCCCAACTAAAATTGGCAGAACAACAACGGTTTACAGTTTTGTTGATGAGTTAGGGGATGCATATACATATAATATCAAGTGGAATGTCTATGATGGAAATGGTATTACTGCAAATATATCTGATGCAAAAGTTGCACTTGATTCATCTGGAGGAACAGTAGCATATGTGTCAAGAAGTATCTCAGTATATGGCGGCAGCGGAAGTTATACTTATGCGATTGAAGGTGAAGACCATGGTCTTGGAATAAGAACATATAGCGACGGTAGCGCTTATGTGTATGGCTATTTATATGAAGTGGGAACCTATAATGTGAAGATTCGTGTAACTGATGCAGCAGATGAAACAAAAACAACGGTGATTGACTTTAAAATAGAAGTTGTAGGAACAGGATGTGTAACAGGTACAGTGACAGATTCGTTAGGTAATCCGATACCGAATGCATATATATATTTCAGCGATACGGATGAAAATGCCAACCCTGGATATGGATATGCTTATACAGATAATAATGGTGTTTATACAGTTTATGTAGAAAGTGGCAAATACGATATAACAGTTAGATATAATGGTACATATGAGTATGTCTATAATCAATCTTTGGCTGATAATACTACATATAATTATAAATTTGAGGATTTGTATAAGGTAACAATTAACACGAATGGCTTATTAACTACAAGTGATATCTGGTATGATGAGAATGATTATGCATATGATTATTATGGCAGACAATATGGCTATGGAGAAACATTATTCTTGCCAGCAGGCAGCTATAAATTACATGCAGAAGCAGGAGAAATTCTTTATTTATACAATATAGAGGCAGATTTTTCTGTTTCAGCTAAAGAAAATGTTGTGACACCTAAGATAAGTAAAAGGGAAAGAAATGTTTCAGCGCTTAGCTTGGATACACCTATAAGTGTAACGACGAATAAATTGGGAGTAGTATACAAATTTACACCATCTACAAGTGGAACCTATTATTTTTATTCAACCGGTTCTTATGATACTTATGGGTATTTGTATGATGCAAATGGTTCACAGCTGACATACAATGATGACGCAGGAGCAGGATCGAACTTCTTGATTAGTTATTCATGTACTGCAAATACTACATATTATATAAAGGCGAGGTCATATTTTAGTAGTTTAATTAATTTTAAATTAGCAGTTTCGGCAACAAAACCAACAACCTAAAAATATTTATAATACTATAAAAGCCCATAATAACAGTCAAATGAACTGTTATTATGGGTTTTTTGCAATTTATATCCATGATAAATATATTTATGGGAAAAACTTCCTAAAAAATCGCACAAATTATTGGTATATGGTAGATAAATATGTACAAAAGTGCTATAATGACATGAAAGAGTAAGTACGTGAAAGAAGACAGCATTTAGACTCGAAAAGAAACGAAAAAAACAGAAGGAAGGTTTTGGAAATGAAGAGTTTAAAGACAAAAGTAATAATCCCATTAGTAGTGATGGCATTGATATGTGCCTGTACTTCATCTATCTGTACGAATGCCCTGAAACAGTTGGGAGCAGCAGGAAATGAAATTGCGGCAGAACGGGTGCCGGCAATTATTACCCTCGATGCAATTTCCGCGAATGTCCAGCAGCTCCAGCAGCTTCTTCTTACCCATAGTGTTATGGATACCAAAGAAGATAAGAAAGCTGTTGAGCAGGAGATTGCTGTTGCCAGTGCTACATTAAAGGCATATCTGGATAAATATGGGGAATTGTCAGAAGACGATTTGGCATATGGACAGCTTGTTACTTTGTACGATGAATATCTGAAAAATTATGACGAAACATTAAGTCTTAGTGCGACAAACAATACAAGAGAAGTTACGGCTAAGGTAAATGGGATTCTTTCTGAGATTTTCGATTCTTTAAATGAACAGGTGCAGACGTTAATCAAAGAAGAACAGACAAATATTGGAATTGCCAAAAAAGAACAGGATAGCATCTATAATAATGCAGTCATTATTGTATATGGAATGATGATTATCTTGTTGATTGCTGTTTTGACAAGTGTGTATATTGCAATGAAAACAATTGTTATACCGACTGCCGGATATGAGAAAAAGCTTCGCGAAGTCATTGGGAAAATTAATGATAAGAATGGAGATTTGACCCAGAGGATTCCGGTAAGAACCGGTGATGAAATTGGTAAGCTGGTTCAGGGTGTGAATTTATTTATTGTAACCTTACAGAATATTATGGGAGAGATTGTTTCTTCTTCGAACGATTTAGGACATTCTTTTGCAAGTGTTAATAATAGTATTGTTGAGGCAAATCAGAATTCCAGCGATATATCTGCATCAATGGAAGAGGTTGCAGCTACAATGGATACGGTTACAGAAACTATTTTAAAGGTGAACGAGAATGTTATGGCAGTAGGTCAGTCTGTTACGAATGTCAGTGAAGTTACTCACAATATTTTTGAGAGCACCTTGGAAATGAAGAAGCGGGCAGAGGAATTAGAGAGCACCTCTGTTTCCAATAAGAATAGTACAGACCAGATGATGAGTGCAATTTTAGAACGTTTAAATCAGGCAATTGAAAATAGTAAAAGCGTTGCCAGTGTAAATGAGCTTACCAATGAGATTCTTTCTATTTCCGGTCAGACAAACCTGCTGGCATTAAATGCATCCATTGAAGCAGCCCGGGCCGGAGAAGTAGGAAAAGGATTTGCCGTTGTAGCGGATGAGATTCGACAGTTAGCAGACAGCAGCAGGGAAACAGCCAACAAGATTCAGAATATCAATAGTATTGTAGTTGGCGCAGTAAATGATTTGAGCAGCAATGCCAATGAAATTATTGAATACATTTCATCAACTATTCTGCCGGATTATGATAATTATGCAGTTTCTGGTGAACAGTATCGCAAGGATGCAGAGGAAGTTAGTGAAGCAATGGATGACTGTATCAGGAAAATGGATGAGTTGACCAATACAATGGGTGAACTTTCCACTGAGATGGAAGAGATTGCCCGAGCTGTCAGCGAATGTGGTCAGGGAATTAGTCTTTCCGCAGACAGTACAGCAAGTCTTGTAGGTGAGATTAATCAGGTATATGGTAATGTAGAAGCCAGTGAGCAGGTTGTCCAGAAACTGAAATTACAGTCAGATGCATTTACAAGCTTATAATCAGATAATGAAGCGCATGAGTAAATATAAAGCATGGATAGAGGAGAAGTAAGGCTATGAAGAAGAAATTATTGGCATATATTCTTGTTGGAATGCTTGTTAGTGTGAATACGGTTCCTGTTTTTGCCACACAGGCAGAAATCACGGAGGAAGCGGAAACTGCTGAAACAGAAGCAACCGAAGAAGTAGACGAAACAGAAGAAGTAGAAGAAGCAGTAGAGACGGAGGTTGTGGAAGAGACATCGGAGCCGGAAAATACAGAAACTGCAACAGAGACTTCAGAAGATGAAGCTGCAACTGAAGAAGCAGCAAGTACAGGAATCGTAATTAATCAGGGAACCATGGTGGATGTAGATAAGATAGATTTATCTCTCCATTCAGAAACAACCGGTGATTTTACCGCAGTATATGCATATGAAAATCCTTTCAGAGGAAAGGATACCTCCCAGGGGGTAATTTTAGAATTTTATGCAGAACCAACATGGGAAGTGCATGAGCTGGGAGCAATTTTTGCATTTAATGGAAGTGGAGAATATGATGGAAAATTATATTTTTCACCGGGTTCTTATTTAGGATATAATAGTCCGGGATTTGGCGGCTATTATGATGCGAATCTCTTTAATTATACCTTGGTTACGGATTACATCAAAGATGGGGCAAAGATGCGGATAGAATTGACACCGGGTGGATTTGCAGTTTATGCAAATGATACCCTCTGCTATGATCAGACAATTTTAGATAATCCGAATGCCGGGGCGGGAGATTTTAATTCAAGTTCAGATTTTTCGAATGTACTGACCTGGCTTTCCGGAGCAGAGGTGCTTTACTTTGGCTATGGTTCCTGGTGGAATGTAGTAGGTTCTAATGAAGCTAATATCGACCTTTCAGAAGTAAACTTCCGTTTGATGGATGGAACTGTTGTAATGGATAAGCTTCAGGCGGATAAAGAACTGGTAGAATCCCTAGGCGGAAGCGTTACGGCAGAAGAAGCGGCAGCGGATGTAGAGATTGAACAGGTGGAAGTTGAATTATTTGATATTGACTCTGTTGAGTATCAGGGGGCTTCGGTACTTCCGGCGATGGCTGCTGCGGTTGTGGTTGTTGCGATAATTGCAGTAGTAATTATTCTGGTGGTAACAAAGAAGAGAGATTACAGTGATATTTAGGAAATATTAATAAATTTTTTCTTGCGTAATGAATCAGATATTGTAAAATGTATATCAGACTATATCAGATAATGGTATAGTCTGATATTTTTAATTGTCAGTTTTGAGTTTTGACATAATGTGATACAATACCTTAGTGGTGTATAAGATAACTTAATCATGAAAAAATATCGCGTCTGCCCGGAAGAAACTGGGAAATTGCGATTGAGAGATAATTGAAAAGAGGATAAATATGAAGAAGCGTATGATTAAAATAATTGCAATATTATTTGTAATTGGTGCGGTTGGTGGAGCAGGATATTACTATAGAGATGGAATTATGGATTTGATTTATTCCATACAGGCAAGTGGAAAAGAAGATAAGGTATATGTGGAAAGAATCTCAGCGGTAATGGGTTATGCAACAGGTGATACAAGCCGTTATAATGGTATCGTAGAGACTCAGGGAGCATATGAAGTTATGATAGATTCTGCAAGAAGCATTGGTGAGGTGCTTGTAAAGGTTGGGGATACTGTAACAGAGGGGCAGGAACTGGCAACCTATGATACAGGGGAAATAGATTTGCAGATGCAGCTGGCAGAACTGGAATTGGAAAGCATTAATAATGAGATTGAGAGCTTTAAAAAAGAAATCGAAGCCATCAAATTAGAAATGCAGGAAATGACAGACGAAGAGGATAAATATAGCAGCGAGCTGGAAATTAAATCCATTGAAAATTCGATTTTACAGAGCGAACTGGATTTGGCGGCTAAGCAGATTGAAATTGATAATTTCAAAAAGCAGGTAGAAGAATCAAAGGTTATTAGTAAATATAATGGTGTTGTAAAAGAAATTAATGAAAATGGTTATGATACGGATGGGGATTCTGCGGCTTTTATGAAAATTATGGAGTCTGGAAAATTTCGTGTAAAAGCCAGTATTGATGAACAGAATGTCTGGATGTTAGAAGAGGGACAGGCGGTAATCATACGTTCAAGAGTTGATGAAAATAAGACCTGGACAGGAAAGGTGACAAAGCTTGCTACAGATACGGTTATAAAAGAGGAATCAGATTATGATGAATCCTCCGGCGAATCCGCCACAAAATATCCTTTTTATATTGAACTTGATTCTATGGAAGGATTGCTTTTAGGACAGCATGTGCATGTTGAGATGGACGAAGGACAGGAAGAGGAACAGAAAGGTGTCTGGCTCTATAGTTCTTATATTGTGCAGGAAGAAAGCGGTACATATGTCTGGATTGCAAATGATAATATGAAGCTTGAAAAGCGCATGATAGAATTGGGTGAATATGACAGTGAACTGGATGAATATGAAATTCTTTCCGGTCTGACGGAAAAAGACTATATTGCATGGAATATGGCTGGCTTAGAAGAAGGTATGACAGCGGTTACCAATATCGAAGATGTTGATTATGAATCTCCACTTTATAGTATAGAAGAAAACGAAGAAATCTGGGGAGAGGAATACGATACAGAAGCGTATTGGGATGAAGAAGAATTTTATGACGAATATGAAGAAGACTATGATGAGTCAGATTCCTATGAGGATGAATTTGATGAAGAAGCAGCAGAATTTGATGAAAGTAATATAGACAGAGCGTATGAAGAAACAGAATCGGAGGAAGCGGAATGATTCTGAATTTGCAGAATGTATATAAAGATTATAATCAGGAAAAGCTGGTTGTTCCAGTATTAAAAGATGTTACTTTGACGGTAGAAGAAGGAGAATATGTTGCAATTATGGGGCCTTCTGGGTCGGGGAAAACAACCCTGATGAATATTATCGGATGTTTAGATAAACCTACAAGTGGAAGTTATGAACTGGCTGGTGAAGACGTTTTAAAATTAAAGGATAAAGAACTGGCAGATTTGCGACTGAAAAGTATTGGGTTTGTGTTTCAGAGTTTTTACCTTATGGCGAGAGAGACAGCAGCAGAAAATGTTTCCCTTCCCTTAAGCTATGCCGGTATAAAGAAAAAGGAAAGAAAAGAGCGGGCAATCCGCGCATTAGAAAGAGTGGGTTTGGGAGACCGGGTGAATTTTAAATCCACCCAGCTTTCCGGTGGACAGAAGCAGCGAGTGGCAATTGCAAGGGCAATGGTAAATAATCCTAAATTATTATTAGCGGATGAACCAACAGGAGCTTTGGATTCTAAGTCTGGGGAACAGATTATGGAACTTTTTCAGAAATTAAATGATGAAGGTGTTACCATTGTTATGATTACCCATGACCCGAAAATTGCGGCTCATGCCAAACGAATTGTGCAGATAATAGATGGCGTTATCTCGGAAGGAGAGGGGGCCATATCATGAAAATAAAAAAGGTTTTGATTACAGTAATTTCCATGGCGGCTGTATGCGGGGCAGCGATTGTTGGAATTACCGTTTATAAGAATTACCAG
The DNA here is from genome assembly GCA_964390485.1 of uncultured Roseburia sp. Classification (GTDB taxonomy): domain Bacteria; phylum Bacillota; class Clostridia; order Lachnospirales; family Lachnospiraceae; genus Roseburia. Next base: position 114,303 of record CAYMIS010000001.1, on the reverse strand, counting down.
AAAGAAAAAATTGTAGCAGGGGTATTGCCGGTATCAGATATCTGCTGGGACTACGCAGGGGATGAATCTACCAGTTACGGAATGCTGACAAATGATTCTGCTCAGGAAATTTATCTGGATGATGCCGCAAAGGTAGAGACCGTATATGTAAAGCAGGGGGATGCCGTTAAGGTGGGAGATGCCCTTTTGAAGTATAATACTGCTGAGACGGAAGCAGAAATAAAAAATATGGAATTAGACCTTGCATCGGCTAAGAATACCTTGGAAAAAGGAAAACATGAACTTGAAACTTTAAGAAAGATGACACCTGTTAAGGAAGATAAGACGAAGGAAGAGGAAGCCGAGGAAGAAGAATGGGAGGATATCGAAGAATTCGAAGATACAGAAGAAGTAATAAATGAATTGCCGGAAAAGGATGAAAAAGACGAGCGGATATATAATTATCTGACGGAGGAATCCGTTGCTTATAATGCAAAAGATGCAGATGGTTCCCGGGAGAAGCCATACATTTTTTATGTTAATAAAGATGCTTATGTCTATGGAAGCTTTTATAACGCCATGCGTCCTTCAGAAGATGAGACAGGTAAATGTTTTATGATTGCTGTTTGTAAAAAAGACGAAAATGGAAAAATGGTGCTTGGTCCGTCAGCAGAAGACAGAGCCTTTATAGAAGCGGTTATTAAAAACAATGGGGCTTTAACGGAAGAAGAGGTAAATGAAATGAGGGCAGCAGTGGCGGATACACTTGTGCCACAGTTGGATGACACCATATCTCCAAACCTCGTTTATTTGAATGGAAATTCCCTTCCTACAGAATATGATTATGATAGAAGATGGTATGCTTTTTCTGGAATAGAGGTGGAAGAAACAGATTTCGAAGAAACGGATTTTGAAGAATTGGAAGATACAGAAGAGTATGAGGACGAAGAAGAAGATTCTGACGAGCCGGAAGGCTATACAGCCAAAGAATTGTCCGAAATGATTGCTGAGAAAGAAAAAGAAGTAAAGCAGTTAGATATCGAAGCGAGAACCTTAGAACTTACATTGAATTCCCTTAAAGAAATTACAGAAGAGGGCGTGGTATATGCGAAGGTAGATGGCATTGTAAAAACAGTAGCAGATTTAAATTCGGAATATACAGAAGGGGATGTCTTTATGGTAGTAACGAAAGATACCCGCTTGTATGTAAGTGGAACTGTCAATGAATTATTGTTAGACAGAGTACAGCCGGGAGCTGTTATTACGGCTAATTCCTGGGAATCCGGAATGACCTTTGAAGCTGTAGTAACAGAGGTGGCAGATTATCCAACGGATGAAAGCGACTGGAGTGAAGGCAATCCGAATGTTTCTTATTACCGCTATACCGCCTTTGTAGAAGACAGCTCAGATTTGAAAAACGGTGAGTATGTAGACCTGTTAATCCGGGAAGAAGAGGAAGGTGGATTGTATATTGAAAAAGCCTTTGTGCGTGAGGAAAACGGACAGAGCTATGTTATGATTGCGGATGAAAATGAGCGTCTGAAAAAACAGTATGTTATTACTGGAAAAACAGTAGAAGATGGTTCTGCAATCGAGATAAAAGCAGGGCTGACTGAGGATGACAGAATTGCATTTCCATATGGCGAGGGTGCAGTGGAAGGTGCAAATATAACAGAAGATTACGAAATCTATTATTAGGGAGGAATGTGATGTTTGAAAATATAAGATTGTCCTTTCAGGGAATCTGGTCTCATAAAATGCGTTCCTTTCTGACGATGCTTGGAATTATTATCGGAATTGCAGCAATTATTGCAATTGTTTCAACGATTAAAGGTGCAAATGAACAGATTAAGGAAAATCTGATTGGGTCAGGACAAAATACAGTTGAAGTGTCACTTTTTCAGGGAGAATGGGAATATGAGATGGATTATGGCGGAATTCCGTCAGGTGTTCCACTGATAACAGAAGAGGTGATGGAGGAAATTAAAAATATTTCCCACGTGAAAAATGTTTCCTGCTATTTAAACCGACAGACCTATGGAAGTGTATATTATCTGAATACAGAGCTTTCCGGTGGTAATGTAAGAGGCGTAGATATTCACTATTTCGATGTATGTGATTACGTGATGAAAATGGGTCGTGGTTTTACGGAAGCGGATTTTAAAGAGTTCCGTAAGGTGGCGGTATTAGATACGGATTCTGCAGGTGCCCTGTTTGAAGGAGAAAATCCAATTGGAAAAACGGTGGAGATAAAAAAAGAGCCTTATACGGTAATTGGTGTTGTGACAGAAACAAAGGTATTTGAGCCGGTTATCACTTCCGTGGAGGATTATTATACTTATGCGGAAGAAGCGGTGGGTTCCATTTATATACCGGATACTACCTGGCCGATTATTTTCCAGTATGATGAACCGCAGAACGTGATTTTACAGATTGACAGTACGGATAATATGACGGTGGCAGGAAAAGCCTGTGCAGATATATTAAATTCTTATCTGACACCAAAGGATGACTCTATCAAATATAAAGCAAAGGATTTATTAGAACAGGCGCAGCAGATGCAGGAGCTTAGTACCTCTACGAATACAATGCTGATTTGGATTGCAGGTATTTCTCTGATTGTTGGCGGTATCGGTGTGATGAATATTATGCTGGTATCGGTAACAGAAAGAACACAGGAGATAGGCTTAAAGAAAGCGATTGGTGCCAGAAGGTCGAAGATATTAGGACAGTTCTTGACGGAGGCGGCAGTATTGACCAGCTTAGGCGGAATTATTGGCGTAATTACAGGAATGATACTGGCAGAATTAATCTCTTATATTACAGCAATGCCGGTAGCAATCAGTGTGCCGGCAGCAGTAGGAGCAGTTGTCTTTTCAATGGCAATTGGAATTGTATTTGGTATGCTACCCTCGGTTAAGGCAGCAAATTTAAATCCAATTGATGCACTTCGTCATGAATAATAGGATGAATATGTGGATGAAAAAAAAGAATGTAGTGTGGGTCAATGGTGACGCAGAGAAAAATATTCTTGAATTATTAAAAGAAAAAAATGAATATTTAAACGCACCCTGTAATGGCAGTGGTAATTGTGGCAAATGCAGGGTGCGCTTGTTAGAAGGGGTGTCAGAGCCTACAGCGCGGGAGAAGAACCTGCTGACAAAGGAAGAACTGGCAGAGGGGATTCGTCTGGCATGTCAGACGATACCAAAGCAGGAATGCCGCCTTCAGATTTTAAACAGACAGCATTCGGAATGTGATTCAGAGGATCAGATTTTGAATGCTGTTAGTCTTAGTGTGCAAAAAAAAGCTGTGGTTGAGTCGGAAGCAGTTTTGGAGAAAAAGACTGTTACAGGACATAAGCTATCGGGGCAGGAATATGGTATTGCTATTGATATTGGAACAACTACCATTGCAGCGGCGCTGATAGAACTTACAACAGGTGAGAATGTTGCGGTTCAAACGGCAATAAATCACCAGAGGGCTTATGGGGCGGATGTTATTTCGCGAATTAAGGCATCGGTGGAAGGGAATGGAAAACAGCTTCAACAGCTTATTCAGAAGGATTTAAAAGAAATTATCAGCGGGCTGCTAGAATATGGAAGGGCAGCAAAACAGCAGGTTAAGCGCGTGGTGATTGCCGGAAATACAACGATGTGTCATCTGCTGTCAGGGTATCCCTGCGATACTTTGGGAAAGGCACCTTTTTGCCCGGTGGATATTAGTTTGCAGAGAAAGACATGCCGGGAAGTTTTAGGAACAGAGGAACTGATGGCTGATATATTTCTTCTGCCCGGAATATCAGCTTTTGTTGGAGCAGATATTGTGTCTGGAATTATGGCATGTGGAATGCTTGAGCGGGAAGATTATACCTTATTTTTAGATATTGGAACAAATGGAGAAATGGCGGTTGGAAATAGAGATGGTTTATTTGTAACCTCTACAGCGGCCGGGCCGGCTTTTGAGGGAGGAAATATTTCCTGCGGCATTGCAAGTGTAGCAGGAGCCATTGATAAGGTGGAAATCAACTATCCCTATACAAAGGTTCATACCCTTGGAGAAAAGAGTGCGATAGGAATATGCGGAACAGGTCTGATTGAAACAATATATGAGTTGCTGCGTAACCGGATTATGGATGAGCACGGAACATTGGGGGCAGATTTTATAGAAGAGGGCTATCCATTAGTAAAGAATCAAATTTTTTTAAAACAGCAGGATATAAGGGAGTTTCAGGTTGCAAAGGCAGCAGTCAGGGCTGGAATAGAACGTCTGCTGGAGTGGTCTGGAGTTTGTGGGAAGGATATTGCAAGAGTCTGTTTGGCAGGCAGCTTTGGGTGCCATATTCCGGTGGAAAAGGCCATTGGAACAGGACTTTTGCCGGAAGAACTAAAGGAAAAGATACTGCCGGAAGGAAATACTGCCCTTGAGGGGGCAAAGCAGTTTTTGCTGTATCAGGACAGTGAAAAGCTAGAGAGGATAATAGCTTTGACAAAGGAGATAAATCTAGCAACAGATACGGAGTTTCAGGATAAATTTTTACAATATATGGACTTTGAAAATGGGCGAAATTACCTAAAATAAGAGTGGGAATTTTGTACTAGATATTGAAATTAAAATTCAATTTTGCTATAGTTTAAAAGAGACGGTTTTTTTGCTTGTGAAATGTAAAATGGGGTATTAGCCATGAAGAAGAAAAGTACCATACTAATAGTAGATGATGCTGAATTAAATAGGATGGCATTGAAAAAAATCTTATCCGCCACTTATGATATATTAGAAGCAGCTGATGGAAGAACTGCATTGGAGATTTTAAAGGAGAAACAGGAACAGATTTCTGCAGTTGTTCTTGATTTAATAATGCCGGGATTCAGTGGGTATGATTTTATGCTGGAATATCATGCCTGTGAGGCATATCAGGAAATACCGGTAATTATTGCTACCGCAGATAACAGTCCCAAAACAGAGCAGGAATGCTTAGAACTTGGGGCATGGGATTTTATTAGTAAGCCATATAATCCGGGAATTATCTCTTATAGAATGAAGAATGCCATTGAACGAAGCCAGCTGCAGATTAGTAAAGAACTGAAATATCGGGCAGAATTTGATGTGACAACAGATTTATATAACAAGGAAAAGTTCTTTCAGGCAACGAAAGAGATGCTAGAGGAACATCCTAATGTGAAATACGTTATGTATTCGCTGGATGTGGAGAAATTTAAAATAATTAATGCTTTTTTTGGTGAAGATGAGGGAAATAAGCTTTTAAGGTTTTTAGCAGAATATTTAAAGCAATATGCGGCAGAACAGCAGCATATTACTTACGGACGAATTGAAGGAGACATTTTCTGTGTATGCACTTCTTTTACCAGAAAAAAGGAAATTAATGCATTTATTGAGAGCATGAGAAGTCTCTTGAGCAATTATCCATTAGAGTTTGATATTGTAATTGCAATTGGAATTTACTTTATAGACGATATTTCCCAGCCGATTAACGAGATGTATGTGAAAGCGAATCTGGCGACAAGACAATGTAAGGGAAATTATATTAAGCGTCATGCGTATTATTCTGAAGAGATGAGCGAAGCCATCTTTAAGGAACAGAAGATTACAAACAGCATGAAGCATGCCTTGGAAACAGAACAATTTGTGCTTTATCTGCAGCCAAAATATGGATTGCAGGCGAATAATTTGGATGGTGCAGAGGTATTAGTACGCTGGAAAGACCCGGAAAAGGGGATGATTTCACCGGGAGAATTTATTCCGGTGTTTGAAAGAAATGGCTTTATTATGAAGCTGGATTATTATGTATGGAATAAAACCTGTGAATTGCTCAGAAAATGGATGGACGAAGGGAGAACACCGTTGCCGCTTTCCGTGAATATTTCCAGAGTCAGCCTATATAATCCAAATCTGGTAAAGATTATTTGTGGTCTGGTGGAGAAGTACCAGATTCCACCAAAGCTGTTACAGTTAGAATTAACAGAAAGCGCGTATACAAGCAATCCGAAAGCAATTAAGGATATGATGACAGAGTTCCAAAGACAGGGATTTTATGTTCTGATGGATGATTTTGGAAGCGGTTATTCATCCTTGAATGTATTAAAGGATATTGCAGTAGATATTTTAAAGATTGATATGAAGTTTTTATCAGAGACGAATATGGAGGGCAGAGGGGAAAATATTCTTGCCTCCGTTGTTCGTATGGCGAAGTGGCTTAATATGCCAGTGGTAGCTGAGGGTGTAGAGAAGAGGGAACAGGTACTGTTTTTGCGCAGTATTGGCTGTGAGTTTGTACAGGGATATTATTTTGCAAAGCCGATGTCTGTAGAAGATTATGAAAAGCTTGCTTTTGCAGAAGATACACATTTTGTGGACAAGGAATACAGCTATATGGCAAGTACAGATACACTTTGGACTTCCACTTCCCAGATGGAGATTCTTTTCTCGAATATGCTGCAGCCAGTGGGCGTGTATGAGTATAGAGAGGGTCATGTAGAGATTATTCGTGTGAATGATGCCTATTATGATTTGTTTGGCTATGGCGATGTGGATCATTTGCAGAAGAATATAAAGGAATCCTTTGATGCGGCTGATTATAGTAAATTGATGAAAACCTTTGCAGAGGTAGTAGAGACAGAAAACGTGGTCGAATTTGAGGGACGGCGTCATTTAGATAGTGGAAAAACTATCTGGATTAGTGTGAAATTCAAATACGTCCGCAAAGTCGGTGAAAATCATGTAATATATGGTGCCATTACGGATATTTCAGACCAGAAGGAAGTAGATAAGGAATTGAAAAAGTACCGTGCGGCAGTGTCTGCAACAGAATCTTTAGAAGAAACGATTTTAGTTGTAGATGATATGGAGGTAAATCGCGAATCCTTAGCAGCTATATTTGAAGGAACTTACCGGGTATTAGAGGCCTCCAATGGAAAAGAAGCTCTTGAAATTTTGGAGAATAATATATATCAGATAGATATTATTCTACTGGATTTGACGATGCCGGTAATGGATGGAATTGAGTTCTTGAAATATAAAAAAGAAAATCCTGATATTGAGGATATTCCGGTGATTATCATTACGGCAGAGGACGGGGCAGAACAGCAGGTGGAAACGATTCAGATGGGGGCGGATGATTATGTAATTAAGCCCTTTATACCGGAAATTGTTATCTGTCGTGTAGGGAACGTGTTAAGTTCAAAACGCCGTTATGGTCAGGTTTTGCGTGATTTTTCCCGTTCAATTGAAGAAAAAATGGCAGATAAGGATGAACTCGATGAGACAACCGGTTTGTATAACCGTTATGCAGCAGGAAGGATTATGCAGCATGTGTTAGATAATACCGATAAAATGCAGACGGTACTTATGGTTGGAATGGAGTTTCTGGAAGATTTTGGAACAGAACGCAAAGAACAGTTGATATTTGCCTTTGCAGAGATGCTTCAGAAATGCTTTAGAAAGAGCGACGTTTTATCCAGATATGATGAGAACAAGATTGTAATTCTTATGGTAAATACACCATCGGTTGAATTTTTAGAAAGACGCTGTGAGAGTATGCTGGAGGTAGTATGCTTATTAGAGAGAGAAAGCAGAGGCAGCATGAAGTGTAATATCGGTGCTGTTGTAGCAGAAACAACAGGCAGTCTGGTAAGCGATTTGCTGCAGGATGCAGAAAAAGCACTGGCAGATGCAGAAAGCATTGGAAATTATCAATATACAATACGTCAGGCAAATGGAGGATGAAAGGTTGGCAGTAATAGATGAACTGGAATTATGGGGATGCGATATTGAGGACGCGATGACAAGATTTTTAGATGATGAAGATTTTTATATTACCTGTCTTCATACGATGGTACAGGACCCGGCTTATGAAAAGCTGGGTGCTGCATTGCAGGAAGGAGATATAAAAGAAGCCTTTGAGCAGGCGCATACCTTAAAGGGGGTTCTTGCTAATATGGGGTTGACACCAATTTATGATGTAGTTGTAAAACTTGTGGAGCCTCTTAGAAATGGAAATGCAGATGATTTGATGCCGGTGTATGAGGAACTTTTGGCAGCAAATGAGCGGCTGAAAGAAATGATTGCATAGCTTGTTAGATGAAAATATCTGACTGCCTGTGGAAATGGGCTGTCAGATATTTTGTTGTAAAAATTACAGAAGGGTATGATTGCTATGATTGAAATATATTATGCAGATATACAAAGTCTGCAAAAAGAAGAATTATGGCAGCGGGCAATGGCTGTGTTGTGTGATGCCCGGATAGATAAAATCAATAAGTGTAAAAAGGAAGAGGATAAGCTGCGGGGAATGGCAGCAGGTCTTCTTTTAGAATATGGCTTAAGAAAACGGGGACTATATCAGAAAAAAATTCATTTTACAACAGAAAAGAATGGAAAGCCGAAGCTTGTGGAGAATCCGGAATTATTTTTTAATCTTACCCATTCGGGAGATTATGCAGCAGCGGTGTTTGCGGACTGTGAAGTGGGGATAGATTTGGAAAGGTTTCGGGAAAATGCAGAGAAGGTGGCGGAACGTTTTTTTTCGGAAGAAGAGAGGGAATTTCTTGCGGAGCATAAGGATGTCTCTTCTTTTACAAGAATCTGGACAAGGAAAGAAAGCTATATAAAGGCAGTCGGATTTGGAATTAGAATGCCCTTTGACTCTTTTTCTACAGTGGAAGAACAGGTATGCCAGAGGCCGGAAGCCTTTTTGGATGGAGATTTGCTAAAGGAGGCAAAGTGTAGTTATTTGCAAAGCTATGACATAATTCCGGGCTATTGGCTTTCTGTGTGCACGGAAGGAAAGAAAGAATCTGCTGTGATAGAAAAGATAGATTTGACGACGATTTTTTGCTAAAATAGGGAAAGGATGTCAGATAATATGAAAAGACTAAAATAGAAGGTCTTGGAAAATATATGAGAGAGGAATGGGATAAGCATGTATGATGAATTAACAGAGCAGGATATAAAGAAAATGGAAGAGGAAATCGAGTACCGGAAACTGGTAGTCAGAAAGAAGGCGCTTGAGGCGGTGAAAGAAGCAAGAGCTCATGGAGATTTAAGTGAGAATTTTGAATATCATGCGGCAAAGAAGGATAAGAATCAGAATGAAAGCCGCATCCGCTATCTTGAGAAGATGATTAAGACGGCGAAGATTATTTCTACAGAATCAGCAGAGGATGAGGTTGGAATTAACAATACGGTTACTGTATATTTTGAAGAAGATGAGGAGGAAGAGGTATATAAAATCGTTACAACTGTCCGGGGCAACTCCTTGAAGAATTTGATTAGTAATGAATCTCCGTTGGGAAAAGCACTGCTGGGTCATAAGGTGGGAGATAAAGTCGAAGTACAGGTAAATGAGAATTATTCTTACGTTGTAGAAATCCGCAAAATAGAAAATACGGTTGATGATGGAACGGATAAACTTAGAAGTTTTTAAAAATAGGATATGATTTCTTACGAAAAAATAGGAAATTCTGTAAAAAAAAGCAGAATTTCCTATTTTTTTATGAACAATTTTTCTCCGTGTGACTACGGTGTGACTATTTCTTTTTATAATGCTGATAGTGTTATGTAAGAAAGTGGTTCATTATGAGCGGAGGAGATTTATAGTGAAGAAGAAATATTTACTTATGGGTATTGCAGGTGCACTTGTAGTGTGTACAACAGCAGCAGGGTCATTAGCTGCATTAAATGCGGAGACTGAAAACAGCGCAACGGCAACAATATCAGTTGATAATATAGGTGTAGAGATTACGGAAAAAAATAAAGCCGGAAAGTATCAGGATGCTTATACTCTGGATAGTCAGGGAATTACCCCGGGTACAACGGTAAAGATTGGCAGAAATGTAACCAATACAATTGGAAATGCAGAAGGAAACGCATATGATGTGTATGTTAAGGCGGTTATTTATAAATCCTGGGAAAAGGACATAGACCAGGATGGTACGCCGGATTATATTGATGTTTCTGCAACAGAGGATTTAACAGAAGATGTTGTATATCTTGGAGACACAGCTGTTGAAAAGGTTGCATGGGATGAAGCGGAAGCAACGGTAATTAATGACTGGGTAGTTGGATATGCAGACGAAGAACAGATTGTATTATTTTACAAGGAGCCGATTTCGTTAGGGGAAACCACAACAGAATTTATCAGTAATGTGTTATTTTCACCAGAGTTAAATAATGATTACACCAATGCAACCTATCAGCTTGATTTTGAAGTGACAGCAGTACAGAAGAATAATGGTGTGGCAGCAATTGCGGCAGAGCTTGGTGTTTTTCCTCATTTCAGTGAGGATGGAAAAGGAACAATTCTATCTGTATCAGAAAACGAATTTGAGGGATATAGCGAACAAGTAATTCAGTAATAGAAAAGTGCATTTATGGAAAGGCATGGATAAGATATGAAAAAGAGAATTCTGACATTGGCAATGACATTGCTTTTGGCAACAGGAAGTATGGAAGTGGCAGCTGCGCAGGAAACAAACAAAACAGTTGCACTTACAAAAGATAACAAAATTGAATATGTGGATGGAGATACAAAAATTGATGAGGCTTTTGAAAATATGGCGCCGGGAGATTCAAGAACAATTTCCATTCGTGTAGAAAATCAAAACGAACATCAGGCGGGATTTTTCATTTCCCAAAGAACAGCTGAGGTTTTAGAGGAAACAAATAAGTCTTCCGGTGGTGCCTACAGCTATGAATTAAAAGTAGGAAAGACAGAGGAAGATGCAGTATCCCTTTTAGATACAATTGCAGGTGGTTATTCTTCTGAGCTGGCAGCCAGCAGTACTGGTCTTGCGGATATTGATGAGTTAAATGGATACCAGTTTTTGGCAGAACTTGGAAAAGGAGAGTATACAAATGTATATCTCACTTTGACAATAGATGGTGAGGGATTTGACAGCACTTCTGCTGTTGATTATACAAATGCAAGTGGTGAATTGGAATTTGACTTCCGGGCTTATTATGAAGACAGAGAACCGGTGATTGTTAATGAGGAAATAACCGTACAGGAAGAAGATAAAATTATTGTAGAAATTGTTGACAAGCTGGTACCTTTAGCTTCAGCGGTTAAGACGGGAGATAGTGCGGCAGTAATTGTTTTAAGCGGTGTCATGATTGCGGGAATTTTACTGATTGTTTTTGCAATGAAAAACAGAAAGGCGGAGAACAGATAATGAAAAAGTGTAAAAAGATAGCTGCGGGGGTATTGGCAGCGACATTAATGTTGACAGCCTCTGTTTGGGGAACTGAAGTAAAAGCAGATGGGAAAACATATACTGTTACATTCCGCGCAGGAAATGTGGGAGCATTTGATTTAAACAAAGTGTCTGATACAGACAAAATCGACGTGGAAGAGAATTATATTAAATTCACAGTGGAACGGGGAACTTCTGTTAGTCAGTTTTTTGGAGAAAATGGTATCAATGCATATTTTTTGAATGTGACATCGGTGGACGCGGGGTATCGTTTGAAAGATGTAACAGAATTGGAAGAAAATATTGCTGCAAAGGAAATTAATCGTAATACAGAATATGTATTAGACTATGGAAAACTAGTTGACCCGGTAGAATATAGTATTGAATTTGTGGACGCTGAATCCAAGGAACAGATTGCTTCACCAACAATTGCTTATGGAAACGACGGGGATGAGATTTTATGTGAGCCATTAACAATTGCCTCTTATACAACAAAAGATAAAGCCCAGACAATTACATTAGAAAAAGGTAAAGAAAACGTGGTTACATTTTCTTACACTTATACAGGAGAAGAGACAACTACAGAAACCAATACTACGATTGTTCCGGGAGAGGTGATTACAGAGGAAGTTATTAATGAAATTCCGGTAGAAGTACCCGGAGTAACAAATGTGGTACCGGATGATGGAGAAGATAATGTGGTAATCGACGATAATGATGTACCATTAGCGGACGGTGAAGACAATAACGTGGAAATCGAAGAAGAAGACGTGCCGTTGGCAGATAATGTAGAAATTGAAGAGGAAGAGGTGCCGTTAGCGGCAGGAGATACAGAAGTTGTGAATATTGATGATGAGGAAACACCTCTTGCATCTGGAGCAAATGCAGGAATTCATCCGGTGATTCCGGTCGCAATAACAGCAGTCGCATTACTTGCAGCGATTGCCGTTACCTTGACAGTGGTTCGGAAGAAAAAAGGAAACGTTGCAGTCAAGGAAGAAAAGAAAGAACAGTAAATAAGAGATGAAAAGGGAAACCGGAGGGCAAATGTCCTCCGGTTTTTTGTGAAATTTCAGAAGAATATATAAAAATAGAAAGAAACGTAATCGATTTCGTTGTTTATTGTGTTGAAAACGTAATTATTTATGTAAATTCCCTTGTGTAAAAAAAATAGATTGTGATATAATGGCGTTTGTTTAGTGATTCATGTAGTACTAAAGAGGTGGAGAATGTTAACTGTAAATACATTGGGGAAATTTCAAATAATGGACGAGAATGGTCTGTTAAACGATGATAATATACGTTCGACGATGCTGACAAAATTGTTAGTGTTTTTATTGATTCACCGGGAGCAGACAATAACTAGTGATGAGATTGCAACTGCCTTGTGGCAGGAGGAAGAAGTAGAGAATCCTGCGGGAGCATTAAAAAATTTAATGTACCGGCTGCGTAATCTTATGAAGAAACACTTTGGAGAAGGTGACTTTATTACCACTAGCAGAGGGTCTTATTACTGGAATCAGGATATAGAAGTAATATTAGACATTGAACAATTCGAAAAACTTCAGGAAAAAGCAAAAAGAGAAACAAATACCAGAGAAGAGGCAATTCATTATTATGAGAAAGCCTTAAATATCTATCAGGGTGATTTTATGCCTAAAATTACAGAACTGCACTGGGTTCTTACCTTGAATACCTATTATCACTCCATGTTTTTGTCAGGAGTGAAGGGATTAGCAGAACTTTACATAGAGGCAGGCCGTTTTGATGATTTAGAGGCAATCTGTAATGAGGCATTAAAATATGACCTTGTAGATGAACAGCTGCATTATTATCTTATTTTTGCAAGAATGAAGCGAAATAAATTGAGCCTGGCAATGGAATCCTATGAAAAAGCATGCAAAATCTTATGTGAAGAGCTGGGAATCCGTAAACCGGTAAAACTTCAGGAAATATATGAACAGCTTCTTAGGTCGAATAAGGGCAGTAAAGCAGAAGAGATAGAGAAGGTACAGCAGGATATGATGGAAGAAAATCCGGAAGGTGTATTCCTTTGCGGATATCCGGTTTTTCGGGAGATATATCGTCTGGAGGCGAGAAAAATCACGCGGTTAGGTGAGGCAGAATATGTACTTCTTTTGACATTGCGTGACGATGGCGAGGATGCGGCGAAGGTTGAACAGTTTCGGGTTAAAAATGCGATGAATCGTTTGGAAGAGACTTTAAAGACATCCCTTCGTATTGGAGATGTTGCTGCAAGGTACAGTGATGTGCAGTTTGTAATATTGCTTCCGGCCTGCTCCTATGAATGCGGTATGCTTGTAGCGAATCGAATTATTTCACAATTCTATAATGAGAATTCGAAATACAGAAAAATAGCGATTAAAATCAGCTTAGAAGAAGTTACAACAAAAAGCATAATTGTGAAATAGGAGCGGATGACAAGATGTTAGATTATAATAGAGAGTATCCTGTTAATGGGTTCAGGCTATGTATTGACAGCTGTGAAACGGATATGAGCGGGGTGGCATATTCTCCATTATCGGATGAACCGGTTATATATAAAGGATTTGCTGAATTACTACTGAAAATGGATAAAATATTTGATGTAGCAGGTTATCCTCAGGCCTTTCAGGAAAAGAGGAGCTTTAAAAAGAAAACTGTTATTTCGTCATATCATGGAATTCCGAAAGCAGGAGAGCAGCAAAAACAGATTTGGACGAAAAAAGGAACAATGGTAACCATGGATATCGTTATCATTGAGCGAAGAAATAGTAGCTGGCAGGGTGAAGTGCATAGAACAGATGAGCCGGAGGTGAACACCTTTCTTGGTGAATTAGAACTTTTGGCATATATTAATCAAATATTATTAAAATAAGAAGAATGGATAGTGTGTAAGAAGATACATTATCCGTTCTTTTTTCTTTTGTTGGAAAGATTTTGTTCTAATTTTAATGGATTTTACGCTGTAATATAAAAATTTTTTAACAAATATTGCTGATGTGACCGACGTGTGACTTTCTGCTGTTATATTTGTATAGGATAATGTTAAAAAAATAAGATACATCTTTAAATAAATCGTCAGGATAAATAGCTGATATTTTATGGAGGGGATTATGAAAGCTGTAAAAATAATGAAAAAGGTAATGGCTTTTACCTTGTCAATGTCAATGCTGGTTGGAGATTTACAACTGGTAAAAGCATCGGAAATAGTTGCAGAGGATACTCAGGTAGTGGAAACTGTTCCAGAGGAACAGCTTGAGACGGTTTTGCCGGAGGAGACTGAGACAGAAGTTTCCGAAGCAGCAGACCATTCTGAGACAACAGAAGTTTCCGATAAAACAGAACAATCTGAAACGACAGAAGCTTCTGAGGGGACAGAAACCACAGAGGAAACAGAGGCTTTGGGACTGAGCGAAACGGAAGAAATCAGTCAGAACACAGAAGTGGTAGAAGAAAGCGAAGCTGTCGGGGAAGATGCTGTTGCAAACAGAGTTATGCCAGAAGAGAGCATCGAGGTGTCAGAAGAAGCAGCGATTATTTCTGAGGTGGAATCAGCCAGTGCTGATGCATATGAAGTAAGCGCAGATTATGGTGTAGTTTCCTTTGAGGAAGCTGCAGCACTGACAGAGAATATGTATCAGGCATCTTGGAATTATGCATATTATTATTTAAAAGTTGAATTTTATAATGCGGATACAGAAGAACTCTTGGCAACGGCTGCAGATGGAAAATATTTACAATTCGCAGGTTGGGCATATCAGAATAAAACAGTAAATTTTTCCTTCAATGCAAATAGCGATTATAAATTAGATAAAATTACATTGCAGAATAACTGGGCGAATGAAGGTACACTTTCTGCTGACGGTAATGGAAGATATAGCTGCAGTTTGTCTGCTTATAACCAGTATGTAGGAAACTATAAAACTTTGATGATATATGTTACAACGAAGGAAACAATGTCTGGTCAGGTGGTATATAATACGGATTTGACAAGTTCCTATGGTAATGTGTCCTTGGCGGAAATAACAGGATTAGGAGACCATGTGGCATTAACAGCAAAGAATAAGGAACTGGTAGAAAAGCTTTCTGGTTTGACAACCTCCATGAATTATGGACATGTCAACAGCTATTATCAGTTTTCCCATGTGCTTGTCGGTGATGTGACCGCATCATATATTAAAGCGGCAGATGGAAAATATTATTATACAAGGGAAAAAACGATTACTGAAAATACCGAATGGTCAGAAGTAGGGGAAAAGACCGTAAAGTTTGTTTATGAAACAAAGGTTAACAGTACAGTAATTGAAACAGTTGATACAAGAGATAAGATTAAATTGAATCTCTATAATTATACTTTGACAAAAGGTAATAGTATCAATAGTGGGCATGCTTTTAAATTTTATTTAAATCCGGCACAAGGTACCGGAATGAATAACTGGACAGGAAATCCTGCAACAGTGAATCCTGATATTGTAAAGAATCTGTTAGGGGAAGATGGATATCCGGTATTAAAGGGAAATGGCGAAGAAAGTCTGGCATATTTATTTAATAATGAAGCGGCAACAGGGAAAGTTGGCATTTATGAAAATGCAAGTTATCTCTTTGCGTATGACGCAGAATCTGGTTACTATTCCTTTGATAGTGCAGATGAGAACGCAGTATTAAATAAGAATACAATGGATTTTATGGTATATGAGAATGCAGATGGAAATTTCTTCCCATTTGGAATTGCAAGTGATACAGATAAGTTCTCGCTGGGATTAAACATGGGATTTGATTTTATCCAGCCATATGCAGGAACAATCAGTGAAGAACCTATGAAATTTGAATTTTCCGGTGATGATGATGTCTGGATTTTTATTGATGGAGTGTTAGTTCTTGATTTGGGTGGTATCCATGGTGAGGTAAATGGTAACATCAATTTCGCAACAGGGCTTGTGGAAGGCGACCGCATTGTTGCAAGCAATGATACCACCAGTACGACACTTTACGATGCATACAAAAACAGTGGAAAATATACAGAGGAACAGTTAGCAGTAATATTTGATATTACATATAATGAGGACGGAACAGTCGAAAGTGCCAGATACACAGATTATTCCAAACATCATTTGGAGATGTTTTATTTAGAACGAGGAGCAAATATCTCTAACTGTAAAATGAAATTTAATATGCCGACGATTCCGCAGGAAGCAATCTCTGTTACAAAGAAGGTAGTGAGTGCAGATGAAAATGCTTCTTTAGATGAGGAAAGCTACAGATTCCAGTTATTTATGGGAGATAGTGCAGAAAATTGCAGTCTGGTAACAGATATGGTTTACGATGTTTATCAGAATGGTAGAGATACAGGTGTTGACGGAAACATTGGTGCCGAGGGTATTTTTACTTTGAAAAATGGTGAAACGGCTGTCTTTAATAATATAGAAAAAGGAACCTGCTATTATGTGAAGGAGTTAAATCCGGGGAAAGATTATAGCGTTTCTGTAGATGGAACGATTTTAGAGGCTGATACAGAGGGAAATTATATTACAGATATTTCCGATGTGGACGAAGAATCCGGCATTTTGATTGTAAATATCAAAAAGCTGGTAGAGACAGAGGATGAAAAAGCATTAGATAAAACAGTTTCTCTGCTGGATTGGGAAGACAGAACTTATAATATTGAACTTACAGCAAATATGAAAACGGTTATAACAGAAACGATTGTAACAGAAACAGTTTCCCCTGTGGATGTGGCATTTGTATTTGATGCTTCCGGCTCGATGCTTTTCCCGGGAGATTTGGTGGAAGCAACAGATGAAAATGGAAAGCAGCTTACAAAAACAAGCCAGTTAGATAAAAATAATATCTATTATTATGTTGGAACAACCGCTTCTGCAACGGTATACAGAGTATACTATTCAAACCGGAAATGGAGATATGTGGATGCGTCTTATGAGAACGGAAGTAATGACCCGGAAGTGGCATTTAGTCCGGACAGCGGATTTTATATTTCTAAAGAAGGTGTGAACCGTCTTACAAAGCTGCAGGAAGCAGCATGTACGCTGGTAGACAGATTACCGGAGGGCAGCACCGTAGGACTTGTGACCTTTAATAGTTCTGCTTCTAAGGTTATGGATGCAGTAACATTAAATGAAGAAACAAGAAATGAATTAAAAAATACAATCAATGCAATTACTACCTCCGGTGGTACACGTCAGGACTTAGGTCTTAACAAGGCGATGGAAATAACCAGAAAGTTTACAAATGAGAGTAAATATGTTGTATTTTTAACTGATGGTTGTCCAAATGGTGATGGGGACATTGTTGGAGCAGCGAAAAAGAAAGCAGATGCGATAAAAGCGCAGGATGTGAAAATCTTTTCTATTGGTATTGATTTGGATTTGAACAGTTACATGAATACAGCCAAGGAATTGATGTATTATGCAGCATCCGGTGAAACAGAAGCTGAAAAGAGCGAGTTTTACAAAAATATTCGAGCATCAGAGTTAAATGATGTATTTGAGGCATTAGGTAATACGATTACAAATACAACAGTAACAACAAAAGAAACAGCAAAAGTTGCCCGGGTAAAGGATTATATCGATGACCGCTTTGAAATCGTAGATAAATCCCAGATTGAAGCTCTTGGCGGAATGGTAGGAACCGATGAAAACGGTACTTATATTCTTTGGGGAGCAATAGATGGAATTACATTAGATAATTGGAAATCAGGAACCTTTACAGTAAGAGCAAAAGAAAATTATGTTGGTGGTAACGATGTGACAACTAATGGTTCTTTGTCTGGTGTATACGAAATAAATGGCGAGTTATATGAGAAGTTTGAACAGCCAAAGGTTAATGTAAGAGTAGAGTGCTCGTTATTACCGGAAAGTGACACCATTTTCCTTGGGGAAGATTTGACGAATTATTTTACCGCTGGGAAGCAGGAGAATATGAAAAATGTGGTTTCTGCTTATAACAAAGGAGAGGCAGCATTAATCTTAGATGATGTGACCATTGGTGAAATGAGCTGGTATACAGATAAAGAATGTAAGAATGAGATTACGGCAGAAGAACTTGCAGTACAAAAGCCGGAAAAGGAAACGGTATATTATGGAAAGCTTTCCATTGAGCCGAAGACAGATGGCAGCGAGGGTGCAAAGAATACGATTCAAAATGGTGAAGAAAAGCAGGTAGAAAAGAGTTACTTAGAGACAGACTATACCGTTTCTATCGTAACCGGAAGTCTTACAATTACTAAGAAAATTAGTAAATTTGCATATCAGGCAGTAGAAGGCGACCCTATTTTTACTTTCAGGATTACAAATGAGACCACGGGGGATGTGTTCTATAAAACCTTAAGATTTAACGAGAACAGCAGTGTTGATACTTCTGATGATATGCAGATTGAAGAAGGATGGTTTAATATTACCTGTTCTGCAACCATCGAAGAACTTCCACAGGGAATTTATCGTGTAGAAGAGTTAGAGACCATGGGATTTGTTGTAAAGGATATTAAGACATTGGAAGCTGCTTGTGCAGATAGAATTGTAGATAAATTATATGCACAGTATGCCATCGGTTTTGATATGGATGTAGAAGGTAACAGCTTTGATGAGCCAAAAGGCTTACAGAGTGGTCCACAGGATTTCCACCTGGAAAAGAAGAGTGCCAATGTCAGATTTGCAAACAGCAAATCAAGAGATGATGGAAAGCTTACCCATACAGATGCGGTAAAGAACAGCTTTGTATTTGGAGAAGCAATCGAAAAAGAAAATTTAGTTGATAATGAAGCGACAGCAAAATATTAAGAAAGGGCAGGCAAAAAAATGAAAGAATTGATTCTGAAAAGAAAAAGACTGATAATTCCCCTGCTCTTAGCAGTTGGGATTTTGGGAACTGCATCCACTTTTTCATTGATAACAGCAAATACATCCATGCTGACAAATCAGATTACGGTCGGTGAAGTAACAACAAAAATCAATGATGAAACAGATGAGGATGAAGTTGTTGAGGCAGGTGCAACCTTGAAAAAGGTTGTTTCTGTCACCAATACAGATTCAGAGGAAGGTGTAGAGGATGCGGTAACCGCATTTGTGCGTGTTCGTGTAACGGTAACACCGGAGGATTCCTTAATATATGAACCTTTAGAAGATGCATCCGAGAAAGTTGTGATATTAAGTAAACGTGCTACGGATACTGAGGAAGCAGTTATATTGGGCGTTGAAGAAAATAAAAGTTACGGTGACTGGATTTATCATGATGGTTATTATTATTACAATAAGCCCTTGACTGCACATGAAACAACGACACCGCTTTTTGAAGCAGTTTCCATTGGTAAAAAATGCAGTCAGAATTTTGATATTACTGTATATCAGGAAGCAGTAAATTATCATGCTTATGCGGCACTTTTTAATAAGACCGAGATGGGAACCTATAGTTATCTGGGTGGAAATGTAGGTGAACATGTATATGATGAAAGCAATTTAGCAGATGCAATGCAGGAGGCTTTCGGAGCAGTAACAAAATAGTAGGATGAAAAAGAATGATGTTAGAAAAGATTTGTAAAGTTTTATCGACAATAATTATGGTCGTGCTGCTTATTCTTGCAGTATTGCTGATTGGACCAAAGCTGTTGGGCTTTCAGGGATATGCAGTATTAAGCGGAAGTATGGAACCGGATATTCCAGTAGGTTCCATTGTATATGATAAAGAGGTAGAGCCAGAAGAACTTGAGGTGGGTGATGTTATTACCTATCAGTTATCAGATAATACACTGGTAACGCATCGTATTATTTCAATTGATGAAAGTGCGAAAGAAATGATTACAAAAGGGGATGCCAATGATGTGGAGGATGGAGCACCGGTTTCCTACTCCAATGTTGTTGGAAAAATGTCATTTTCTATTCCGCTCATAGGATATATTACGATATATGGTAAGACAAAACTCGGAATTGCAGCGGTCTGCGGTGTGATAGTTGTTTTACTGCTGGTAAACTTCCTTCCGGAAATATTTAAGGATGAGGAAAAGGAAGAAAGTAAAAAGGAGCAGGAAAACACAGAAGAAAATAAGAAAGAAGAGACTGCTGAAAAATAATTTTAATGAAATCTTTGTATGTGACCGCCGTATGACCGGCATCGCATATACTGATATAGTGGTAAAGGTAAGAACTGGTTTCGTGGGGATTACGAACCAGAGGCAAGAGTTGCATGCAACTCTTGCTGCATACGCCAATGGCGTGAAAATTATTAAGGGAAAGAGAAGAGGAGAAAAAGATTATGCAGAAAAGAAAGTTAGCAACATTATTAGGAGCAGTAGCATTAGTTGGAACAATTGGTTTAGGAAGCACATTAGCTTACTTAACAGACACAACAGATACTGTAACAAACACAATTACTGTTGGTGAAGTAGAACTTACATTAGCTGAGTCTGCTGTTAAGTATGAAGATGGAGTTGGTTATGTAGACAACGATGGCGAAAATAACTGGACAGTAACAGACGGAAACGTTTATGACACAATCGTTCCTGGTGACAGCTTAGTAAAAGACCCAACAGTAACATTAGTTGAAGATTCAGAAGACAGCTATGTATTCGTAAAAGTAGAAGGTCTTGATTCCGCTGCAGCAAATGGTATTGCAGTTACTTTCACAGATGTATTTGAAAAAGCAGATGGCGTTGATACATTAGATGGTATCTATGTAGTAAAGGGTGACAACTACAGAACTGCAGCTGGTTCCTATACATTATTCAACGAATTAAACTTTGATGCATCAAGCAATGGAAAAATGACAAATGAAGATGGAACAGTTTCAACACTTGCTATTGATAACATTACAGTACAGGCTGCAGCTGTTCAGTATTCTCATGTAGAAACAGTTGAAGCTGCATTAGCACAGGTAACATGGAACTAAAAAATTCCAGGAACTAAAAGTTCCAGGAACTAAAAAGTTTCAGAAACTGAAAGGTTCCACGAACTGAAATTTATAAAATAAGTGAATATAAGGAGTAGGAAAGATGAAAAAGAGAAAAATTGCATCTTTAGTATTAGCAACAGCATTAGTAGGAGCAATCGGAATTGGTTCAACATTAGCATATTTTACAGATAATGATGCAGCTGAAAATACAATTACAACTGGTAAAGTAGATATTGAACTTGATTATGAAGCAAGTCACGAAAATATCGTTCCTGGTGATGTAATTACTGTGAATCCGGTAATTACAGTAGCGGAAGATTCCAGTGATGCATATGTACGCTGCAAATTTGTTGTAACACTTGCAGATACAAATCTTGCAGAAGTAAGCTCAGAAGGAAGTACATACATCAATGATATTTATTATATGTTAGGAACAGAAAATGTTGCACAGCTTAACATGGAAAACTGGTATTTTGATGATAAGAGCGAAGGCTTAGGCGTACAGGAAGATGGTACATATGTTGCATACGGTTATTATCAGAAAGCAGCAAAAGCTGGTGAGGTAATTTCTGTATTTGCAAATGATGGTGCATTTACAGTTCCAACAAAATGGGGAAATGAATGGGCAGAAAAGAGCGTAACAATTGATGTTACAGCAGAAGCAATTCAGGATGCAAATTTTGATCCGGAAAACGAGGAAGGCAAAATCACAAGCTGGGGTGAAAATTACGATAACGTTTTAGTACCAGCATTATAAGAGCCTTTAGGTAGTCCGAAAGAAAGGCAGAGGAGATATGAGAAAGCAGACAGCAGGTAACGACAGCCAGAGCTTTGTCATTACAGTGAAAAGTCAGGAAAATCATACATGGCAGGGAACCGTTTCCTGGGTAGAAGGAAAAAAGCAGGAAAATTTCAGAAGTGCCCTGGAACTTTTAAAATTACTAGATTCTGCAATGTCAGATGATTTAGAGAATTAGAAAAGGACTGCTTTGAAATGAAGAAAAAATTAGCAAAGCTGCTTGAAATTTTAGGAGTGGCAGTCATACTTTTGATAATCCTGTATGGAATGCTTATGTTAATACCAAGAATCATGGGCTTGCAGGTATACGTGATTGAATCAGAAAGTATGAAGCCGGAATATCCGCTGCATAGTGTTATATATGTAGCGGATATAGAGGTAGGAGAGGTTGATAAAGGAGAAGTTATCACATATTATCTGGGGACTGATACGAAGTATGTTATGACACACAGAGTAGCAGATATAGATTACGAGAAACAAGAATTTGTAACAAAAGGAGATGCAAATGTGGCAGAGGATGTAGAGCCGGTTGCATTTTCGAGAGTGATTGGAAAAGTCGTTTTTAAAATTCCTGTAATTGGTAAAGTGACGAAACTATTTCAATCAAAATTAAAACTGGCAGCAATTTTTTGTGGAATTTTTTTCGTCTGGCTGGCAGCTGATAAGTTGAAGAAAAGTTAAGGAAAAGTCAATGCTAGAGCGGAAGGCGTTCATGTCTTCCGTTTTTGCTTTTTATGGGGCAGCATGGAAACTGGAAAATTTATTCTTGATAAAATGATTGACTAGTGTTAGATTAAAATGTAGCAAAATAAGTAGTTAGATGGGGATTGACTATGAGAAAGAGTGGTAAAATACTACAAATCATAATATTTCCGCTGATATTTCTAATCGTGGCTGGCTATATATACATAAATTCAGGGGTAGATATTGATAAAGGAAACTATATTTATTTAAGTGATGACTGGGATGTTACAATTAATGACCAGATTTTTTCGGATGCAGCTTTGGCAGAACTGAAGTTTCCCTTGACTGGCAGGGGAGATGTAGTTGTGATGGAGTGTAAACTGCCAATTGAAGTGATAGATAGTCCGGTTTTAAAGATATATAACATTCACTCAGATATGCAGGTGGTTTTAGAGGGTGAAGAAATTTACTCTTATGGTCAGGAAGAATATGATGCGGGCAAAGTGGTTGGTTATGGTTATCATTTTGTGAATCTTCCCGAGGATTATATGGGGAAAGATATTACAATTACAATGCGGATTTCGGAAAATGATGCTTTTGCATCATTAGAGATTCCGTCTATTTGTAATAATAATTTTGTGATGCGTGACTTTGTATCAGAGAATCGTCTGGCATTAAGTATAGATATATTTCTGATGATGTTTGGTGTCTGTCTGTCAATTATTAGCGGAGCATTTATGCTTAGACAAAAAGGGATGCATAAACTGGTTTGCATTGCACTGTTTTCTTTTTTTATTGGAATGTGGTCATTGTGCAGCTATGACATTATTACCGTTTTTACTTATGATTTATCAAAGAAAGCGAATCTGGAATTTGTCGCATTATATCTTGCCCCGGTTTTTCTGTTTGCATACTTTTTTGTGGATGTGAAAGAGCGGAACTGGCATGTGAGAAAAATTATTTATTATGTGATATTAACGATGCAGTTATTGTTTATAGCAGTAACATTTACATTACATGCCTTTAATATCATTCATATGTGTGAAGTACTTAGAATCAGTCATTTTCTGGACGCGTTAATGGCAGTTTATCTGATGTTTATGTTTATACATGATATTATAAAGCACAGATTAAAAACGCCAGTTCTTTTTATTGGAATTATTATTATGGTACTGCTAATGTTATCGGATATCCTGCGTTTTAATATACAGAAATATACAGATGTTATGGCAAGCTCTCATTTTAGCAGTAGTTTATATATGGGTGCTTTGATTTTTGTACTATCCTTAATTGTGGATTTCTGTATGGGAATTGCCCGAATATTATATGATGCAGCAACGAATGAAGCTTTGGAAAAAATGGCTTATACAGATGAACTTACAGGCCTTGCAAACCGCAGACGCTGTGAGGAGTTTTTTGATGAACTGGATGAGCATGACAGTGATTACATTATCATAGGATTTGATCTGAATAATCTTAAGGTGGTAAATGATACCCTGGGACATGATGAAGGGGATCGTTTTATTAAAGAGTTTGCAGAGATATTGTCTGCTGTATTTGGAAAGCATGGTCTGGTAGGACGAATTGGCGGAGATGAATTTATTGTAATGATAAAGGATGCAGCCAAGGTAGAGGTAAAGGGACTGATTGATAAAATGAATCAACAGATTGATAAAAAGAATCAGGAAAAACAGCAGTGGAGTATGAGTGTTGCTTATGGTGTTTGTGCCGCTTCGGAAGGCGGTGTAAAAACCTCCCGTTTTGCTTATAAAGTTGCTGATGAGCGGATGTATCGCAAAAAATTTGAAATGAAGGAATGCATAAGTCATGGATAAGAAAAAACAATGGAGTGCTTCGTCAGTGGTGCTTTTAATACTTGGACTTGGAATGATTGTGGGGGCGCTTGCATTGCTGGTACCTACATTATTAGATTACAAGAAGTCCAATGATACTTACGATGCATTAAATGAATCTTTTGTGACAGTAGAAGAGGATATTAATGCGGAAATTACCTTGGTTGAGGATAATGTTAACTGGTGGTATGAAGAGGTTGACATTGATATCGAGGGAATACAGCAGGTTAATTCAGATGTAATAGGATGGATTCGTTTTGATAATAATGAGGTATTAAGTTATCCGATATTATATTCAGGAGATGATGAGACCTATTTGCGAACGGATATATATGGGAATCAGACAACTGCCGGCTGTATTTTTATGGAAGGGGCAAATTGTCCGGATTTTAATGATAATCATACAATTATCTATGGTCATAACATGCGTAATCTTAGTATGTTTGGCAGTTTGAAAAAGTACAAAGAAGAAGGCTTTTATCAGGATAATCAATACTTTACCATATATACAAATGAACATGCGTATCGTTATCAGATATTTGCATTTAGAGATGTACCAGAGACAAGCAGTGTATATACAATAGGCTACGGAAATGATGATACATTTCAAGCATTTATTAATGAGATGATTCGTGGTTCTTATGAGGATACAGGAGTTACTGTAACAAAGGATGACAAAGTGATAACGCTTTCAACCTGTTCTACAACCGGAAACCGGTTTGTGGTTCATGGTGTAAGAGTGGCGGAGCATGCTTTGGCAGAATAGAAGAAGGTTATTAAATGGAGGGGCAGCAATGAAAAAACCAGAAGAATTATTACGTTTATTAAGTGATATGTACCGGGAAACAAGAGAGGGAAAGCTTTACTGGAATGTAGAAGTACAGACAACAGAGAATAATGATGTGTCGGAGAAACCGGTTGAAGAAGAGAATGGTATTTTATGGACCATTGATGAGTGTTATGTTTCTTTTTATTGTAAACGCAGAGGTGAAGATTTCTGTATGATTACCTATGAGATGATTAAGACTGCCGGAGAGAAGACCATGACAACAAATCTGGTATTTCTTCCACCACTGGGAATTCGTCTGTTTAATCTGCATACATTACTTCCTTATAGCGTACAGGCTTCTGGCGTACTGGTAAACCAGATACACAAATTATGGGAATTGTTATTGAATATGTACAAGGCAGATTCGGAAAGTGTTCATTTGGAAGTGACTGCCGGAAAGCTGACAATTGAAGATTAATTCTTAGGAAATCATAGGAAAACCAACATAAAGAGCAGTGGTTTCTGGTCATACCAGAGCCATTGCTTTTTTCAATTTATCTGATACTTTTTGTGCATTTCCCTGTTTTTTTTCGAAAGAACATTATGAAAAATGCTGAAAAGGTCGAAAAAATATAAATAATATTGAAAAAGTATTAAAAAAGTATTAATATTAAAATATATGGCTGGTCATACCAGTGTGCCTGGTGACCAGTTTAGGAGTATCATATGAAAGAAGAATATAGATAAAAGGAGGAAAAGTTATGTTATTCCAAATTTATGGCGATAACGCTATGTATCAGTTAATTGGCTGGGTACTTGTATTCGCAGGATTGGTTGTCTGTAACGAGATTGCCCGCCGTACAAAGATGGGTGGAATTTTCTTTTTCGGAATTCTTCCAGCAGCATTAACCGTTTATTTCGTTGCAATTGCAATTGGTGCAGCAAACGGAGCAGAATGGGCGCTTAACAATCAGACTTATCTTTACATGAATGGCTGGTTCCATTATGCGAAGCTTTATGCAGCATTAGCAGGATGTATCGGTTTCATGATGATTAAGTACAAATGGGGAATCGGAGCAAAAGAGTGGTTTAAACCTTTCCCATTCATTATTGTAGCAATTAATATCTTAATTGCAGTAGGTTCTGATTTTGAATCTGGTATTAAAGGTGCAATGGCACTCGCTGAGACAGGTTCCAGATACTGGTTATCCAGTGAGGGCGTATGGCTCTATGGTGGCTGGTGGAACTGGGTAAATGGTATTGCAGGTATTCTTAACATCTTCTGTATGACAGGATGGTGGGGAATTTACTCTTCTAAGAAGAAAGACGATATGTTATGGCCAGACATGACATGGTGCTTTATCATTGCGTATGACTTATGGAACTTTGAATATACATACAATAACCTTCCAACACATGCATGGTACTGCGGACTTGCATTATTACTTGCACCTACTTTTGCAAACCACTTCTGGAACAAGGGTGGATGGATTATGAACCGTGCCAATACATTAGCTATCTGGTGTATGTTTGCACAGGTATTCCCATTATTCCAGATTGGAACAAAGTGTGCTGTATTACCAACCCTTTATGGTTCAGAATGGACAAGCCCAATGGATTTATCTGCAGCTGCACAGCCAGCTTATGCAAATCCAACAGCACAGGGTATGATTGCAATTTTAGCACTTGTAGCTAACGTAATCTGTTTAACAGCAATTATCAGACGTGCAATTATTCAGAAAAAGAATCCATATAAGAATGAAATTTTTACAGACCAGCATGACTTCAAAGAAGCTATGGCTAGAGCTGATAAATAATTTATGGACGATGATAAACCCGGTAACGCGGATGCGTTACCGGGTTTTTTTGAATTCATAGGAATTTTTGTAAATTCCTATGAATCAAAAGCGAGGAGAATCTTACAAGGGAGTTTTTTCGTCATTTTGCTAAAAAATGAACTGTTAAATTTAGTAAAGTTTCGCGGTACTATTGAACTAGAAAATGTGTGAAATAAATAGAAAATCGTGAAAATAGATAAAGTTTGTGCATTTTTTTCTATGGTTGTCACAATTGCCGAAAAAAAGCGGAAGATATATAATTAAAATACGAAAAAATACGAAAAGAACAGAGAATGTTTTTTCGAGCGAAAGGGAGAGGAAAAATGGAAAGAGCAAAGAAATTCTTTCGGAAAACCATGGTAAAACGAGTGCTAAGTTTTGTACTTGCTTTTGCAATGGTGTTAACAATGGGCGCATTTTCACAGCTTGGTGGAATTGTTGCCAAGGCAGAAGAAAATGCAATCAGATTGTATTTTGAATTGCCGGAAGGGACAAGTGCAGGCGATTGGGCAGTGAACGCCTGGTCTAGTGTTACCGTAACAGGAGGCACGGATGCAAGAATTGGAGGTACATGGGGAGACCAGTATAAACCAACTTTAATTGATAACAGCGATGGATGGGGCTATGTAGATATATCAGGAAATGTAGAAGGATTTCAGTTTGTAAAATGTGTTGCAGATACAACAGACACTACAACAAATCCAGAAACCTATAACTGCTGGAATGCCCAGATTGCAAAGCAGGGATATACAGCAGCGTATTTTGAACCAGCTACAGGAAAATGGTTTGCAGAGGCAGCGAAAACAACTGAGATAAAAGAAGCTGAGATTCAGAATATTTTTGTATTGGCAGGAGATGCAGGTCTGGCAGGCAGCAACTGGTCTCTTACAGATACAAATAACTTTTTTGTACAGGATTCGGAAGATTCCAATAAATATAGTTTGACTTATCAGAATGTTGCAGCAGGAACTTATGCATATAAGGTTTTACAGGACCCGGAAAACAAAGGCTGGGATTTGCCTTGGGGACCAGATGGAAATAACCGTTCCCTGACAGTAGAAGCAGTATCGAATGTAACCTTTACTTTAGATGTAACAGATACAGATAAAGGTGTTTCTGTAACACAGGAAGCAGTTACACAGCAGCCATCAGAAACACCAAACTTTACAGATGCAACAATTACAATGCATTTTAAAAATTCTGGTGACTGGGATGCGGTATATGCATATATTTCAGAGGGTTCAAGCTGGACAGCAATCAATGGATATGCATATGCAGGTGCATGGCCGGGAGCAGAAGTAGAAGCAGATACCGAAAACGATGGATGGTATAGCTTTACGATTACTATGAACGTGAATCAGTTCAATCTGATTTATAATAACAATAATGGGGTACAGACAGGAAATATCCAGTTTACACCAACCACAGAGACAACAGAAAAATGGGTAACCTTTACCTCACATCAGGGAGCACCGGTGATATCTGATACAGCACCGGAGGGATGGACAGCATCTGTAAGTAATGCACCAATCAATCCAAATGCCAACAGTACAATTAAGAGTCCTGTTGTGAATGAAGATAATACAGTAACCGTGAATCTGGATGCAACAGGAAAATATGCGGATGCAGAATCTGTTTCTTTAATGGGAACCTTAAATGGAACTGACTGGACAAAAGGTCTTGCCATGGCAAAAAATGAAGCCGGTGATTTATGGACAGTAACTACTCCGGTACAGACTCCTGGTGTATATGAATATAAATTCAAAGCCGGAGAAAATGACTGGTTTACCGATCCATTAAATGATAAGACAACCTCTGGTGGAAACAGCAAAGTTGTAATTGCCGGTCTTTCTGATAAAGCAATGGATGCAGCAAGAGGAAAGAGTGTTGCACTTCCGGAAACATTAAGCTTTTATGATGAGGAAGGAAATTCATCAAACGTTGCAGTTACTTATTCTTTAGAAGATAGCAGCCTTGCAGATACAGTAACAATTTCTGATGGAACTATTTTAGTTGCTGCAGGTTCAACAGTAGAAACCGTTGTATTAATTGCAGCCTATGAAACATATACTTCCAAGGTAACTGTTTCTGTAAAGGATAAAACCTATACCTATCATATTTATTACTATGACCATGTAGCATCTCATATGTCAGTGGATGCAGCGGATATCTGGGCATGGGAAGAAAATGGCGGAAATATTGGAGCAATTCCATTTACTTCTTTAGAAACATTAAGTGATGGAAAACAGTGGTTAAAAGCAGATTTGACAACCTCCGTTACCTCTCTTGGATTAATTCCAAGATCAAAGGGGGAATGGAACTGGCAGACAGGGAACCATTATTTTAATAACACAAGCGGTGCAGAGGAGTGCAATATCTATATTGTATTTGGCGATGATGCAAATACCTATACAGAGCTTCCTGAAATTAAAGAATTAAGAAACCGTTATGTAATTGTAGAATATGACAGACCAGCCGGTGATTACGATGGATGGAATATCTATTCATGGAATACCGGAATGGGAAGTTCTACAGAACTTTATACAGAAGAAATCAATGGAAAACGTTATATTACAGTGCCGGTAGCTGATTACGATATTGATTTCAGATTAGAATTTTGTATGAGAAAAACAACAGCAGACAGTGAATGGGCAGAAAAAGATGGCGGTGACCATTATATTCAGGTTCCGGCAGACCAGACGGTTGTAAAAGCGAAATTTGTGCAGGGAGAAGGCGTAACAGAGATTCTTCCATACAATACAGGATATGAGATGGATGGAGCGAATGATGCAATTCATTTCTATTATCGTGAGGATGCATTATTTAAAACAGGAGCATTAAGTACATTAGGAACGGTTCAGGTTGTGGTTAATGGACAGGCTTATGATATGGCATATGATGCAGAAAATGAGCGTTTCTATTATGATTACAAAGGTTTAACTACCGGAGACTATGAATATTACTATCTTGTAAATGGAACAGAAGTGCTGGATGCATTTAATTCCAGAGTTTCAGCTGATGAAAAAAAATCAGTTCTTACTTACAAGAAATATGCAGTTGGAGTAAATGCTTCCTTATCAAAATCCACTATGGATTACAATGATAACAATGTTTTAAGTGTAAGCTTTACAGGTAATGATGCTGCTGTAATTCAGGCAGAAGAGGTAGAAAGCATTCAGGCAGATTTATCTGCTCTTGGTCTTGGAACAATGGATGTAGAGACAGAACTGATGAAAGCAACTATCGCTTGTCTTGATACCACATCAGCAGGACAGAAGACAATACCGGTTACGGTAAAGGATAATTATGGAAATATTTATAAAGCAAATGCCACAGTTACTATCACAGAACGCGTAAAAGCAGAAGGTGAATTTGACTGGGATGAGGCAATTATTTACTTTGCAGTGACAGACCGTTTCTTTGATGGAAGTACTACAAATAATGCCGGCGTAGATAAAGCAGGAAGCTTAAGCTACCATGGTGGTGATTTTGCCGGATTAAATCAGAAATTAGATTACTTAAAGGAATTAGGTGTAAATACAATCTGGATTACTCCAATCGTAGAGAATTCAGATACAACAACAGAGAAAGATGGTCAGACCATTGAGTCTACCGGATATCATGGATATTGGGCAAGTGACTTTACAAAATTAAACAGTCATCTTGGAACCGCAGAAGAATTTTCTGCTCTGCTTAGTGCAGCCCATGACAGAGATATGAAAATTATGGTGGACGTGGTTATTAACCATGCAGGCTACGAGACAGAAGAATATTTCAATGGCTTATTAGATGGTGTTACAATGATTCGTGATGCAAGCAATACCGTAAGCGGAAGTGATGTATATGCTTCATTAGCAGGATTACCAGACTTTGTAACAGAGGATAGCAGAGTAAGAAATCAGATTATTGAATGGCAGACAAACTGGATGGATGAATTTGATATCGATTATTATCGTATTGATACGGTAAAACATGTAGATTATACTACATGGGCAGCCTTTAAGAATTCACTTACAGAAGTTAATCCTGATTTCAAGATGATTGGTGAGTATGCCGGAGCAGGCTATGCGAACACAGCAGGTGAGCTTGGTACAGGAACTATGGATGCGTTACTTGACTTTGATTTCAATGATTTCGCACAGCGTTTTGTAGGCGGCAGCCTTTCAGAAGTAGAAGGTAAATTACAGAAGAGAAATACAAGTATTAACAATACTGCAACCATGGGATCCTTTATCGGCAGCCATGATGAAGATGGTTTACAGTATAAACTGATAAATGAAAGCGGATTTAGCGAAGAAGAAGCAGCAAATCTTATGAAGGTTGCAGCAACCTTACAGATTACTGCCAAAGGTCAGCCGGTTATTTATTATGGTGAAGAAATTGGACAGACCGGTGCTAATAACTATCCATATCAGACAAACCGTTATGATTTCGACTGGACAGCCCAGGCTGCACAGGAGAAGGATGGAAGCAGTATGTATAACCACTATAAGACACTGCTTGAAATCCGTAATGAATACACAGATGTATTTGCAAAGGGAAGCAGAAGCAATGTAGCAGTATCTGATACAGAAGGATACGATGTAATTGCAAGAAGCTATGATGATACCACATTATATGTTGGTATGAACATCAAATCAGCGGCAAAAGAAGTGACCATTTCAGTAAGTGATGATGCGGGAAGTGTATATACAAACCTCTATGATGGAAAAGAATATACTGTTGCAGCAGATAAGACAATAACTATCAGCATTCCAGCAGCAAAGGATGGCGGAACAGTAGTTCTTGCAGCAAAAGAAGATGTTGTGGAAGAACCAGATGATTCTGAAGTAGAGGATACAGAAGAACCAGAGGATTCTGAACCAGAGGATACAGAAGAACCGGAAGATTCTGAACCAGAGGATACAGAAGAACCGGAGGATTCTGAACCAGAGGATACAGAAGAACCGGAAGATTCTGAAACAGAAGGTGCAGAAGAACCGGAGGACTCTGAAAAAGAGGATGATTCTGTTAATATTACAGGTGTTGTCACAGTTGTAAATCCATCTGATATTATCGAAGAGCTTATTAAGGTTGGTGATAAACTGATTCGTAAGCTGATGAGTGCAGCGGGATATACTATTGAGGGTGATGCAGGAGTTTTACCAGAGGGAGCTACCTTTGATATTGGTATGCCGGGTACCGGTTCCGATATTTACAAAAAAGCAGTAGAAGCAATGAAGGGTATTACCCGGAGCAAAGGTTTTCATGTAATCGAGATTACACTTTTTGATGCTTCTAAGGCAGAACTTCACGAATTAAGTGATTATGTAAATGTGTCTCTTCCGGTTCCAGCGAATTTAAGTACAGCAAATGGAAATCAGCTTGTTGTATATCGTCTGGCAGAGGACGGAACACTGGTGAAGTGTAAAACAACCGTAAGTAACGGAGTGCTTACCTTTGAAACAAATCACTTTAGTACCTTTATTATTTCAGAGGAAGCAGTAAGTGCAGTAAATACTTCTGACAACGCAGCAACAGCAGCTTTTGCGGGAATTATGATTTTACTTGCAGGAGCAGCCTTTGTAGGCTTTGCTTGCAGAAAAAGAATTGTAAAATAATAGGAAAAAGATAAAATAAAAGAATTGTGAAGTGACAAGAAAAAAGCGCTGTATGGATTACCGGAAAAGGTAATTGATACAGCGCTTTTTAAATATGTATAAATGAAAACCTGACGTTTTTTGGGTGAAACTAATCTATATTTTTCTTGATTTCTTCGATGGAGCATCCATGCTTTAATACAAGGGTTTTTAAATCTTCAAATTCAGCTTTTTCTTTTTCTACACCATAACCGGAGCTTTTTTTCACCCGGATATCGCCATAAGGAGACTGACGGGATTCAAAGCTTGAGGCTAATTTGGCGCGCTGATAAGTCTGGTAGCGGACACCTCTGGTGGTGGTGTGAAGGAAAAGAAGACCTGTAAATTTCTCCCTGTCAGAGGTGTTGCATAAGCAGGTAAGAAGAATACCGGGACGATTTTTCTTCATCTGAATTGGTGTAACAAAAACATCTAAAGCCCCTGCGGCAATTAAGATTTCTGTAGCAAGTCCAATTGCCTCTCCGGTCATATCATCTAAATTGCAGGAAATGCCAAGAATGGTATCATCACTTGGGAAGCTGTCTGCTTCAAAGCTTTCTCCGGCAAAAATGCGGAGACAGTTTGCAATATGAAAATCCTTTGTTCCCATACCATATCCAATGGCATCGGTGGACAGAACCGGCATGGAGCAGAATTTTTTAACATAATATTTTAAAATTGCTGCACCGGTAGGTGTTAATAATTCGCTGGCAATAGAGCCGGTATAGTGAGGGATTCCCTTTAACAGCTCGGCAGTTGCCGGAGCAGGGACTGGCAGAACACCGTGGGCGCATTTTACAAAGCCGTTACCAACGTGAATTGGAGAACAGAAAATATTATCTGCCTCTATTAAATAAAAGAGCAGAGCGCATCCACATACATCTGCAATGGCATCTAAACTTCCAACTTCATGAAAATGAATATGTTCTAAATCGGTCTGGTGAACCTTTGCTTCTGCCTCGCCGATGAATTGATAAATCGCAGCGGCATCCCGTCTTACCTCTCCCGGAAGCTCTAAGGAATCAATTTTTGCTAAAATCGAAGGATAGGAGGTGTGGGAATGTTTTTTATTTTTTTCATGTCTATGGGAAGAATCATGATTGTGGGAATGCTTGTGCTCTGTTGCTTCCTGTTCTTTGACATGCAAAGAATCATCATCCTTATGGATATGCTCGCTATCATAGGAATGGCTATGGGTGTGGGCATGATTTAAGGCACTGGCTAAAGTCTGGGAAGCACTTGGTTTCTGAGGAATTTCGGTCTCCTCGGTATCATGAATCTGTATATGCATTTTCGTTCCATGAATGCCACATTTTTCAGAAGGCGTGGCAGTAATCTGAATATCAAAATCAGCAAAGGCCTGATTAATGGTGTCTAAAAATAATTCTTTCTGGTCACATACTTCATATAATGCTCCCATCAACATATCTCCGGAAGCTCCCATATTGCACTCAATATATAATGTTTTCATAAAGAGTCTTACCTTTCTATTTATGTTTGGATAATTTTAACCACCGATATGATTAATCATGCTGGCAAGATAACCGGCACCAAAGCCGTTATCAATATTTACAACAGAAACACCACTGGCGCAGGAGTTTAACATGGAAAGCAGGGCAGAAACACCGTGAAAACTGGCACCATATCCTACGCTGGTTGGAACGGCAACAACAGGACAGTCAGTAAGTCCACCGATAACACTTGCTAATGCGCCCTCCATTCCGGCAACTGCAACAATGGCATTGGCAGTACTTAAAACCTCCATATTCGATAAAAGCCTGTGAATCCCGGCAACTCCTACGTCATAAAGTCTTACGACACGATTTCCTAAAACCTCTGCCGTTAATGCGGCTTCCTCCGCTACCGGAATATCACTGGTACCACCGGTGGCCACTACGATATGACCTTTGGTGGTAATCTGTTCCACCCGGTTTACAATGCCGATTCTGGAAGCCTTATCGTAAAAAAGAGGAAAATGTTCCGAAAGATATTCCGCAGAATCTGCAGATAATCTTGTAATCAGAATATTCTGGGGACAATGCTTTAACATGCTTTGAATGATACCTTCCATCTGTTCGCTGGTTTTAGATTCCCCATAAATAACCTCTGGTGCACCCTGACGGATTTTTCGATGGTGGTCAATTTTGGCATAGCCTAAATCTTCAAAAGGAGTAAGCTTTAGTCTGTCATAAGCCTCGTCGGAAGTGATGTTTCCAAGCTCTAAATCCTTTAATATCTGTATTGTATGTTCGTTGCGCATGCTGCCTCGTTTCCCGGAACCCTATAGAAACCGGTTCCGTTTTCTCGTTAAAAATCATTCTAACTCCTATTATACAGAAGTAGAGGCTATTTTGCAAAAAAAATTGGTATATTGTTACAAAAAATGGAAACTATTTTTGGGTATTTAGTTTCTTGATAGAACATTCAGATGATGCTACAATATAGGAAACTGAAAAATAAAAATGAGTTTCCTGCATGAGATGACACAGAAAGCATTCATAAAATCAATATGGGAAAAAAAGCAGGATAGAAACAGCGGAAAAGAATGAATAGAAAGGTGATATACATGGAATTAAGAGAAATGATTCTGGAAGGTACGTTGCAGGCGTTTAATAAAAAAGGACTGAAATTTACCATGGATGATATTGCATCCCAGCTTAGTATCAGTAAGAAAACAATTTATACTGTATTTAGAGATAAGGATTCCTTAGTTTCAGAAATGGTAGATTATTGTTTTGATTCCATTAAGAAAAGCGAAGAACGTGTATTAAAAAGTAAAAAACTAAGTACGGTGGAAAAAATACGTGCAATTTTAGGTGTTTTGCCTGAGGGTTACAGGGATATCGATTTTCGTCAGCTTTATCTGCTAAAGGATAAATATCCGGAAATTTATAAGCAGGTGGAAAGAAGATTAGAGACCGGATGGGAGAAAACCATTGAACTGCTGGAACAGGGAATGGAGGAAGGCTGCATCCGAAGAATAAAGATTCCGATTTTAAAGACAATGTTAGAAGCGACCATTGAGCAGTTTTTCCAGAGAGATGTTCTGATTGAAAATAAGATATCTTACAACAAGGCGTTGGAGGAAGTGGTAAATATTCTGGTAGATGGAATTGTGGTTCATGAGGAGAACCGGAGTCAGAACTAGGAGAGAAGAGAAACAGGATATTGTAATGTCTGTGAGCAATAGAGAGGCATGGTTATATAAGAATGAGAATTTATTTAAATGAAAACTGGTATTTTACAGAGAATTATACAGAGGATTTTTTAACAGGTAAAGGAGAGGCGGTAACAGAAGTCAGACTTCCTCATACTTGCAAAGAACTTCCATATCACTATTTTGATGAGCATTTATATCAGATGGTGAGTGGATACCGCAGAGAGGTCTTTGCGCCAGAGGAGTGGAATGGCAAGAAAATACTATTAACCTTTGAGGGAATCGGTCATGTGAGTGAAGTTTTCTTAAATGGAGAAAAAATCGGTGAACATCGCTGCGGATATACAGCATTTACCTTAGATATCAGCGAAGCCCTTAACTATGGCAGCAACAATGCGCTGGTTGTGAAAGCAGACAGCAGGGAAAGCTTAAATGTACCGCCTTTTGGTTTCGTAATTGACTATATGACCTATGGTGGAATTTATCGTGATGTATATCTGGAAGTAAAAAATCCGGAATATCTGGCAGATGTATTTGTGAAGAATAAAATCACATCTGTGACAGAGAAAAAAGCAGAACTGATAACAGAAGTAACCTTAAATAAAGAAATCGAAGGAGCATACATAAAGCAAAGCCTGAAAGCAGTGGAGGCTGACAGTTATAAAGAACTGGTAGAAAAAGCTGTTAGTGGAACAAAGCTTACAATAAGTGTTCCGGTAGAAAATATCTTATTATGGGATACGGAATGTCCAGTACTTTACGAAGTAAAAACAGAACTGATTCGTGAAGGAAAAGTATTAGATGAGAAAACAATCCGTTTTGGTTTCCGTAAAGCAGAATTTAAAAAAGATGGATTTTACTTAAATGATAAAAAGTTTAAAATTCGCGGATTAAATCGTCATCAGAGTTATCCATATGTAGGTTATGCAATGCCGGAATCCATGCAGAAACTGGATGCGGACATTTTGAAGAAAGAGTTAGGGGTAAATGCAGTAAGAACCTCTCATTATCCGCAGTCTCATTACTTCTTAGACCGTTGTGATGAACTTGGGTTACTGGTGTTTACAGAATTTCCGGGCTGGCAGCATATCGGTAATGAGGAATGGAAAGACCAGGCAGTGGAAAATGTCAAAGACATGATACTGCAATACCGCAATCACACTTCCATTATTTTATGGGGAGTACGAATTAATGAATCCCAGGACGATGATGCATTTTATACAAGGACCAATGAAGTGGCCCATAAACTGGATGATTCCAGACCAACCGGTGGTGTAAGAGCCAGCAAGAAGAGTAATTTGTTAGAGGATGTATATACCTATAACGATTTTGTACATGCAGGAAATAACAAAGGCTGTGAGAAGAAAGCGGATGTAACTTCTAATGTGGAGAAGCCTTATTTAATTAGTGAATATAACGGACATATGTATCCGACCAAAGCCTTTGACTGGGAAGAACATCGGGTAGAACATGCCTTACGCCATGCAAGGGTATTAAATGCAGTAGCAGAGGAAGAAGATATTTCTGGCTGCTTTGGCTGGTGTATGTTTGATTATAATACCCATAAGGATTTCGGAAGCGGTGACCGTATCTGTTATCATGGTGTGCTGGATATGTTCCGCAATCATAAACTGGCAGCTACAATTTATGCCTGTGAGCAGGAAAAATATCCGGTATTAGAGCTTAGCTCTTCCATGGATATTGGAGAGCATCCGGGCTGTAATCGTGGAGAGACTTATATTTTCACCAATGCAGATAAAGTGAAAATGTATAAAAACGACCGGTTCATTAAGGAATATACCGCTAAGGATTCTGCTTTTACAGCATTAAAGCATGGTCCGATTGTAATAGATGATTTTGTAGGAGATGCATTAAAGGCAGAAAACTTTAAGCCAAAACAGGAAGCAATGGTAAAGAAATTAATGAATGCAACTGCCCGTTTTGGTCTTGGCGGACTTCCAAAATCAATTTATGCATCAGCAGCATGGCTTATTTTACGATATCGTATGAGCATGAATCAGGCAGTAGTTCTTTATAACAAATATATTGGCGACTGGGGTGGAACATCAACTACTTATCGATTTGAAGCAATTAAGGCAGATACAACAACTGGTCAGGAAACAGTCGTAAAAACGATTGTAAAAGAGCCAATGAAAGCAGTAAAGCTTGAGGTAAATACCGACCATCAGAAGCTGATAGAAAAAAACACTTATGATGTGGCAGCAATCCGAATTCTTGCAAAGGATGAAAAGGATAATGTATTAAGCTTTTTCAACGAGCCTGTGACAGTAAAAGCAGAGGGTGCCATTGAAATTATCGGCCCGGATACTTTTTCATTACATGGTGGTATGGGTGGAACCTATATCCGAACAAAGAAGGTTGAGGCAGGAAAAGAAGAAAAGGCCTGTGTGATAATTAAAACTGCTCA
The DNA here is from genome assembly GCA_964390485.1 of uncultured Roseburia sp. Lineage (GTDB taxonomy): Bacteria > Bacillota > Clostridia > Lachnospirales > Lachnospiraceae > Roseburia. Next base: position 76,068 of record CAYMIS010000001.1, on the reverse strand, counting down.
GGCAGATGAAGTAAGAATTGATTTTACGGTAAGAGTAGAGCAGTGTTAAGAATAAAGGGAGCGTAGAGGTGACATGGAGGAAAAATCAAAAGTAATTTTTGGCAATAGCATGCCGGAGAGCGTATACAAAAAAGCCCTCAAATCAAAAAAGAAGTACCAGAAAAAGTTTGGAGATGATTCCAAGGTGAATTATCCGGTACGAATCCAGAAAAACGCATATATCGGTGATGATTTAGGCGTACAGAACGTATTAGTAGGTGCCTTAGAACAGAATGCTCATTATGATGCAGCATTAGATTATATTGAGGTGCCGGATGCTGATAAGGGTACAGCTGCAGGAGAGGCAGGCTTTGATCGGGAAAAGGGCATCATTGTAGGAAATATCCGTATGGGCTTTGGTCATTATCGTATTTCCATGGCAATGGCATCCGCAGCAAAAGCAATGGGGTACACACCCTACTGGATGGATTTAAATTCTTACAAAGAAACTACCTGTACGAAGGTAATCGGAGCACAGAATGATTTATATTCCTTAGGTTCCAGACTTTCTAAGAATCCAATCTTTAACAAGCTGGTATGGGAGCCAATGAACTATGAAGGTTTCCGGGCATTATCTTATAATGCCGCAGACCAGAAGAATGCAGAGTTAATGGCACCGGTATACCGCAATGTTCCAAAGGACATTCCGGTGATTGGAACCCATGTATGGCCTGCCCAGGCAGCTATTCATGCCGGCATGAAATATGTGGTAAATGCAATTCCGGATAACTGGCCAATGGCACTTCATTTATCCGAGGGAAGCGTACATACAATTCAGTGTTATAATTCATATCAGGGTTACCGCATCTTAAACGGTATGGACAAAAAGAAGGTAAATAAGGCGATGCCATCAGACAGCCTGGTATATACCGGACATTATATTGACCATGAACTGGTAAGTAATATTGAAGCAGACTGTAAAGCCCGAATGAAGCGTAAAACAGATGGCAAACCAATGCGTTTTTTATTAACCATTGGCGGAGCAGGTGCCCAGAAGGAAATTTTTGCAGCAATTATCAAATATTTACTGCCATATATCAAAAAGAAACAGGCAGCTTTATATGTGAATGTTGGTGATTACAAAAATGTCTGGGATGCACTGCTTAGTGAGATACCGGAGATGAAAGCCTTTGCCACAGAGCATTTTAACGAATGGAAGGAAACAAAAGCCTTTGCAGAAAAGGCATTAGATGAAATGGAAATCATCACAGGAATTCATGGCTTCTGGCATGCAAACATCTTTGAGGCAGTTTATTGTACCAATCTATTAATGAGAAGCAGTGATGTTCTGGTAACAAAGCCAAGTGAACTGGCGTTTTATCCAATTCCTAAGCTTTTCATAAGAAGAGTTGGAAAGCATGAAATGTGGGGCGCAATCCATTCCGCAGAAGTGGGAGATGGAACTTTAGAGTGCAGAGACATTCCTCATACGCTACAGATGATAGAGCTGTTTTTAACAGATGAACGTTTCCTTGCAGATATGTGTGAAAACATAATTCGCAATAAATCCATTGGCTTGTATGATGGAGCATATAAAGCAGTAGAACTTGCTATGGGATTAAAAAAATAAAGATAAAGAGAAGGGAAAAACATTATGAGATTATCATTAAAAGAAAAAGCATCCTACGGTTTGGGTGCAGTAGGAAAAGACATGGTATACATGCTTTCCGCAAGCTATATTTTATATTACTATCAGGATATTTTAGGAGTAAGTGCCATTGCAATGGGTATTATCTTAATGGCTGCCCGGGTTTTTGATGCCTTTAATGACCCAATCATGGGAGTTATTGTTGCAAAAACAAAAACAAAATGGGGTAAATTCCGCCCATGGTTACTGATTGGTACTGTAATTAATGCTATCATTTTATATTTTATGTTTGCTGCACCACCGGCATTAGACGGCAAAGGACTTGTAGCTTATGCAGCAGTTACCTATATCCTCTGGGGTGTGTCTTATACCATGATGGATATTCCTTACTGGTCAATGATTCCGGCCTTTACAGAAGGTGGTAAAGAGAGAGAAGGACTTTCTACATTAGCCCGTTCCTGTGCCGGTGTTGGTTCTGCAATTGTTACCATTATCACTATGATGTGTGTAAAAATGTTAGGAACCCAGGCAGATGGAAGCATTAATGAGGCTGTGGGATTTAAGTGGTTTGCATTAATTATTGCAATATTATTTGTAGTATTTATTGTAATTACCTGTTTGAATATCAAAGAAAAATCTACAGTAGATGTAGACTCACCTTCTGTTGGACAGATGTTTAAAGCATTATTCCAGAATGACCAGGCTATGGCAATCGTAGCAACCATCGTATTAATTAACTGTTCCATTTATATTACATCCAATCTGGTAATATACTTCTTTAAATATGATTTTGGCGGAGCAGACTGGTATGGTGGATATACCTTATTTAATACTTTTGGTGGAGCAATCCAGATTTTATCCATGATGCTGTTTTTCCCGGTATTGCGTAAATTCTTAAATGCAATGCAGGTATTTTATGTAAGCTTCGCAATGGCAATTGCTGGTTATGTAGTGCTTCTTGTGTTAGCATTTACCAATATGTCCAATGTATTTTTGTTATTTATTCCGGGCTTCTTTATTTTCGCAGCAAATGGTATGCTTACAGTACTTACAACAGTATTCCTTGCAAATACCGTAGATTATGGCGAATTAAAGAACAACCGCAGGGATGAAAGTGTGATTTTCTCCATGCAGACCTTTGTTGTTAAGCTTGCATCCGGTGTGGCAGCTTTAGCCGCATCTATCTGCTTAGAGCTTTGTAACTTAAGCAACGATACAACAAATACAGCAGAAGTGGTAGAGGCGGCAGGTTCCTCTGTAATTGGACTTCGCATGACCATGACAATTATTCCGATTGTGGGATTATTAATTGCAGTATTCTTATTCCACAAGAAATATATTTTAACAGAACAGAAAGTAGAAGAAATTGCAGCAGAATTAAAAGCAAAAAAGAATTAATAGCGCTGCGTAATAAAAATATTGGCTGTGAAACATTAAGTTCACAGTCAATGGAAGGGTATGGTTATTAAAATGATTCTTGCAAATGATAATATTTTTGTATTACATACAGCACATACAACTTATGCATTCCGGGTAATGCCTACCGGACATTTAGAGCATTTGTATTACGGAAGGAAAGTTACCGTAAGAGAGCCGCTGACAGAGGAACGTATCCTTCCAATGATAGAAAAACACGCATTTGCACCGGGCAATGCAAACATTTATGACAAAGAGCATGCTAATTTTTCATTAGAAGATATGTGCCTTGAGATGTCTTCCTATGGGAAAGGTGACATCCGGGAGCCTTTCATTGAGGTGGTTCATGCTGACGGAAGCTATACATCGGACTTTTTATTTGACAGCTATACCATCGAAAAAGGAAAAGAAGCTTTTTTAAGACTTCCGGGTTCCTATGATGCTTCCGGAGAAGTAGAACATTTGTGTATTATTCTTCGGGATAGGAATTATGGGCTGGCATTAGAACTTCATTATTATGTTTTTGAAGATTGCGATGTGATTACAAGAAATAGTGTCCTTCGTAATAATAGTGAGGAAACAATACAGTTAAAACGTTTCATGAGTACTCAGGTGGATTTTGAGACCAACGAATATGTATTTACCAGCTTTAATGGGGCATGGGCAAGAGAAATGAAGCGCACTGACACAAGAGTTGCGGCAGGTCGTCATGTGAACAGCTCCTATGCCGGAGTTTCTTCGAATCGTGCCAATCCTTTTGTGATGTTAAGCAAGGAAACAACTTCAGAGGATTTTGGAGACTGTTATGGTTTCAACTTAATTTACAGTGGCAATCATTACGAAGCTGTTGATGTGAACGGTTATGGAAAGACTCGTCTGGTAACAGGAATTAATCCTCAATCTTTCTGCTATCAGATAGAGCCGGAAGGGGCTTTTGAGGCACCGGAAGCAGTGATGGCATATTCCAATAAAGGCTTTAATGGAATGAGCCAGTGCATGCATCAGTTCGTAAGAGAGCATATTGTCAGAGGTGAATGGAAATATAAGCTTCGTCCGGTGCTGCTTAACAGCTGGGAGGCATCTTATTTTGATATTAATGAGAGAAAGCTTCTTGGTCTTGCAAAGGCAGGAAAAGAGTTTGGAATCGAATTATTTGTCATGGATGACGGCTGGTTTGGAAACAGGAACGATGATACATCCTCGTTAGGTGACTGGCAGGTAAATCAAAAGAAGCTTCCAAATGGTGTCGCAGGACTTTGTAAAAAAATCAACGATTTGGGTCTGGACTTTGGTATCTGGGTAGAACCGGAAATGGTAAACGTAGACAGTGAGCTTTACCGGGCGCATCCGGACTGGGCAATGGACATTCCGGGAAAAGACCATTCGGAAGGACGTAATCAGAGAATTCTTGACTTAACAAGAAAAGATGTGCAGGATTATATTATTGAGCAGATGAGTGATTTGTTTGGTTCTGCCAATATTGCTTATGTGAAATGGGATATGAACCGTATTGTATCAGATTACTATTCGAAAGCTCTTCCGGCTGAAAAGCAGGGCGAGGTAGCACATCGTTATGTATTAGGTTTATATCGCTGTATGAAGGAATTAACAGAGCGTTTCCCGAAGATACTTTTTGAGGGATGTTCTGCCGGTGGAAATCGTTTTGACCTGGGGATATTAAGTTATTTCCCACAGATATGGGCAAGTGATGATACAGATGCTATCTGCCGTACTGAGATACAGACCGGCTATAGTTATGGTTATCCAATGTCTACGGTAAGTGCCCACGTTTCTTCCTGTCCGAATCATCAGACTTTGCGCATAACACCGCTGGAGACAAGATTCCATGTGGCAGCCTTTGGTGTGTGCGGATATGAGTGTAATTTCTGCGATATGAAGAGTGAAGAGCTTGCAGCAGTTAAAGAGCAGATTACCTTATATAAGCAGTGGAGAGAAGTACTGCAGTATGGTGACTTCTATCGTGGCAGAAACTTTGCAGACGGGGCATATGCCCAGAGCAGTCTTTCCCGTTCCGAAGGAAATATTACCGAGTGGACCTGTGTTTCTAAAGATAAGAAAAAAGCAGTTGGCATGATATTACAGAAACAGGCAGTACCTAACAGCTGTTATGAATATTATAAAGCAAAGGGCTTAGAGGAAGAAAAAGAATATCATTTTACGAACAGAAGCTTGAAATATGATTTAAAGGGCTTTGGCGATTTAGTAAATACAGTAGCCCCTGTTCATATTAAGCAGGATTCTCTTGTGCACAATGTAATTGCCAAATTTGTTAAAATGGATGGTGAGACAGAGGATTGTGTGGCATATGGAGATACTCTGATGTATAACGGAGTGAAGTTAAAACAAGCATTTGCAGGCACCGGGTATAATGAGCAGGTGCGTTATTTCCCGGATTTTGGTTCCAGACTTTATTTTATGGAAGAGGTGTAATGTCGAAAAAATGAGAAAATTTTCGGGACACATATCTTGATAAATGAGATACCTTTCGTTACAATAGAATAAGCTGTGTAAAGGTCGGTAGCTGTGTATACAGTTGCCGACCTTTTTGGGCGTGAAATTGCAAAAAAAGTTATAGATGATGCATTAGATGGGATATATCAGTGCTAAGAAAATCTGCCTGCGCAGCAATAAAGCTAGAGGGATGGCGTATAATGAGAGACAAAAAGATTTTATCAAACAAAATGTATTTATACCTGACAGAGTTTTTTTCCGGAATGGCAGTCATGGCAGTGGAATTAGGGGCAAGCAGACTTCTTGCACCATATTTCAGTTCTTCACAGATTGTATGGACGATTATTATTGGAACGATAATGATAGCCATGGCACTGGGAAATATTTATGGCGGACGAATGGCAGATAAAAATCCAAATCCGGACAGGCTGTATGGAAGAATGATACTGGCGGCAGTCTGGATTGCATTGATACCGGTGGTTGGAAAATATGTGATTCTTGGAATTTCGGCAGTGCTTATTTTCTCTGTCAGTAACAACTTTTTAATCTGGGCGGCTTTTTTTGCCTGTATGGTAATTTTTGTGTTTCCATTATTTTTACTTGGAACAGTGACGCCATCTTTGGTAAAATATACGGTGGACAGCTTAGATGACAATGGAAAGGTTGTAGGAGCGTTAAATGCTTCGAATACCATTGGAAGTATTATAGGAACCTTTGTGCCTACCTTTGTTACAATTCCGGCAGTGGGAACTTCGGTAACATTTCTAATTTTTGCAGGAATTTTATTATTATTGGCATTGATTTATTTTGTCAGCACAAGGACAAAAAGCAAGAAAATGGCAGCTGGCATAGCAGTGTTTTTATTCTGCTGTTTTTTCGGTTCGAATGACAGTTTTGCATTCTGGGAATCGGATTTGACCTATGAAGGGGAGTCGGTTTACAATTACCTTCAGGTGAAAGAGGATAAGGACAGTGTGATATTGTCAACAAATGTGCTTTTTGGTGTACAGTCTATTCTGAAAAAGGACGATACCTTAACGGGGATGTATTATGATTATGCAATGGCAGCACCGCTTATGGCAGATGTGCAGGAAAAGGAAAATCTGGACGTACTGATTCTTGGAATGGGAACAGGAACCTTTGCAACCCAGTGTGAGCGTTATTTTGATAATATGACCATTGAGGGTGTGGAGATTGATGAGAAAATTACAGCTTTGGCAGAAACCTATTTTGAACTGCCGGAGAATGTAACGGTAACAACCTATGATGGACGTGCCTATTTAAATGCCATTGATAAAAAATATGATGTAATTATGGTGGATGCATATCAGGACATTACAATACCATTTCAGATGTCTTCTGTGGAATTTTTTACGTTGGTAAAAGACCATCTGAAAGAAGACGGTGTTATGGTAGTGAATATGAATATGCGTGGGGAAGAAGATGGAAACATTAATCAGTATCTTGCAGATACCATTTCAAATGTATTTGCGTATGTGTATACAGCGGATGTTTCCGGCTCTACAAACCGTGAACTTTTTGCTTCAAATAATGATAAAATGTTAGATACCATGGCTTGGAACATTGAGCAGACAAAGGAGGCGGAGTTGTCTGTTTTAATGTCCCGGGTCTATGAAGAATTAGAAATATATGAAGCAGGGAGTTATCTGATGACAGATGATAAAGCACCGGTAGAACTTTTAGGTATGCAGGTCATTGACGATTTGATACAGAATGAGGTAAAGTATTATAGGGAAATATTTGAGGCAGAGGGTGTAGAGGGCTTATTAAATAAATTTTAGAACTAGCAGGTGAATGTTTTGAGAAAAAGTAAGTTTGTAAAAACAAAGGCCTTAAAAAACGGAATGAAAGTTAGCCAGATGGTCTATGATAAACGTGGACGAATGCTGATAGCGGACGGAGTGATTTTGGATGATTTCATGATTCAGGCATTGCCAAAGCTTGGAATTTCAGGTGTTTATGTGCATCATGGCCAAGAAGAAGAACAGGAAATTATTATTACGGAAAAGATACAGCGGACAATTGAAGAGAATCGTGTGGAAGACCGTTCTAAGGTAGAACTGACAGAAAGTGTAAAGGAACGTGTTGCAGAGGGAATTCAGTATATATTTAACAATACCGAATCAGAGCATTTTATGAATGCTGCCAACAGTGTTACAAATGATTTGCTAAAGGCAATATCAGAAAATGATGCGGTAGCAGTGGACGTAGGAAGATTAAAGGTAAGTGACGAGTATACCTTTAAACACAGTGTGGACGTTGCAACGATGGCAATGATTATTGCCAAAAAGCATGGCATGTCACAAAAGGAAATTTATGAACTGGGAATTACAGGATTGCTCCATGATATTGGAAAATCAAAGATTCCAACAGAACTTTTGAATAAACCGGGACGGCTGACAGAGGAAGAATTTTCTCTGATGAAGCAGCATACGGTGTTTGCATACGAGATGTTAAAAGATGGTAATCTTCCGGAATGTGTGCTAAAAGGTGTATTACAGCACCATGAGAAGTTAGATGGCTCTGGTTATCCTTATGGTATCAGTGGTGATGAAATCAGTACTTATGCCAAGGTAATATCAGTGGCTGATATTTATGATGCATTAGTTACGGTACGTCCATACAAAGATGCATTTTCCCAGCGGGATGCGGTGGAAATGATTATGTCAATGACAGATGTGCTGGATATTTCTGTGATGCGAAGCTTTTTAGGAAGTGTTATTCTTTATCCGGTAGACAGCACCGTTGATTTGAGCAATGGAGAAAAAGCCCGGGTAGTAGAGAATCATAGTAGTAATATTCTGCGTCCGACAGTAGTTGGACTTCTTACTGGAAAAATATATAATTTAGCAGAAGATTTAAGATGCGCAAGCATTATTATTCAGTAAAGGAATTGGAAAAGAGGATATAACATGATACGTTTTAATTGTGACTATACAGAGGGATGTCATCCTGTAATTTTAGAAAAACTGGCAGAAACCAATATGGAACAGACAATAGGTTATGGTGTGGATGAACATTGTAAACATGCAGCAGAGCTGATAAAGGAAGCATGTCAGACGAAGGATGCAGAGGTTCATTTTTTGGTGGGAGGTACCCAGACCAATGTGACAGTAATTTCCGCTGCATTAAAGCATTATCAAGGGGTGCTGACAGCAGCAACCGGACATATTAATGTACATGAAACCGGTGCGCTGGAAGCCTGTGGACATAAGTGTTTAACGATTGATTCTGCCGATGGAAAATTAACAGCGGTCCAGATTGCAGACTATGTAGATGGTCATTTTGCAGATGGCAGTGCAGAGCATACGGTACAGCCAAAGATGGTATATATTTCCAATCCGACAGAGCTGGGAACTATTTATAAAAAAGCAGAATTAGAGGAAATTTACCGTGTATGTAAAGAACGGAAATTATACCTTTTTATGGACGGTGCCCGCCTTGGATATGGACTGATGTGCCGTGAGAATGATATGACTCTTGCGGATATTGCTGCAAATACAGATGTATTTTATATTGGTGGAACAAAGGTTGGAGCATTGTTTGGAGAAGCAGTTGTGATTACCAATGATGAACTAAAAACAGATTTCCGTTATAATATCAAGCAGCATGGCGGGATGCTTGCAAAAGGTCGTCTGCTGGGGATTCAGTTTGAAACCTTATTTGAGGACAACCGTTATTTTGAACTTGCAGCCCATGCAGCAAGAATGGCGGAGAAGATAAAAGACGAATTAACAGCATTAAATATTAAATTTCTGCTGGATTCTCCAACAAACCAGCAGTTTCCAATTCTGCCAAATTCCCTTTTGGCGCAGCTAAATGAAAAGTATGCTTTCGAGTTTCAGGGAAAAGCAGATGAGAACCATAGTATTGTGCGTATCTGCACCAGCTGGGCAACAAAAGAAGAAAATGTTGAATTATTACTGGAAGATATAAAGAAACTGTTATAAGATAGGTGAGACTTCTGTTTGGAAGTCTCATTTAATGTTTGGAAAGAAGGAGCAATTATTAGAATGTCCGAGAAAAAGAAAATATTGCTGATTGCGACTGGTGGAACGATTGCATCGAAAAAATCTGACAGCGGTTTAAAACCCCAGATTACACCGGAAGAATTATTATGTTATATTCCAAGAGTAGAGGAATTTTGTGATGTAGATGTAAAACAGATATTAAATATAGACAGTTCCAATATGGAGCCAAAGCATTGGAAATTGATGGTACATACAATCCGGGAAAGTTATGAAAGCTATGACGGCTTTGTAATTGCCCATGGAACGGATACTATGGCATATACAGCGGCTGCCCTTTCCTATATGATTCAAAATTCGAAAAAGCCGATTGTTATTACCGGAGCCCAAAAGCCTATTGATATGGAGATTACGGATGCAAAATCTAATCTGATGGACAGCTTTTTATATGCTTCGGATGAGAAATCCCAGGGAGTCCAGATTGTATTCGATGGAAAAGTGATTGCAGGAACAAGAGCCAAAAAGGTTCGTTCCAAAAGCTATAATGCGTTTTCCAGCATTGATTATCCATGCCTTGCCATGATACAGGATATGAATATCATGCGTTATATTCCGATGCTACCCTTTGAAGAAGAGGTGCATTTTTACGAAGAACTGGATGAAAATATTTATTTGATGAAGCTGATTCCGGGAATTAAACCGGCAATTTTAAAAAGTATTTTTGAAAGCTATGACTGTATTGTGGTAGAAAGCTTTGGTGTAGGTGGAATTCCCCAGTCGATAGCAGAGGATTTTTATCGTCTTTGTCAGGAACACCCGGAGAAGCTGGTGGTTATGGCAACCCAGGTGGCTCATGAGGGAAGTGATATGACGGTTTATGAAGTTGGTCATGATATGAAAAAACACTGTCGTTTCCTGGAATCTTATGACATGACCTTGGAATCTGTCATTGCTAAAATTATGTGGATGCTTGGTAATAAAGAGCTTGCCAAAGCAGATATGGAAGATACTTTTTATAAAAGTATTAATTATGATGTTATCTTTGGAAAAAACAGAAAATGTGAATAAATGAAAAATCTTTATTAAGGCATTGTATTGGGAAATTTCTAATACGGTGCAATAATAAAGATTTTTTTAGATTATTTTGTTTTTTTGTTGATATAGTTTGTGCGGTATTTCGAATACATAATTTTCTGGCTGTGATAGAGTCCGTAGTAGCCTGAGAGCATGTAGCTGAAGGCGATGGCAAGTAAGAAATATGGCATGCCTTCATAACCAAATAATTCAAAGCTGATAAGCAGCGAGGTAATTGGACAGTTTGTAACACCGCAAAAAACAGCGGTCATTCCAACAGCCGTGCAAAGGGCTGGCGAGAGACCAATGATATTTCCAAAGAGACAGCCGAAGGCGGCACCGATAAAGAAGGTAGGTACGATTTCGCCGCCTTTAAAGCCTGCGCCTAAGGTTAAGGCTGTAAAAATAATTTTAAGTAAAAAATCCTCCGGCCGGACGTTGCCCTCCATGCAATGCTCAATAATGTGAATGCCGGTACCGTTGTAACGCTGTTCACCAACCAGCAGTGTTAAGACGATTACAATGCAGCCACCAACAAAGACACGGGCATATGGATTTTTGAAAAAGCGTTTATACAGATGCTCTGTCTGATGAAGCACAATGCAGAAGAAAATACTTACCAGAGCGCATAAAATTGCCAGCACAGATACTTCTATGGCGGAAACAAGGGAAAAAGCTGGAAGCTTTTCTAATAAAAACAATTCCCGTCCAACACCAAAGGACTGGGCAAGACCAAAGGCAACAAGGGAAGAGAGGACACAGGGAACTAATGCTGAGTAGTGCATGATTCCTACCGTAACAACCTCCATGGAAAAAATAGCAGCGGCCATCGGAGTGCCGAACAGAGTGGAAAAAGCAGCACTCATGCCGCACATAATCATGACATGTTTGTCTTTTTCGTCAAAGCGAAATAATTTTCCCAGACCATTTCCAATACTGCCGCCTAGCTGCAGTGCAGCACCTTCACGTCCGGCGGAACCACCAAATAAATGGGTAATGATAGTTGAAATAAAAATAAGCGGAGCCATGCGAAGGGGAAGCTCGTCGTTAGAGTGAATTGCAGAAAGCACGAGATTTGTTCCGCTGTCTTTTTCATTATGTAAAAGACGATAGCTTCCGACAATTAATAATCCACCAATAGGAAGCAGGAAAATCAGCCAGTTATTTTTTTCCCGAAGCAGTGTAGCTATAGCCATTCCAAAATAGAAAAGCGTACCGGCAGAACCAACCACGAGTCCGGAAACAATGGAAAAAATAATCCATTTAATAGAACGTTTTAACCTGGTAAGGTTGTGTGAAATTTTGTGTTTTATAATCTCTTTCATAAGTAAATCTCCCTAATGTAAATACATGTCTAAATAAAATAGTATCATTTTAAAGAAGCTTTTACAATAGAGCGATTTGCTATTTTATGTGAGAGGGTTTTTAAAGGTAAACGTGATGGAATGAGAAAAAAATAGAAGGAATTGAGGGAATTGACGTGAAAAACTGCCGACATTTGAGAAAAGAATTGTGAAACATGCACAAAAACAATTGGTAGAAACTGTTTAAAATATAGAAAACGCTGGATAGGGCTTGCAAATTTCAAAAAGTTTCGTATAATAAAACCATCACATGAAAACGTTACCGCAAACAATACCGGAAATGTTTTCATGCAGAATCCAGTAAGAACTGGAAAACAAATCTTAGGAGGATGGAAAGATATGAAGAGAAAAGTATTGTCAGTAATGCTGGCTACAGCCATGACAGCAACCTTATTTGCAGGTTGTGGGGGAACAGATGAAGGTGGAGCAAGCACTGAAACAGCAGGAACAAAGGTAGAAACTGAGGCTGATGGCGCGGAAGAGTCAGAAGCAGCAGGAGATGATGTGGCAGCAACTGGTGGTTCTGTTTACTACTTAAACTTCAAGCCGGAACAGGATCAGGCTTGGCAGGATTTAGCAGCTGTTTATACAGAGCAGACGGGTGTTGATGTAACCGTTATTACAGCAGCAGATGGTACATATGAGCAGACATTAAAATCTGAAATTGCAAAAACAGATGCACCTACTTTATTCCAGGTAAACGGACCGGTTGGTCTTGCAAACTGGAAAGATTACTGCTTAGACTTATCCGGCAGTGAAGTATATTCCCACTTAACAAGTGAAGATTATGCTTTAAAAGATGGTGATGCAGTTTCCGGTATCGCATATGTTATCGAAACCTATGGTATTATCTACAACAAAACAATTTTAAATGATTACTGTACAATGGATGGAGCAGTTGTTACATCTGTTGATCAGATTAACAACTTCGAAACATTAAAAGCAGTGGCAGATGATATTCAGGGCAGATTAGATGAAATCAACAGTGCATTTGGTTATGAATTAAAGGGTGCTTTCACATCTGCAGGTATGGATGGTTCTTCTGACTGGAGATTTAAAACTCACTTAGCAAACCTTCCAATTTACTATGAATACAAAGACAAAGGAATTGGTTCTACAGAAGCTATCGAAGGAACATACCTTGACAACTACAAACAGATTTGGGATTTATACATCACAGATTCTACTTGTGAACCGGGATTACTTTCCAGCAGAACAGGGGATGAAGCTGAATCAGAATTCGGTATGATGGAAGCAGTATTTTTCCAGAATGGTACATGGGAATACGGTAATCTTACAAACCCGGATAACGGATATCTTGTAACAGCAGAAGATTTCAGCATGATGCCAATCTACATCGGTGTAGAAGGCGAAGAGAACCAGGGACTTTGTACAGGTTCTGAGAACTACTGGTGTGTAAACAGCCAGGCTTCTCCAGAAGACCAGCAGGCAACACTTGACTTCTTAGCATGGGTAATTACATCTGACGAAGGACGTGATTCTATGGCAAACGTTATGGGATTCACAACACCATTTGATACATTCGCAGATGGTTACACAGCAGATAACTGCTTAATTCAGGCTGATGCAGCTTATACAGCAGCTGGTAAAACACCTGTAACATGGAACTTCTCTACAATTCCATCCGAAACATGGAAAAATGGTGTAGGTTCTGCATTACTTGAGTACGCTCAGGGAACAGGTGAATGGTCTGCAGTTGAAAGTGCATTCGTGGATGGATGGGCTACAGAATACGCAGCAACACATTAATCTTAAAGCAGCAGGGCAGTTTTATTAAAGTAAAGAAACTAGAAAACGGGTGGGCATTTTTACCCTCCCGTTTTCAAAGTTAAAATATAATTTTTCGATGTTTGTTTTTATATTAACCTTCATCTGAAAAAATGAGAGGATTAAAAATTATGGAGAAATCAATCAAAAAATATTTTCCTATTTTTGCGCTCCCAACTTTAGTTGCGTTTACAATTGGATTTATAATTCCTTTTATTATGGGTATCTATTTATCATTTTGTGAATTTACGACAGTTACTGATGCAAGATTTGTAGGATTAAATAATTACATTCGGATATTTGAAGATTCCACATTTACACATGCATTGTGGTATACAGCCTTATTCACAATTGTTTCAGTAATAGCTATTAATGTACTTGCATTTGCCATTGCGATGCTTTTAACAAAGGGAATTAAGGGAACAAATCTGTTCCGTACTGTATTTTTTATGCCAAACTTAATTGGTGGAATTGTACTTGGTTATATCTGGCAGATTCTGTTAAATGGTATTCTTGCAAACTTTGGAAGAACATTAACCTATTCCAGTACTTACGGATTCTGGGGCTTAGTCGTTTTAATGTGCTGGCAGCAGATTGGATATATGATGATTATTTATATCGCAGGTATTCAGAATATTCCGGGAGAATTAATTGAAGCAGCCAAGATTGACGGAGCTACCAATGGACAGTTATTAAGAAAGGTTACCATTCCAATGGTTATGCCATCCATTACAATTTGTACCTTCCTGACATTGACGAACTCCTTTAAGCTGTTTGACCAGAACCTTGCTTTAACAGCAGGAGAACCGTCTAACAATTCACAGATGTTAGCCCTTAATATTTATGAAACCTTCTATACCAGAAATGGATGGGAAGGGGCAGGACAGGCGAAAGCTGTTGTGTTCTTTATCATTGTTGCAATAATAGCAGTGCTGCAGAATAAATTAACAAGAAGTAAGGAGGTGCAGCAGTAATGGCAAAAGTAAGAAAAGAAGATAACCAGGTAAACGCTGCACGCAGAGCAAAACATGGTTGGATTTTAACACTATTTTTTAGTATACTGGCAATATTATGGCTTTATCCGATTTTTCTTGTTGTAATTAACGCAGTAAAGAAAAAAGCATTTATCACAAGGGACCCGTTTTTGCTCCCGGATGAACGTTCTTTCTTCGGATTGACAAACTTTATCAAGGGGATTGAGAAAACAAACTTTTTTGCGGCGGCAGGAAACTCTGTCATTATTACCGTTGGTTCCGTTGCAGTGATTATTATTTGTACCTCTATGTGCGCATGGTATATTACCCGTGTGAAAAATAAAGTGACAACCGGCATTTATATGCTGTGCCTGTTTTCTATGATTGTACCATTTCAGATGGTAATGTTTTCGTTATCTAAAATTGCAAATATGCTTCATTTAAGTAATCCAATTGGAATTATTCTTGTATACCTTGGATTTGGAGCCGGAATGGCGGTGTTCATGTTCTGCGGTTTTGTAAAGAGTATTCCGCTTGAAATAGAAGAAGCTGCAATGATTGACGGATGTACACCAATACAGACCTTTTTTCAGGTGGTATTTCCGATTATGAAACCTACCACAATTACTGTGGCTATTTTGCAGGCAATGTGGATTTGGAATGATTATCTGCTTCCATATCTGGTGCTTGATTTAAAAGAATATAAGACAATACCTATTGTTATCCAGTACTTAAAAGGCGGCTATGGAGCTGTTGACTGGGGTACTATGATGGCAATGCTGGTGCTGGCAATTATTCCGATTATTATTTTCTATGCTGTATGCCAGAAATATATTATTGAAGGAGTAGTTGCCGGAGCAGTAAAGGGTTAAAAAGACAGAATGGCAAGGAAGATTTCTTGCCATTCCTATATGTTAGGCGAATGAGAATCTGCTTTCAGAAAATCTGGAAATGTGCTATAATATTTGTAGAATTTGTACAAAAATCCAAAATTTACGAAAAAAAACGAAAAAATAGTAGACAGGAACGAAAAATATGGTTACGATAAAGGATATAGCGAGGGAATCAGGATATTCCATCAGTACGGTTTCAAGAGTTCTAAACCACAGGAATGATGTCAGTCCCGAAGCTAAGAAGAGAATTGAAGAAGTTGTAGAACAGTTTCATTTCGTGCCGAATAATAATGCCAAGCATTTAAAACAGAACAATACGAAGACGATTGGAGTTTTAGTAAAGGGTATTTCCAACATGCTTTTTTCCAGTATTGTAGAAGAAATCCAGCAGATGATAGAGAAAACAGATTATACGCTGGTGGTTTCCTACATTGATGAAGATGAGAATGAGGTTAGTCATGCGGTGCGTCTTTGTGCAGAGAGAAAGCCTTTGGGCTTACTTTTCTTAGGTGGTACGCCGGAATATTTTAAAGAAGGGTTTTCAAAAGTGGATGTACCATGTGTGCTTGTGTCAAACCGGGCTAAGGAGATAAGCTTTTCCAATCTTTCCAGTGTGGCAACCGATGATATTGCGGCAGGAAAGAGGGCTGTGGATGAATTATTTGAAGCAGGACATACCAGAATCGGAATTCTTGGTGGTAATGTGGAAAAATCCCACACCAGCCGTCAGCGTTACAAAGGATGTCTGGAAAGCTTTAAAGAGCATGGGCAGGAACTGGATTTAGAACTTTGCTATGAGAAGGCAAGATTCTCTTTTGATAGTGCATATCGGGCGATGGAACGTCTGGTAAAAAAATACCCGGATGTCACATCGGTATTTGCAATGTCAGATGTTATGGCGATAGGCGCAATACGGGCACTTCGAGATATGAATTATCGCGTTCCGGAGGATATTTCAGTCATTGGCTTTGACGGAACGGAATTGGCAGAATATTATAATCCGAAGCTTGCCACAATCAAGCAGCAATACAAAACCCTTGCAACCAGAAGTGTAGAGATTTTATTTGGACAGATTGAATTAAAGAAAGAACCGGTTCATGAAATTGTTCCTTTTGAGTTTGTGAGTGGTGAGAGTATTCAAAATATGAAATAACAGGAATTGTGAGTTGACCTCATAATTTCTGCAAATTGAATTAGGAGGCATGTTCGTTATGAGAAGTAGTGGTGTATTGATGCACATTTCTTCCCTGCCATCTCCATATGGAATTGGTACAATGGGAAAAGAAGCGAAAAAGTTTGTAGATTTTTTGGTGAAGGCAGGACAGAAATACTGGCAGATTCTTCCGATTTGTCCAACAAGTTATGGTGATTCTCCATATCAGTCCTTTTCCAGCTTTGCAGGAAATCCATACTTTATTGATTTGGAGACTTTGTGCAAAGAAAAACTGCTGACCAAGAAGGAATGTGAAGCATTTCCATGGGGCACAAATCCTGGATACGTTGATTTCGGTGTAATGTATGAATCACGTTATAAACTGCTTCGTAAAGCCTTTGAGCGTTTTATGACAAACGAACCGGAAGATTTTAAAGCATTCTGTAAAGAGGAAGCGGACTGGTTAGATGATTATGCATTATTCATGGCATTGAAGGATGCGCATGACGGAGTGGCATGGTTTGAATGGGAAAAAGAATTAAAAACCAGAGAGGCAGCTGCATTAAAGGATGCAAGAGAAAAATATGCAGACGACATTACTTTTTATCAGATGCTCCAGTACTTGTTCTTTAAACAGTGGTGGACATTAAAAGAATATGTCAATGAAAAAGGAATCGAGATTATCGGTGATGTTCCGATTTATGTTGCAGGAGATTCAGCAGATGTATGGGCAAATCCGGGACAGTTCTACCTTGATAAGAATTTAGACCCAATTGATGTGGCAGGATGTCCTCCAGATGCTTTCTCAGAGGACGGACAGCTTTGGGGTAATCCATTGTTCCGCTGGGATGTTATGAAAAAGGATGGTTATACCTGGTGGACAAAACGTGTGAAAGCAATGTCTAAATTATATGATATTGTAAGAATTGACCATTTCCGTGGCTTTGATTCTTATTATGCAATTCCTGCAAAGGATGACACTGCGAAAAATGGCGAGTGGAGAGAAGGACCGGGAATGGATCTTTTCGAAACATTAGAGAAGAAGCTTGGTAAGTTAAATATTATTGTTGAAGATTTAGGATTTTTAACACCTTCTGTATTAAAGCTTGTAGCTGATTCCGGTTTCCCGGGAATGAAAGTAATTCAGTTTGCTTTTGACTCAAGAGAAGGAAGCGATTATTTGCCTCATACATATCCGGAGCATTGTGTAGTATATACAGGAACCCATGATAATGATACAATTATGGGCTGGATGAAAACTGCACCAAAGAAGAGTGTGAAGTTTGCAAAAGAGTACTTAAACCTTACTGAAGAGGAAGGTTATAACTGGGGAATGATGCGTGGTGCATGGGGCTCCGTAGGAGAGCTTGCAATTGTACCAATGCAGGATTTACTTGGTATCGGTTCTGCCGGACGTATGAATACCCCATCTACTTTAGGCGGTAACTGGGAGTGGAGAGCTCTTGAGGGTCAGATTGATAATAAGCTTGCAAAACGAGTTTATAAATACATGGAAATGTATGGTCGTCTGAATAAAGTAGAAACAGAGGAAGAAGAAACAGATACAGAAACAGAAGTTAAAACAACAAAAGCATAAATGCAAATTTTGGAAAGAGAATAGGCAATTTGTCTATTCTCTTTATTTTTTCAGAAAAATTTAGTAGAATAGTGTTTAGTAGAAAAAGATAGAAGGTAATACATATGATTTATTTTATTGTAAACGAGCATTCAAGAACAGGCGAAGGCACTGAAATCTGGAAGGAAGTAAAGGAGGAACTGAATAAGCGGAAAGTAGAATATAAAGCTTATGTAACTCAGTATCCGGAGCATGCCTTTTTGTTAGCAGAAGAGATAACAAGTCTTTCGCCGGAAGAAATCAAACTGGTGGTGTTAGGTGGAGATGGAACCATAAATGAAGTGATTAATGGAATTAAACATTTTGAAAAGGTGCGTTTTGGTATTCTGCCAACCGGCTCCGGCAATGATATGGCAAGAGGGCTTGGAATCAAAGGAACACCAACAGAGAATCTGGAACGTATTTTAAATGCAGCAGAATCCGGAAAAGAAGAGGACTATCTGATGGACTTAGGGGAAGTTACGTGGAACGGTGGAAAGCGACCAAGACTTTTTGCAATCAGCGCAGGAGTAGGCATGGATGCCCTTGTTTGTAAAAAAGCACTGACTTCAAAGTTGAAAAAATTATTAAATAAGATTCATCTTGGAAAACTTACATATATCCTATTAACGCTACAGTCCTTATTTGGTATGAAGATGATAGATATTTCTTTTATAGAAGAAGGAAAAGGAAAACGTAACATGAAAAATGCAGTTTTTTCGGCAGCTATGAACCTCCGGGCGGAGGGGGGCGGTGTTCCAATGGCACCTCGGGCTGTTGCCCATGATGGAAAGCTATCCGTTTGCTGCTTATATGGTGTACCAAAGTTAAAATGTTTATGTTACCTGCCCCTTTTAATAATAGCTAAGCATGAGCGAATTAAAGGCTTTGATATTATAGAAACATCAGAATATAAGCTGCATATTAATACACCGGCTGTTCTTCATGTGGATGGAGAATATTGTGGTGATGTGACGGATGTAAGCTTCCGTTGCCTGCCGGGAAAATTACGGGTAATGATGTAGCTTAAGATGAAAAGTTAGGAGTGTGAAGTAGTTTGGAATATACTTATTACGAACTGGCAATTGTATTTTTTCTGTATGCCTTTCTTGGCTGGGTAATGGAAACAGGTTATACAACGATTAAGAATAAGAAATTTAGAAACCGCGGTTTTGCGACGGGGCCGTTTTGTTATATTTATGGTGTGTCTGCTGTACTGCTTACCGTTATGCTTCAGGATTTAAGGGATAACTGGTTTTTCCTTTTTCTGGGAAGTGTGATTATTACCACCACAGTAGAATGGTTCACCGGTAAAATATTAGAGCGCATGAACCGGAAACGCTGGTGGGATTATTCTGATAAGAAATGGAACTATGATGGATATATTTGCCTGCAGAGTTCTCTTATCTGGGGTGTGCTTGGTACAATTACGGTTCAGTATTTTAATGACTTATTCTGGATTGCATTTGATTTGCTCCCGGATATTTTGAGTCGTATACTCGTCTGGATTCTATTGGGAACTGGTGGGGTAGACATACTGCTTTCCATCCTTGCAGTCAACCATAAAGAGGAATCAGCGAAAAAGCTGTTTGCATGGAACAGAAAACTGCAATCACATCTATCCGGTGTTGTAGCAAAGCTTGCGAATCATATTATGCAGCGTATGGGAAATGCATATCCTGCAATGGAGTAGACATACTGCTTTCCATCCTTGCAGTCAACCATAAAGAGGAATCAGCGAAAAAGCTGTTTGCATGGAACAGAAAACTGCAATCACATCTATCCGGTGTTGTAGCAAAGCTTGCGAATCATATTATGCAGCGTATGGGAAATGCATATCCTGCAATGGAGCAGACGGATGAGGCGCAGGAGAAGGAGAAAGAAGCAGATAAGTGTACAATCGTACAGTTATTCTGGCTGTTTGTGATTGGTGCATTCTTAGGGGATATTGTAGAAACCTTATATTGTCGTCTGATGGCGGGGGTATGGATGAGCAGAAGTAGTCTTGTCTGGGGACCTTTCAGTGTGGTCTGGGGAATTGCCATAGCCCTTGCAACAGCATTATTACATAGAGATATTGATAAACCGGACAGACATATATTTATTATTGGAACGTTTATGGGCGGTGCTTATGAATACGCCTGCAGCGTTTTTACAGAAATTGTGTTTGGAAAAGTTTTTTGGGATTACAGCGAGATTCCTTTTAATCTTGGAGGACGAATTAATTTGCTTTACTGCTTTTTCTGGGGCATTGCAGCGGTAGTGTGGCTGAAAAAATGCTATCCGCCAATGATTCGTCTGGTAAACTGGATTTTAACCCGCACAAGGCGTATTGTAACCCTGCTTCTGGCTGTATTTATGGCAGTGAATATGGGTGTGTCCTGTCTTGCTTTGGCACGTTATGATATGCGTGAAAAGGGGATTACAGCAGAGCACAAGTGGGAAAAATTAATCGATGAGCGTTTTGATGATGAACGTATGAAGCAGATTTACCCGAATGCAAAGGTGCAATAACGACAGCAGGAAATATGTGTATTTCTAGTCATAAAGGAAACATCCTTTTCATACATTTAAGTAAGTATGGAAAGGGTGTTTTTTTATGGAGATTAATAATAGAAAAGAATACGATTTATACAGGGATATAAAGGAGCGCTGTGGGGGAGAGATTTATCTTGGAGTGGTAGGTCCGGTACGAACAGGAAAATCCACCTTTATCCGGCGTTTTATGGAGCTTATGGTATTGCCTTATATGGAAGATGCCAATGCAAAGGAAAGGGCACTTGATGAGCTTCCTCAGGCGGCGGCAGGTAAAACAATTATGACAACAGAACCAAAGTTTATTCCCCAGACGGCAGCGGAAATCAGTCTGTCAGATCAGACAAGGGCGGGAGAGGAGCTTTCTGTTAAGGTGCGTCTGATTGACTGCGTTGGCTTTATGACAGAGGGGGCAGTTGGCCATATGGAAGGAAATGAAAAGCGTATGGTAAAAACACCATGGTTTGATTATGAAATTCCTTTTTCGGAGGCTGCTTCCATTGGAACAGAAAAGGTTATCCGGGACCATGCCACCATTGGTGTGGTGGTAACAACAGATGGTTCGATTGGCGAATTGGAGCGGAATAATTACATAGAGGCAGAAGAAAAAACAGTGCAGGAATTACAGGAGTTAGGAAAGCCTTTTGTGATTTTGTTAAATTCCAAGCTTCCCTACAGTGATGAAACTGTAAAACTGGCAGAAAGCCTGCAGGAAAAATATCAGACCACAGTAATTCCGGTAAATTGTGAGCAGCTACGCAAAGAAGATATTACCCGTATTCTGGAAAGTATTTTATACGAGTTTCCGGTAGAACAGGTAGCATTTTATATTCCGAAATGGACAGAGATGCTCTCAGCAGACCATCCGGTAAAAGCAGAAATTATCGAAATGGCCGGAAATGTTTTAAAACAGTTTGAAAAAGCCAGAGATGTATATCGTCAGGAATTTGATGCAAAACAGTATGTGTCTAAAATAAAGATGGATGAACTGGATTTATCTACCGGCTGTGTGCGGATTTATATGGATGTGGCAGAGCAGTATTATTATGAAAATATGAGTGAGCTTTCCGGTGTAGAGGTAAAGGGAGAATACGAATTGATATCCCTGATTAAGGAATTGTCAGCCCAGAAGGAGTCCTATAACAAAGTCGGCAGTGCTTTTGAATCCGTTCAGATGAAAGGATATGGGGTGGTGAATCCGGAATTGCAGGATATCAGAATGGAAGAGCCGGTATTAATTCGTCACGGCAATAAATTTGGTGTAAAAATTAAAGCAGTATCCCCATCCATTCATATGATTAAAGCCAATATTGAAACAGAAATTGCACCGATTGTAGGAAGTGAAGAGCAGGCGAATGATTTGATTCGTTATATCAGGGAAGGACAGCAGAGCAGCGAAGGTGTCTGGGAAACAAATATTTTTGGAAAGTCTATTGGAGAACTGATGGAGGATGGCATTCGCAGTAAGATTTCCATGATGGATGATGAATGTCAGATGAAATTACAGGATACGATGCAAAAAATTGTAAATGATAATAATGGCGGAATGGTTTGTATTATTATATAGTGCTTGATAGGGAAGGCAGATGCAAAAAATGCGTCTGCTTTTTAAATTAAGTTGAAACTTCGTAATAAAGTGACTAAAATAGAGAAATACAGAAGAGAAATAAAGGAGTAACAGAAAATATGAAAGAAATTATCAAAGGCTTTTATCAGAAAAAGCATTTTTGGACAAGATTAATCGCTGTGGTATTGGCAGTTGTTGTAATGGGATTTGCATTATCCTGGTTATTGCTGGTAGATTTGGGAACTGACCCCTGCACTTTAATGAATAATTCCATTGCAGCGAAGATAGGAATGTCGTTGGGAAACTGGCAGGCATTATTAAATGTGGTACTGCTTGTAATCGTTGTAATTTTTGGCGGAAGAAACTTAGGATTCGGAACTTTGGCAAATATGTTCCTTGTAGGATACAGCATAGATTTGTTTTCATGGCTTTGGAGCAGAGTATTACCTGCAGATTTATTTTCTTCCTGGACGGTAAGAATTCTTGTGCTTATTCCGGCGCTTGTGGTATTTGTTCTGGCAGCAGCGGTTTATATGAATATGGACATGGGAACTGCTCCTTATGATGCAATACCATTTATTATTTCCCAGAAGCTTCCAAAGGTATCTTTTCGAATGATTCGAATGATTTTTGATTTTACAGTAATCGTGATTGGACTTTTGTTTGGCGGAAGACTTGGAATTGTAACGGTGCTTATGGCGGTAACCCTTGGTCCTGTCATTGCCTGGGTAGGGAGTATTATGAAGAAAAAGTGGAACTTTACTGAATAGAAGTGACGAATTGCGTATTTTGAGTTATAATAAATTCAAAGAGTCTATAGAAGCTGTGCTAATATATGACAAAGAAAAATAATAAATATAAGGAAGCGGAATTAAAAAAAGAAACTTAATTTTAGAGAGAAACGCTTCGAAACGGAGGTAAAAATGAATCCAGTATACGAAAAATTATTAAAATGTTACGAAAGCTATAAAGCAAAAATAGATTTCCAGCCAAAGGTGGCATTAATTTTAGGTTCCGGTCTTGGAGATTATGCAGAAGATATTAAGGTAGTAGCAACTTTAGATTATCATGATATTGAAGGTTTTCCTGTTTCAACGGTTCCGGGACATAAGGGAAGATTTATTTTTGGTTATGTAGGAGAGGTACCGGTGGTATGTATGCAGGGGCGTGTACATTACTATGAAGGTTATGAGATGTCAGATGTTGTGCTTCCGACAAGACTTATGAAAATGATGGGAGCAGAGGTGTTATTTTTAACAAATGCAGCTGGCGGAATCCAGTTAGGAATGCAGCCGGGGTCTTTAATGATGATTACCGGACAGATTGCAAGCTTTGTTCCATCGCCATTGATTGGAGCCAACATTAACGAACTGGGTGTAAGATTTCCGGATATGAGCCAGATTTATGACCTTGATTTACAGCAGGTAGTAAGAAAATCGGCAGTTACTTTAGATGTACCATTGAGAGAAGGAACTTATTTACAGCTGACAGGACCACAGTATGAGTCACCACAGGAGGTTGCGATGTGCCGTTTGTTAGGAGCAGATGCAGTTGGTATGAGTACCGCTTGTGAAGCCATTGCGGCAAAACATATGGGAATGAAGGTTCTTGGTATCTCCTGTGTAACAAATCCTGCAGCAGGAATTTCTCCAAAGCCATTATGCCATGAAGAAGTACAGGAAGCAGCAGATATGGTGGCTCCAATGTTTAAAAAGCTTGTGACAGAAACAATTATTAATATTGGAAAAATGAACTAGGAAAGGGCATGGTTTAGAAATTGAATATTCGTTTTTACAATGCCAGAATTTTAGTTCCGGCAGAAAATCATAAATTCCAGATTACAGAAGGGGAACTTTGGGTCAAAGGTGACCGTATCTGCTATATCGGAGATGGTAAAGGTGTCGCTGGTGTCAATAAAACTCCAGATAAAAGGAATGGGCTGGAAGAGATTATCTGGGAGCGGGAGATTGATGTGAAAAGAAATCTTTTAATGCCGGGCTTTAAAAATGCCCATACCCACACACCGATGACCTTTTTACGTTCCTATGCAGACGACCTTCCTTTGCAGGAGTGGTTAAATGAGCAGATTTTTCCAAATGAAGCAAAGCTTACAGGGGAGGATACTTACTGGCTTGCTGTTATAGGAATTATGGAATATCTGACAAGTGGTATAACAACCAATTTTGATATGTATTTTATGCAGCAGCATCATGCGAAGGCATATGCGGATACAGGATTCCGTACCGTTATGGTCAGCGGACTGAATAATTTTACAGACAGTCTGGAAGCCTTAGAAGAGAATTATCTGAAAATCAATGAGATGAGTGAACTGACCTCCTATTTACCGGGCTTCCATGCAGAATATACAACCTCCAGAGAATTGATGGAAGGTCTTTCGAAACTGGCAGAAAAATATAAGGCGCCAGTCTGGACCCACAATTCAGAGACGAAACGGGAAGTGGAAGAATGCAAGGCTCGTTGGGGCATGACACCAACTCAGATTACGGACAGCCTCGGTTTGTATCAGTATGGCGGAGGCGGTTACCACTGTGTATGGTTCGAAGATGCAGATTTTGAAATCTTTAAAAAACGTGGAATGACTGCTGTTACCAATCCGGCATCCAATTTAAAACTGGCATCGGGGATTTTTCCGTTAAAACGCTTTGTAGATGAGGGCATTAATGTTGCCATTGGAACAGATGGTCCGGCAAGTAATAACTGTCTTGATATGTTCCGGGAGATGTTTTTAACCTCTGGTCTTGCAAAGCTTCGGGAAAGTGATGCAGAATGTGTTGGCGCAGAAGAAATTCTTTATATGGCGACTACCGGTGGAGCAAAGGCAATGAATCTGCCGGAATGTGACAGCCTTGCGGTGGGCAAAAAAGCAGATATTATTATGATTGATTTGAAACAGCCAAATATGCAGCCGGAGAACCATCTGGTAAAAAATCTAGTTTATAGTGGCAGTAAACAGAATGTGAAAATGACGATGGTAAATGGAAAGATTCTTTACGAAGATAACCAATTTTTCATTGGATTTGCACCGGAAGAGATTTATGCAAAGGCAAATGCAATTATAGGCAGAATGAAATAAAAGGAAAGACTTACTTAAGAGGAGAGACTTAAGATGCAGGTAATATTTATACATCACAGTTGTTTTTTGGTGGAAGTAGACGAAAAGGTAATGATTTTTGACTGGTTTGCCGGGGACAGAGTAAATGGATTTCAGTTTCATGGTGTAATTCCGGAATATGAGCCGGATACTCCGGTTTATGTATTTGCCAGTCACAAGCACCAGGACCATTTTGATATGGATGTGTTGCGCTGGGCAGAGAAATATACAAATATTCATTACATTTTTTCAAAGGATTGTAAAATGTCTCCTCATTTTCTTGAGAAGCATGGATTTTCCAAGGACATCCGTGAGAAAATTACTTATGTATCAGCGGGCTCTAAATATGAGCTGCCGGGAGAGGTGCAGGTGGAAACCCTTCGTTCCAACGATGCGGGGGTGGCTTTTTATGTACAGACTAATGGTGCCGGAATCTTCCATGCTGGGGACTTGAATGACTGGCAGTGGGAAGGCATGGGTGGTCTTACCAATGGTAAGATGAGACTGGATTATCGTGCCCAGATTAAGCGGATTACAAATAAAAATATCAATCTGGCATTTATTCCGGCAGATACAAGATTGAAGGAACATCAATTTGATGGATTAGACTATTTTCTGAAAAACACCACAGCTGAATATATTTTTCCAATGCATATGTGGCAGGATTATTCTGGGATTCAAGGCTATATAAAAACATTGAGAAATCCAAAGCTGGAAGAACGTGTAGTAGAAATCGCTCATGAAAATCAGGAGTTTGTAATTAGAGAGGTGTAGGTATTAGAAGATGTGGTTTGGGATGGGTTATGAATGAAAGAAAGTCCCGTTTAACCATGAGCAGGTACTTGACGATAAATCATGATTTGAGCTATAATAAGTTAATTATGAAGCGGCGGACATCCGTTGTTAATATGAATGTCTGTCAGAATAGAAAGGCAGGATGAGATTATGGCATTTGTTACTTCTTTTATTCAGTATGCAGTTATTTTAATTCTTTTAGCAGGACTAGCTGTGTTAGGTGTATTTACAGGCAAGAAGTTACGCGATCGTAAGGACGCGAAGAATGCGGCATTTGCTGCGGATTCTGATTTGACAGAGGAATAAATTTATAAAATAATATGATAAAGAAAAAGCACAAAGTATATCAAGGGGTACCAGTACAAAGATACCCTGGGTATCTTTGTGCTAAAATGCAGTTTTGGAGGAAATAGTTGTGAGTAAGTTTTACGGAGAAAACGAATTACGAAGAATGTACCTTGAATTTTTTGAAAGCAAGGAGCATTTGAAAATGAACAGTTTTTCATTGGTACCACACAATGATAACAGTTTATTATTAATTAATGCAGGTATGGCACCATTAAAGCCATATTTTACAGGACAGGAGATTCCGCCTCGCAAGAGAGTGACTACCTGCCAGAAATGTATCCGTACCGGTGATATTGAGAATGTTGGTAAGACAGCAAGACATTTAACATTCTTTGAAATGTTAGGTAACTTCTCCTTTGGGGATTATTTTAAAAATGAAGCAATTGCCTGGTCCTGGGAATTTTTAACAGAAGTATTAGGCTTAGAAGCAGACAGACTTTATCCATCTATTTATGGTGAAGATGATGAGGCTTTTGATATTTGGACCAAAGAAGTAGGTGTGCCGGCAGAGAAGATTACAAGATTTTATCGTGACCCGGAAACTGGGGAATGTGATAACTTCTGGGAGCATGGTGCAGGTCCTTGCGGTCCATGTTCTGAGATTTATTATGACCGCGGCGAGAAATATGGCTGTGGCAAACCAGATTGTAAAGTAGGCTGTGACTGTGACCGTTTCATGGAAGTATGGAATAACGTATTTACACAGTTTAACGGTGATGGGAAAGGCAATTACGAAGAACTTGAAAATAAAAACATTGATACCGGTATGGGATTAGAGCGTCTTGCAGTAGTAATGCAGGATGTAGATTCTGTATTTGATATTGATACGATGAAAGCAATCCGTGATAAGGTTTGTGAATTATCAGGTAAAACCTATCAGAAGGATGCAACTGACGATATTTCTATCCGTCTGATTACAGACCATATCCGTTCTTCTACATTTATGGTTTCTGACGGCATTATGCCTTCTAACGAAGGTCGTGGCTATGTATTACGTCGTATTATCCGTCGTGCAGCTCGTCACGGAAGAATGTTAGGAATTGACGGAACATTCCTTGCACAGTTATCTTTAACTGTGATTGCAGAGAGCAAGGACGGATATCCGGAATTAGAAGAAAAGAAAGACTTCATCTTAAAAGTATTAACACAGGAAGAAGAGAAATTTAATAAAACTATCGACCAGGGTCTTGCCATCTTAGAGGATATGGCAAAAGAGATGCAGGCAAAGGGCGAAAAGGTATTAGCTGGTGCAGAAGCATTCAAGCTTTACGATACTTACGGATTCCCTATGGATTTGACACAGGAAATCTTAGAAGAAAAAGGCTTCTCTATTGACGAAGAAGGTTTTAAAGAAGCAATGGAAGTACAGAGAACAACTGCACGTAATGCCCGAAAAGTGACAAACTACATGGGTGCAGATGCAACTGTATATGATGAAATTGATGCTGCCATTACAACAGAATTTGACGGATATGATAAATTACAGCTCACTTCCAAAGTGACAGTACTTACAAGTGATACAGAAATTGTAGAAGCTTTATCTGATGGTGAAGTTGGAACAATTATCGTAGAAAAGACACCATTCTATGCAACTATGGGTGGTCAGCAGGGTGATAAGGGTCTTATCAAAACTGCAGACGGAGAATTTAAAGTAGAAGATACTATCAAATTATCCGGCGGAAAAGTAGGACACGTTGGTAAAATGGTAAATGGTATGATTAAGGCTGGTGATGCGGTGGAATTAATCGTAGACGCATCCTTAAGAAATAAGACCTGTAAAAACCATTCAGCAACTCACTTACTTCAGAAAGCACTTCGTGAAGTACTTGGTACACACGTTGAGCAGGCTGGTTCCTTCCAGGATAGTGAGAGAACACGTTTTGATTTCTCTCATTTCCAGGCGATGACAGCAGAAGAGCTTGCAAAAGTAGAAGCAATGGTAAATGCAAAAATTGCTGAAAGTATTCCGGTAGTCACAGATGTTATGACTGTTGATGAAGCAAAAAAATCCGGTGCTATGGCATTATTCGGTGAGAAATATGGCGAAAGCGTTCGCGTGGTTTCCATGGGAGACTTCTCTAAGGAATTATGTGGTGGTACCCATGTTAAGAATACTGCTGAAATTACTGCTTTCAAGATTGTATCTGAAAGTGGTGTAGCTGCCGGTGTTCGTCGTATCGAAGCATTGACTGGCGAGAACGTATTTGCATATTACCAGAATATCGAAAAAGAATTAGAAGAAGCTGCAAAGGCTGCAAAAGCAACTCCAGCCACATTAGTTGAAAAAATCAATCATATGATGGCAGAGATGAAATCTCTTTCCAGTGAACTGGAATCCTTAAAGAGCAAGGCAGCAAAAGAAGCCCTTGGCGATGTTATGGACCAGGTAACAGAAGTAAAAGGCGTGAAATTATTAGCAACAAGCGTTGATGGCGTAGATATGAACGGTCTTCGTGATTTAGGAGACCAGTTAAAAGAGAAATTAGGCGAAGGCGTGGTTGTTCTTGCATCTGCGGCTGACGGCAAAGTAAACTTAGTTGCCATGGCTACAGACGCTGCTATGAAGCAGGGAGCTCATGCCGGTAACTTAATCAAATCCATTGCCGGAAAAGTTGGCGGTGGCGGCGGCGGTCGTCCAAACATGGCTCAGGCTGGCGGTAAGAACCCTGCCGGTATTCCTGATGCAATTGCAGAAGCAAAAGTGGCATTAGAGGGACAGATTTCATAAAAAAGTGTATATTTTTTTGTGAAAGTGGTTGACGAAAAATATTTTTCTGTTATAATATAGTCTAGTGCAAAAATAATACCTTACAGTTGAATATGCACAATACGCAACTGGAGGGAGGTTAGGTGTGAGATAATGTCTAGTGTAATTGTAAAAGAGAACGAGACTTTAGATAGCGCTTTACGTCGTTTCAAGAGAAACTGCGCAAAAGCAGGTATCCAGCAGGAAATTCGTAAGAGAGAACATTACGAGAAACCAAGCGTAAGACGTAAAAAGAAATCTGAAGCAGCAAGAAAAAGAAAATATAATTAATGCACTTGAAGCTACCGTGGATGCGGTAGCTTCTTTTTTGCTTAGATGAATGACAGCAATCAAGCTTTCGATAGTGAGCATAGCAATGCCTCCTTTATAAAGATTTCTGTAACAGATTTCTATGTAATCGGAGGTCACAGTCCTCCGGAGAAGACTAACCGCCTACCGTTATGGTAGCACCTAATCATATTATATCAAATGTGCCCTGTAGTATCAAATGCGATACAAAACAATGTTCATATAAAACTAGTACAAAAGTCTCGTTGACAGCCCTGACATGGTGTGTTAAACTCTTACTCGTATGAAAAACTGAATATCTTTTTTTTCATGCAAATGTACGACCACTCCCATAGGGAGGCAGCCTAACGGACAGGCGGGTCGGTTGCCGGGTGGGTTGACCCCACGTTATTGATTGAGTTAGAAGCTCAAATTTTATAAGTTGATTACTTTATAATCAGTGCGGAATGCACATCATCTTGTGAAACGGTCAATAAGAGTGACAGTATATTTGCAGCTGCTTATGTCGATGCTGGAATTTAATTTATTTCCAAAATTTGGAAATGGGAAGTTCCCAGGTGAGACAAGAGACAGCGTAGATTTCTGAAAAAGAGATATCAGTAGTGAGAGTCGGAAACAGAATGAACATACTATCAGAAGAATAAATAATTGACATATTCGCAGGTGATTGCAGTTTTGCAGTCACCTGTTTTTGCGTTTCAGAAAAAATGGGATTAGAGGATGAAGAATATGGGCAAGGAAGAACAAAAAAGAGCTCCGATTTACGAAGCATTAGAAAAATTCAGACGTCAGCGTGTGGTACCTTTTGACGTACCGGGACATAAGAGAGGGCGCGGAAACCCGGAATTAGTGGAGCTGCTTGGTGATAAGTGTGTTGGAATTGATGTAAATTCCATGAAACCGTTGGATAACCTTTGTCATCCGATTTCGGTTATACGAGAAGCGGAGCGGTTAACAGCAGAAGCCTTTCATGCGGAAAATGCATTTTTGATGGTGGGAGGAACAACCTCAGCGGTACAGAGTATGATTTTGTCCGTCTGTAAAAGAGGGGATAAAATCATTATGCCCCGTAATGTACATAAAAGTGCCATCAATGCCTTAGTGCTTTGTGGAGCAATACCGGTTTACGTGAATCCGGAGGTGAATCCAACCCTTGGAATTTCCCTTGGAATGGAAGTGCCATGTGTGGAGCAGGCAATTAAAGAAAACCCGGATGCGGTAGCGGTATTGGTAAATAATCCAACCTATTATGGAATATGTTCGGATATACAGTCGATTGTAAAGCTAGCGCATCTGCATGGCATGAAGGTATTGGCAGATGAAGCCCACGGAACGCATTTATATTTTGGAAAAAATCTTCCAATTTCAGCAATGGATGCAGGAGCGGATATGTCTGCAATCTCTATGCATAAATCAGGAGGAAGTCTGACTCAGAGCTCGATTCTTCTGACCAATAAGGGCGTAAATGCAGATTATGTCAGACAGATTATTAATCTGACCCAGACAACGAGTGCGTCGTATCTGCTGTTATCAAGCCTTGATATTTCAAGAAGAAATCTTGCACTGCGGGGAGAGGAATCCTTTGCAAAGGTATCCCAGATGGCAGAATATGCAAGAAATGAGATTAATAATATTGGCGGTTATTATGCCTATGGTAAGGACTTAGTAAACCACACCAGTATTTTTGACTATGATGTAACGAAGCTTTCCATTTATACCCTTGGAATTGGGTTAGCGGGAATTGAAGTATACGATTTGCTTCGTGATGAATATGATATTCAGATAGAATTTGGAGATATCTGTAATATTTTAGCTTATATTTCCATTGGAGACAGAACCCAGGATATTGAACGACTGGTGGGAGCTCTTGCAGATATTGCGAGACTTTATAAGAAAGACAGAACTGGGCTTTTGTCCGGGGAATATATCGCACCAAAGGTTGTGAAATCTCCGCAGGAAGCCTTTTATGCAGCAAAGAAATCCCTTCCAATCCGGGAGACAAAGGATTGCATTTCCGGGGAATTTGTGATGTGTTATCCACCGGGAATCCCGATTTTAGCACCGGGAGAGCAGATTACGGAGGAAATTATTGAGTACATAATTTACGCCAAGGAAAAGGGCTGCTCCATGCAGGGAACAGAGGATCCGGAGGTAGAACATCTGATGGTGCTGGAAGCTTAACGTTATATTTTAATAATAAAAAACGTACTTCATACATGATGCGCAAGTCTAGCGGTTATTGTGGGACAGTATCATAATGTAGGGAGTTTATAAGCGAAATTCTCTTGAAAAATATAAGGAGGAACCCATATGGAAATGTGGTTTTCTGAGTATCACACAACAAATGTGAAGCTCGATTTAAGAATAGAAAAGCAGTTATTTAGTGGAAACAGTGACTGTCAGCGAATTGATGTTATGGAGTCGGTGGAATTTGGGAAATTTATCGCATTAGACGGAGAGATTCTTTTTTCTGAAAAAGACGAATTTATCTATGACGAAATGGTAACCCATGTGCCAATGGCAGTGCATCCAAAGGTGCGTCACGTACTGATTATTGGTGGTGGTGACGGAGGAGTTGCCAAGGAATTGACGCAGTATGATTCTATCGAGAAAATTGACGTTGTTGAGCCGGATGAGATGCTGGTGGAGGTCTGTAAGGAGCACTTCCCGGAATTAGCAGAGGGCTTAGAGGATGAGAGAGTCAATATTTATTATCAGGATGGCCTTCGTTTCTTAAGAAATAAGACCGAGGAATATGATTTGATTATCAATGATGCCACAGACCCTTTTGGACATACCGAGGGACTTTTTACCAAGGAATTTTACGGAAGCTGTTATAAAGCCCTTCGCGAGGATGGAATTATGGTATATCAGCACGGAAGTCCTTTTTACGGGGAAGACAAGAGCGAATGCGTGAAAATGCATCGTAAGGCATTCAAAGCCTTTCCGGTAAGCCGTGTATATCAGGCGCATATACCAACCTGTTCTTCCGGTTACTGGCTGTTTGGATTTGCATCCAAGAAATATCATCCGCTGGAGGATTTTTGTCCAAAGGAATGGAAAAAATTAAAGATTAAAACCAAGTATTACACAACAAATCTGCACAGAGGAGCCTTTATGCTTCCAAAATATGTAGAGGAAATGCTTGAAGAAGAAGAAGATAAATTTGAAAAAGGAGACAAATAAAATGAGTAAAGTTATGATTATCGGATGTGGTGGTGTTGCTTCTGTAGCAATTGCAAAATGCTGCCAGAATAGTGAGGTTTTCACAGACATTATGATTGCCAGCCGTACAAAGGCAAAATGTGATGCGGTAAAAGAAAAATTACAGGGTACAACCAAAACAAATATTACCACTGCGCAGGTGGATGCAGACAATGTGGAAGAATTAATCGCATTAATCAAAGAATATCAGCCGGATGCAGTATTAAATGTAGCTCTTCCATATCAGGATTTAACAATTATGGATGCTTGTCTTGCAACAGGGGTTGATTACATCGATACCGCAAACTATGAAGCGGAAAATACAGATGACCCAGAGTGGAGAGCCATTTATGAAGCTCGCTGCGAAAAAGAAGGCTTTTCTGCCTACTTTGATTATTCGTGGCAGTGGGCATACCAGGAAAAATTCAAAGAAGCCGGAATTACAGCTCTTCTCGGAAGTGGATTTGACCCTGGTGTAACCAGCGTATATTCTGCATATGCATTAAAACATTATTTTGATGAAATTCATTATATTGATATTTTAGACTGTAACGGTGGAGACCATGGTTACCCATTCGCTACAAACTTCAATCCGGAAATCAACCTTCGTGAAGTATCTGCACCAGGCTCTTACTGGGAAGACGGTCACTGGGTAGAGGTAGATGCCATGTCTATCAAACGTGAATACGATTTCCCGGAAGTTGGTATGAAGGACATGTACTTACTTCACCATGAAGAAATTGAGTCTCTTGCAAAAAATATTCCGGGTATCAAGAGAATCCGTTTCTTTATGACCTTTGGACAGAGCTATTTAACACATATGAACTGCTTAGAGAACGTGGGAATGCTTTCAACCACACCAATCAATTTTGATGGTAAAGAAATCGTTCCAATTCAGTTCTTAAAAGCATTATTACCAGATCCGGCAAGCCTTGGACCAAGAACTGTCGGAAAAACAAATATCGGTTGTATTTTTACCGGTGTGAAGGATGGAAAAGAGAAGACCATCTACATTTACAACGTATGTGACCATCAGGAATGCTACAAAGAGGTTGGTTCTCAGGCAATTTCCTATACCACAGGTGTTCCGGCGATGATTGGAACCATGATGGTTGTAAAAGGTTTATGGAAACAGCCGGGTGTATTTAACGTAGAAGAGTTTGATCCGGACCCATTCATGGAAGCATTAAACAAATGGGGACTTCCATGGGTAGTAGAAGAGAATCCTGTAATCGTCGAATAAAAGATTTTCGGAAAAACCGGACAGATTTTCATTACCATATGACATAAGGTAAAAATGCAGTTAGGGAAAGTAATGGGGAATGAGAGATGAAAAAGATAATTTTATGTGCAACGATGTTGTTACTGGGCAGTATATTTGTTGGATGTGGGAATGCGGATACACAGAAGACGACAGAACAGACGGAAAGTGAGATATCACAGGATGAAGCAAACGCTGGTATGAAAGATTCCGATGAAACAACAGCAGAAGATGGTGCAGAAAGTGATATGACAAAGGATGCCGAAACTGTGGAAGAGAATATGTCACAGACGGAAATAAGTACGGTTACAGAAACAGGCATAGAAGATGCAGGTCAGACAGAAATACAGTCCGAAATAGAAAATACTGTGCAGGAAAGTAATGTTTCCGATGGATTTTCTTTTGCAGATGCAGCAAATAGAGAATTTTATTTCAGCAGTGGTGCCGGAGGCTGGTATACAGTAGTTTACATTCACGAAGATGGAAGTTTTGACGGACATTATCAGGATAGTGACTTAGGTTCAACGGGAGAAGGCTATCCAAATGGTACCATTTATTATAGTGATTTTTCAGGAACTTTTACCGAACCGAAAAAAGTAAATGACACCACTTATTCTTTTGAAATAAGCTCTATTGCCTATGCCAATGAAGTTGCGGAAGAGATAAAAGATGGTTTTTGTTACTATTATACAACTGCGTATGGCTTAGATGGCGCAGAAGAATTGTATATGTATCTTCCGGGGACGAAAATTGCAGATTTGCCGGAGGGATATACCAGCTGGGTAAACTGTTATAATGAAGATGCTGTTTCAGGTGCAGAATTACCATTTTATGGTCTTTACAACGTAACAATGGAAGAAGGATTTTCCAGCAATGAGATATTAAGTGCATTAGAAGATGCGACGCGAACAATTGAAATGGCGGAAGAAGCCGTTGCCGAACTGGAGAAAAAGCTGCAAAATGCGCAGACACAGTTAGATATGACGGAGATTTCCAATGAGATGTATCTGGTATGGGATGATACGTTAAATATTATCTGGCGTATTTTGCAGTCCGAATTGGATGAGGATGCAATGGATGCACTGACCATTGAAGAACGTGCGTGGATTGCAGAAAAAGAGACTGCTGTAAAGGAAGCTGCGGAAGGCTGTGAGGGCGGCAGTATACAGCCGATGATTGAAGCACAAAAAGCAGCGGAAATGACAAAAGAAAGAGTTTATGAGCTTTTGGAATATCTAAAAAAATAGTAGACGATAAAAGAAAAATCAAAATGTTACTGTGGTATTTTCACAGTAACATTTTCTGTAAATATGGAGACAGAATATGAAACTGGATGAGTTAAAAACTCCTTGTTATGTGATTGACGAGGGTAAATTGATAAAAAATCTGGAAATACTAAAAAGCGTAGAAGAGGAAACCGGATGTAAGATTTTACTGGCACAGAAATGCTTTTCCGGCTTTTATGAATATCCGTTAATTGGTTCTTATATTAGCGGAACTACCGCCAGCGGAATCTATGAGGCGCGTCTTGGCTATGAAGAAATGAAAAAGGAAAATCACGTATTTTCTCCGGCTTATAAGGAAGAGGATATGGAAGAACTGGTAAAAATCTGTGACCATATCGTATTTAACTCCTTTTCCCAGCTGGAAAAGTATAAGGATTGCTGTAAGGGGGTAAGTCTTGGGATTCGAATTAACCCGGAATGCTCTACCCAGGGGGAGCATGCAATTTATGATCCATGTGCACCGGGTTCCAGACTCGGTGTGACAATTAAGAATTTTAGAGAAGATTTACTCCCATATATTGAGGGACTTCATTTTCATACGCTTTGTGAACAGAATTCTGACGATTTAGAAACTACGTTAGATGCAGTGGAGAAAAAGTTCGGAAAATATCTGTATCAGATGAAATGGTTGAATTTTGGTGGCGGACATCATATCACAAGAGCAGATTATGATATCGAGCGCCTGAAAAAATGTATTCTTCGTATGAAGGAAAAATATGATTTGGAAATCTATTTAGAACCGGGAGAAGCGGTGGCATTAAATGCAGGATATCTTGCAACCACGGTTTTAGATATAGTAGACAATGAAATAAAAACATTGATTCTGGATGCTTCTGCAGCCTGCCATATGCCGGATGTGTTAGAAATGCCGTACCGTCCGCCTTTGAAAGACTCTGGGGAAGCAGAGGAAAAGGAATTTACTTATCGTTTATCCTCCTTTACCTGTCTTGCCGGGGATATCATTGGAGATTATTCCTTTGATAAGGAACTTAAAATCGGAGACAGACTCTATTTTGAGGATATGGCAATTTATTCTATGGTAAAAAACAATACCTTTAATGGAATTCCATTGCCGGATATTGCAGTGATGGATAAAAATGGGGAATGTAAAGTAATAAGACATTTTAGCTATGAGGATTTTAAAAATCGTTTATCATAGATAACTATCATCTTATAAGGAAAATCCTGTTTTATAAGAAATGAAATTTTATTTTGAGTGAGTATAACAGGTGACGTTAGGAAAGAAAGGCACTAAATTTATGAAAATAGATAACAGAACACCTCGTGAAGACGGCTTTTATATGCCGGGGGAATTTGAACCCCAGGATGGCTGTATTTTTATCTGGCCAAAGCGACCGGGTTCCTGGCCTTATGAGGCAAAGGCGGCAAGGAAGGTATTTGCAGAGCTTGCCAATACCCTTGTGGAGTATGAAAAAGTGTATATGTTAGTGGATGAGGAGACGAAAGTCTCTGCTAGGGAACTGCTCTCAGAGAAGGTCATCCTTTTAAATATCGAAACAGATGATGCATGGGCAAGAGATGTAGGACCGACCTTTGTGACAAATGGAAAAGAAGTTCGTGGAATTAACTGGAGCTTTAATGCCTGGGGCGGCACCTTTGACGGACTTTATCAGAACTGGGAAAAGGATGATAAAGTGGCGGCAGAGTTCTGCAATCAGATGGGATACGATTATTATGAGGCGGCACCTTTTGTATTAGAAGGCGGTTCCATTCATTCGGATGGGGAGGGCACTGTAATTGTAACAGAAGCCTGTCTTTTAAGTGAAGGAAGAAACCCGGCATTTTCGAAAGAGCAGATAGAAGAAAAATTAAAGGAATATCTGGGAGCAGAAAAAGTAATCTGGTTAAAACGCGGCATCTATCAGGATGAAACAAATGAGCACGTAGATAATGTCTGTGCCTTTGTTAAACCGGGAGAGGTGGTTTTAGCCTGGACAGACGATAAAAATGACCCGCAGTATGAATTGTCAGCATCCTGCTTAGAGACTTTAGAGCAGGAAACAGATGCAAAAGGAAGACATTTTAAGGTGCATAAGCTTTTGATTCCAAAGAATCCGGTATGCATTAAGGAAGAGGATTTAGAGGGTTATGTGTTTGAAGAGGGCGAAGACCAAAGAGAGCTTGGTGAACGTCTTGCGGCAAGCTATGTGAATTTTTACATTGGAAATCAGGTAATATTAGTGCCACAGTTTGATGATGAGCATGACAGTAAGGCAGTGGAAGTTTTACAGAATGCTTTTCCGGAGCGTAAAATTGTTCCGATTGCTGCAAGGGAAATTATTATTGGCGGTGGAAATATTCACTGCATTACACAGCAGATTCCTAAGAGAAAGTAAACGTATAAGAGAAAATGCGAATTTCAGGGTAAAATTAGACAACAGAGCATGAGAAGTTTTGCATGAGAACAGGCAGACAGCGGAGTATGAGAATTATTGTGTGAGAATAGATGGTAAAAGCTTCGTATTTCTGCCAGATAAAACGATAGAATTAAGAGGAGTATTATGAGCGAAAACAGAAAAGTAACCGTAGCGGCGGTGCAGATGAAGTGCAGCTGTAACGTAGAAGAAAACATTGAAAAAGCCGACAAAATGGTGCGTGAGGCAGCAGAAAAGGGAGCGCAGATTATTTTACTTCCGGAGTTATTTGAACGTCAGTATTTCTGTCAGGAAAGACGCTATGAATATTATTCCTTTGCAAAAAGTGTTTCTGAAAATGATGCAGTACTTCATTTCCAGAAGCTGGCAAAGGAACTTTCAGTAGTAATTCCTGTCAGCTTTTATGAAAGAGATGTAAACCGTTTGTTTAATACAGTTGCCATTATAGATGCAGACGGAACAAATTTGGGAATTTACCGGAAAACCCATATTCCGGACGACCATTATTATCAGGAAAAATTTTATTTCACACCGGGAGATACAGGATTTAAAGTATTTGAAACTGCCTATGCAAAAATTGGAGTAGGTATCTGCTGGGATCAGTGGTTCCCGGAGACTGCAAGAGGCATGGCAACAAGAGGAGCTGAGATTTTATTTTATCCAACAGCAATCGGAAGTGAGCCGATATTAGAATGTGACAGTATGCCACATTGGAGACGCTGTATGCAGGGACATGCAGCCTGTAATCTGATGCCGGTTGTGGCTGCAAACAGAATTGGAACAGAAGAAGTGACTCCTTGTGAGGAAAATGGTAATCAGCAGTCGGATCTGACTTTTTATGGTTCATCTTTTATCACTGATAACACAGGAGAACTGCTTGTTCAGGCAGGACGTGACGAAGAGATTGTTATTACAGCAGAGTTTGATTTGACGGAAATGGAAAAAGACCGCTTGTCATGGGGACTGTTTCGCGACAGAAGACCGGAGTGCTATTAAATCGTAAAAAATTAGATGAGAAGATGAAACAAAAGAATTTTTTGAGCAGAGAATATTTGGGGGAAGTGGTGTAAGCTATACCGATAAGAAGGTAATAAAAGGGATGAAGAAGTACCTATCTGGCTTAAATATGCGATAACTTATAGGATTTTTTTTGCGGAGAGTGGCGGGAATTTGTTGACGATAACGTAATGCTGTGGAATAATATAGTTGGAGGTGGCTATATGTTTAAAGCAAATCCATACAGACCCGGAGCAGGTTTAATGCCGACTTATTTAGCAGGACGCGATGAAGATATACAGAATATAGAGCAAATGTTTGATGCGTTGACTATGAATATTCCAACACCGTCAGTTGTTTTTAGTGGTTTAAGAGGCGTGGGAAAGACGGTTCTTATCAATAAACTACAAAGTGTCGCAGAAGAGAAAGATATATTTTGCAGGCATATTGAAGTGGAAGAAAGAAACGACTTTATTTCACAAATTGCAAGCTGCTCCCAGGCTTTTTTAAGAAAAGTAAGTACAAAAGAAAAATTTAAACACTTAATACAAAAACCATTAGATGCAATCAAATCCTTAATTATTTCTTTTGATACAAATGATAATACCTTTTCCTTGTCTTTGCAGGAAAAAGAGCTATATACATCTAATAGCCTGACACAGAGTTTGACAGAGGTATTTGTAACAATCGGAGAAACCGCGTATAAAACAGAAACGCCAATATGCTTTTTTATTGACGAAATTCAGTATATGAAACAAAATGAGTTGGGCTCTTTAATTGCCGCTTTGCATCGTACCAATCAATTAGGCTATCCGGTAATGATTATCGGTGCGGGATTACCAAAGATATACAAAATGCTGTCCGAAGAAAAGTCCTATTCGGAAAGATTATTTATGTATAAGCAAATCGATTCGTTATCCTGTGAACAGTCACGGAAAGCCATAGAAGAGCCTGTAAAAAAATTTGGAGTAACATATACAGAAGAAGCTATAAAAGAAATTATTGGTTTAACGAAGGGATATCCATTTTTTATACAGCAAATGTGCCAAACTGTTTATAAAAACACAGATGATAAAGTAATTCAAGATTATCATATTAAAGATAATGTAGAAGAATTTCTCGATTTATTAGATACCGGCTTTTTTAAAGTAAGATATGAAAGATGTGCGGAGAGTGACAAGAAATTTATATTTGCAATGGTGAAATGTGGAGAACTTCCTTGTACCATTTCTACAGTTGCTAAAAATCTTCATAAAAATGTGAATTCTGTATCAACAACAAGAGCACAGCTAATTAGCAAAGGAATTATATATCCGGTAAGATATAAAGAATTAGATTTTACGGTTCCGGAGTTCGATAAATATATACAAAGACTGGATGAATATAAACAATGGTGTACGGAAAATTAATATTTTGAAAGGGTGTATAGGAATGTCGGCAGGAGAAAAATGGCAGTTTGAACTGGAAGAATATATAAGACAGGGTGAGCCAGAGCAAATCGAAAAAAGTGAAGCATGGCAGACGGCGATTGGTTTACAGGCTGTAGATGGTTTGAAAACTTCTGCATATTTATTAGATACAGCGAAGGAACATATTGAAGGTAAAATTAATATTGATGAAGCCCAGAAAAGAATCCAAAGTTACTATGAGGAGCGAAGTGACCGCACGGAAGTAGAGGATGGAACTAAAGAAGCAGATATAGTATCTGCAAGGATAGCAAAGCTTCTTGGAGAAAAAACCTTTCAGTTTTCACCGATAGAATGGATAACAATCCATCGCCGTTTATTTGAAGGTGTATTTGACCATGCAGGGCAGATTAGAACCTACAACATTACGAAGAAAGAATGGGTATTGAAAGGGGATACTGTGATTTATGCGTCATGGAACAGTATCAAAGAAACTCTGGATTATGATTTCAATACAGAAAAAGAGTTCTCCTATGAGGGATTGACGGTAGCTGAATCGGTAAAACATCTTGCGAAATTTGCATCCGATATTTGGCAGATTCATCCTTTTTGTGAGGGGAATACAAGAGCAACAGCTGTTTTTATGATTAAGTATATGAAAACCTTTGGCTTTGAAGTAAATAATGATGCATTTGAAAATCATTCATGGTATTTTAGAAATGCTTTGGTTAGAGCTAATTATAATGATTTGAAAAATGGAGTTCATGCTACAACAAAGTATTTGGAAATATTTTTTAATAATTTATTGATGGGAACAAAGTTCGAACTGAAAAATCGATATATGCATGTAGATTATTTGCCAAAAGTTGAAGAAAAAGAATTTCAAAGTGCCATGTCTGAGATTTTAAAGTGCCAAAATGGCACTTTGAATGGCACTTTGAAAATTACATTGGATGAGTTGGCTATATTAAATAGAATTATTAATAATCCAATGATTACACAGGTTGAATTATCTGAGCAGATAGGTAAATCCCTGCGTACAATTAAACGTGAGATGGGGGAATTAAGGGAAAAAGGATATATCAGACGTTTAAATGGTAAGCGTGACGGAAAGTGGGAGGTTCTGATAGATATTTCAGAAAAATAATAATGTGAGATTATATAAAAAGTAAAAATAGCAATAGAAACAAACCTTCTATGACAAGCCCTCTATGAGCAGGAATATTCTCTCATAGAGGGTTTTTGAGTTGTGGCTTGGTCAGGAATGTACTTTATCATTTTTTTATAAATTTTATCAATAACACACCTTGCAATATACCCCTTGGGGGTATATAATGCAGACAGAGTAAATTCGTAAATATAATTGACGTTGAGTTAGTTAAGGATTTGAAGAAGGAAAGAAAAGACAAAAGCCATGAAAAAGAAAGAAACAGAGACGATGAAGTCTGCTGAAAGCAGCAGAGAAATAGAATCTATACAGGATACAGACCACAGGAAAGAAAGGACGAACTCCATTCCAAAAAGCGACGAAGCCGATTGCTGCTGTTGTCACAAAACAAAGGAGCGTTCCGAAGAAGAATATAAAAGCTTAATCCATCGTTTGAACCGCTTAGAGGGTCAGATTCGCGGAATCCGGGGAATGGTGGAAAAGGATGCCTACTGCACAGATATATTGGTACAGGTGGCAGCAGCAAGTGCAGCACTCAATGGATTCACAAAAGAACTTTTGGCAAATCATATCAGAACCTGTGTGGCGCAGGATATCAAGGATGGAAAAGAAGAAACGATTGATGAACTGGTAAATACCTTACAGAAGCTGATGAAGTAGTTTGTGATTGCTTTGACAAGTAAATGATAAATTATAATGAAAAGTAATACGCAAGATTTTGCGTATCTGCTGGAATGAAACAATAAGAAAGGACACGATAATGGAACAATATAACGTAACAGGAATGAGCTGTGCTGCCTGTAGTGCAAGAGTAGAAAAGGCAGTTTCTAAGGTTTCCGGTGTAAAATCCTGCTCTGTCAGCCTTTTGACAAACTCTATGGGTGTGGAAGGAAATGCAGATGCGGCAGAAATTATAGCTGCAGTAGAGGCAGCAGGCTATGGTGCCGCCTTAAAGGGCAGCGGAAATGCAGATGCGGCAGGAAAAAATATGCAGGAAGCTTTTTCGGCGGCGGAGGATATGTTAAAGGATAAGGAAACTCCGGTTTTAAAAAGAAGATTATTATC
Source organism: uncultured Roseburia sp. (assembly GCA_964390485.1). Lineage (GTDB taxonomy): Bacteria > Bacillota > Clostridia > Lachnospirales > Lachnospiraceae > Roseburia. Next base: position 33,509 of record CAYMIS010000001.1, on the reverse strand, counting down.
CTCCCTTGGATTTTTAATAGTATTGATGTATTTTTCCATGGGACATATGATGTGGGACTGGCCTGTGCCGGACTTTTTTGGGAAGAATCCCGTGGCATTAGGTTTACTGCAATTACTGTTGACGGTAAATGTAATGGTGATTAACCAGAAGTTCTTTATCAGCGGCTTTAAAAGTCTGCTGCATGGTGCACCGAATATGGATACATTAGTGGCATTAGGTTCCGGGGCATCTTTTGTATACAGCACTTATGCATTATTTGCAATGACAAATGCACAGGCAAATGGGAATATGGAAGCGGTAATGGCATATATGCATGAATTCTATTTTGAATCTGCGGCAATGATTCTGACATTAATCACTGTTGGAAAAATGTTAGAGGCCCGCTCAAAAGGAAAGACAACCGATGCATTAAAAAGTCTGATGAAGCTTGCACCAAAAACAGCGGTTATTTTAGCAGATGGTGTGGAGAAGGAAGTTTCTATTGAACAGGTAAAAAAAGGAGATATTTTTGTTGTAAGACCGGGAGAAAATATTCCGGTGGATGGACGAATTATCGAAGGAAGCAGTGCGGTAAATGAAGCGGCATTAACCGGAGAGAGTATCCCTGTAGATAAAACGGAGGGAGACATGGTTTCTGCGGCAACGATGAATCAGTCCGGTTATATCCGTTGTGAAGCAACAAGAGTCGGTGAGGATACTACGTTATCCCAGATTATACAGATGGTCAGTGATGCGGCAGCAACAAAAGCGCCGATTGCAAAGACTGCAGATAAAGTCTCCGGAGTGTTTGTTCCTGCAGTTATCACAATTGCTGTAATTACCACCTTTGTATGGCTGTTTGCGGGACAGAGCATTGGTTTTGCATTAGCAAGAGGAATTTCTGTATTGGTAATCAGCTGTCCTTGTGCTTTGGGGCTGGCAACGCCGGTGGCAATTATGGTTGGCAGTGGAATGGGTGCAAAGCATGGAATTATGTTTAAAACAGCCGTATCCTTAGAAGAAGCCGGAAAAGTGCAGGTAATTGCACTGGATAAAACAGGAACCATTACAACCGGAGAACCACGGGTAACAGATATAATACCTGCCGGGGGTATTTTGGAACAGGAACTTTTAAGCTTTGCTTATGCGTTAGAGCAAAAAAGTGAGCATCCATTGGCAAAGGCGGTAATAAAGAAAGCAGAAGATGCGCAGCTGGTATTACGAGAGGTTTCGGAATTTACAGCCCTGCCGGGAAATGGTTTATCGGCTGTATTAGATGGAGAAAAATTATTTGGTGGAAGTCAGAAGTTTATTGGCGGCCAGATTACCATAGCAAAGGAAATATCAGAAAAAGCAAACCAGCTTGCAAATGAAGGAAAAACCCCATTATTTTTTGTAAAAGAAAAGCAGTTCCTTGGAATGATTGCTGTAGCAGATAGCATAAAAGAGGACAGCCCCCAGGCAGTGCGTGAACTTCAGAATATGGGAATTCATGTTGTAATGTTAACAGGTGACAATGAGAGAACTGCAAAGGCAATTGGTGCCGAAGCTGGTGTTGACGAGGTAATTGCCGGAGTTTTACCGGATGGAAAGGAAGCTGTTATCCGTAAATTAAAAGAAAAAGGCAAGGTTGCGATGGTTGGGGATGGCATCAATGATGCTCCGGCACTTACAAGAGCAGATATTGGTATTGCCATCGGTGCAGGAACGGATATTGCCATTGATGCGGCAGATATTGTTTTGATGAAGAGCAGACTTAGTGACGTTCCTGCGGCCATACGTTTAAGCAGGGCAACTTTAAGAAATATTCATCAGAATTTGTTCTGGGCATTTTTCTACAATATAATTGGGATACCTTTGGCGGCGGGAGTATGGATTCCTTTGTTTGGCTTGCAGTTAAACCCAATGTTTGGGGCGGCGGCAATGAGTTTATCCAGCTTTTGTGTAGTGACAAATGCTTTACGACTGAATTTACTTAAGTTATACGATGCAAAGCACGATAAAAGGAGAACATCAAAGGCGGTTGGAACGATAAATGTTTCAGAAACCTTAGATAATAAAGAAGAGAAAAAGGAGAATACAAACATGACAAAGACAATGAAAATCGAAGGAATGATGTGTGGACACTGTGAAGCAAGAGTAAAGAAATGCTTAGAGGCGCTTCCAGAGGTGTCAGAAGCAGTTGTAAGCCATGAGAACGGAACTGCAGTACTTACTTTAAACGCAGAGATTTCAGATGAAGTTCTGACAAAAACTATTGAGGAACAGGATTATAAAGTACTTGGAATTGAAGCATAAGAAGCTGATTTTCTTGAAATAGAAGTGCGCATCTTGTCGGTTATCTGACAGGATGCGTATTTTTACTTTATAGGAAAGACCCTGTTACGCTAAATCGCGAAAGTTCCTCCTATAAAGTAAAAACGTTCCGCGGGATGCGCATAACGCGCAAGTGGAAAGTGTCACTGCATGACTGCGCGTTAGCGCGAGAATCTCGCGAGCGAGATTCTTTGTTCTTCTATAGGAAAGAACGAATGGATACCGGAAATAGTACTAAAGGACGGGGAAACACTTGTAAAAAATGATAAAAAATGTTATTTTTTATATAGGTATAATATTAACAATAGAAGGAGGCCGTTATGGAGAAGTATGGATATTCTGAAATGGCAAATAATAATCGAACCGCGATGACGTGCCATTGGATTGAGGCGGTAATAATATCAATCGCATATTTGGTAAAGGCTTTACAGGGGAATCGCACCATAGGCTATTCATTAGTAATTGTTTTTTTTGCAATGGTGCCGGTAATTGGTGAACTTTTTTTCTGGAAAAAAAATAAAGAATCCATAATGATTAAACATAGTGTGTCCTACGGTTTTGCGCTGTTATATACATGTATTCTTTTTACAGCAAAGAACAATATGACCTTTGTATATGTTCTGCCTATGATTCTTGCAATTTCTGTATATCATGATACGGCATATTCATTGAGAGTAAATGTGGGTGCTGTTTTGGAAAATTTAGTGGTTGTAATTGGCGGAATGCTCACAGGAGGCTTGGGATTTAAAAGTATAGAAGAGGGTTTTATGCAGCTTACGGTAATTGGATTAACTGCCGTTTACTCATTTTATACCTCTAAAACAATTAACCGAAATGACAGAATGCGTCTTGATAATATTAAAGATGCCCAGGAGCAGACAGAACAACTGCTGCATAATGTATCCGATATTTCAGAGAAGATGCAAAGCGGTATCACGGAAATTCATGAACATGTGAAGGAACTGCAGAGAACCTCTGTTGCCACAAAGGATGCTATGGGAGATGTGTCTACCGGTGTTGCAGATACGGCAAACGCAGTACAGAATCAGTTAACACAGACTGAGGCGATTCAGCAGAAGATTGCAATGGTTAGTGATGCTGCAAACGAGATTAATGAGCGCATGGCTCTTACCTTAGAAGTGTTAGATGCAGGAAATAAGGATGTGGAAAGACTGGTGCAGGAAGTAGATGCATCTGTAAAAAATGGTGCGGATGTGGCTGCCCAGTTAGAGACCTTAGATAAATACATAGTGGAAATGAACTCTATTGTGGAAGTAATCAGCGGTATTACATCCCAGACAAGTTTACTTGCTTTAAATGCAAGTATTGAAGCAGCAAGAGCCGGAGATGCAGGAAAAGGTTTTGCAGTAGTAGCATCCGAGATTTCCGGCATGGCGAATCAGACGAAGGAAGCTACGGTTAATATTACAGCCTTGATTGACAATGTTTCCAATGCTATTCGTGACGTTGTTGCTGTTATCCGTGATATGATTGAAGGAATTAATGAGGAAAAGGAATCTACGGAGAATACAGCCAGAAGCTTTAACGAAATTGAATCCAATACTTATGTGATTCGTGACAATGTAATAAAAATGACAGAAAGTGTTGTAGAACTTAAAGAAGCAAATCAGGAAATTGCAGATTCTGTTCAGACCATTTCTGCGATTTCAGAGGAAGTATCTGCCCATGCAAACGAGACCTTAGAAGCAGAGGAAGAGAACATGAAGAATCTGCATATGATTGCAGAAAAGTCAGAAGAATTATTAAAGGTTGCAGAAAATTAGTAAAAGAATTGATTAATAGCTGCGCTGGAAAGAGTAGGAAGCTTATAAAATTTAAACAAGAAGTTAGATAATCTAAAAACGGTTTCTGACAGTTAGACAAAAATCTAATTGTTAGAAGCCGTTTTTTATCTGTGGTAAAAATAGTAATGTTTTGTAGAAAAAGACTGGATTTTTTGAATACAAACACTTCGTATAAAGGATATCTGGCAATAGGGATTAGATATTAGATGTACATAAAATGTTATTTAGAAGAAAATCTAAAAATAATACTTGACATTCATCTAATATTAGATTATATTTAATTCATAAGTTAGATAAACATCTAACACATGAGTTGATGGCCATAAAAGAGTGAAGATAATTTATAAAAAGAAAGATTTTAAGGAGGATTTTAAAATGAGCAGTGCAGCAAATACAGTAGAGAACAACATTGCGGTAAAGGAAGAAAAACAGGTCGGATATAAAGATTTATTGAAACAGAAAGAATATTTAAAATTATTATTTGCCAACGTAATTAGCAGATTTGGAGATTCGGTGGATGAATTAGCTTTTACCTGGTTAGTGTATCGGGTAACAGGAAGTGCAGCCTGGTCAGCAATTTTATTTGCATTGAACCAACTGCCAAGCATTATCGTACAACCCTTTACAGGAGCTCTGGTAGAGGGGATGAACAAAAAGCGTTTAATGGTAGTAACAGATGTGATAAGAGGAATGATTGTGGCAGCTCTTGCAGTATTATATATGACAGAGAATGTAACACCATTGATATTGGTTTTGTTTACACTGATTATTTCGACTGTAGAAGCATTTCGTATGCCGGCAGGAATGTGTGTGTTTCCTATGGTTTTAAAAGAAGAGCAGTATGAATTTGGTACATCCTTAAGTTCCATTGCTTCAACTGTTGTGGAATTAATTGGTGTAGCAGCAGCCGGTATTATTATTGGTGCATTGGGAATTGGAACTGCAATTTTAATCGATGCGGCAACCTTTGTGGGTTCTGCCCTTGTATTATCCTTCTTAAAGATAAAAGAGGAGCACCTGCAGAGAGGAGAAGTAGATGCAAAAGGATATGTAACTTTATTAAAAGAAGGTATTGTTTATTTGAAAAACGAAGAAGTAATTCGTAACTTCTGCCTGATGGCAGTAATCGTGAATGCAGTAATCGTTCCATTTAATGCACTGCAGAGTCCGATTATCTGCGATGTTTTAGGACAGAATGCAGAATTTTTAAGTGTATTTGGTATTTCAATGCTTGCTTTCATGGGAATCGGTTCTTTATTTTTCCCATATATCAGCAAAAAGTTTTCTGTCAGAGGTATCTTAGTGGGAAGTGGTATTGGTATCGGAGCATCCTTTGCCCTGCTTACACTTGGCAAATTTTTACAGGGTTCTATTGTTGCAATTTATGTGATAACAATTTTAGCAACAGCTGTATTAGGGATTTCTGCAAATTTACTTATGTCTGTTTTAAATGTACAGTTTATGAAGGTGGTAAAACAGGAATATCTTGCCAGAGTCGGTTCTATTTTCAATGCAGGTTCATCTGCGGCAACACCGGTGGCATCCTTCCTTGTTAGTGCCTTAGCATTAAAATTTACGGTTGGACAAATTCTTATCGTAAGTGCAGCATTATGTGGTATAATCTTTGTATATATTGCAGTAAGAAAAGTAAGATTTGAGTAGGATGGAATAAATAGGAGGCATATGTGAGTAATCAGAGTTTTATCAGTCAGATAGACTATTTAAGAGAGGCGATGAATCTATTGATTCATATGGGGACAAAAGAGCCTTATGAAGAACTGAAAAAGTCGCTGCAGAAAAAATATCGTGTGTCTTTAGAAAAGGCAGAGCAGAAATTTGCTCTGCTGGTTCAGATAGAGGATGCCATGGGAGAGCAGCTTAAGGATAAACAGGAGGAACTGAAATATTATTTCGGAACAGACAGGGAAGAAGGACACAATGCAGGTGAGATGGCGATTCTCTGGGAGGATGTTACCAGCAAAAAATATCCTACTCTGGAATTGTTAAAGAACGCTTTAGCCGCTATGGATGAGGATACCTTTAACAAGGAGTTCGGTGAACGGCTGATTAATTACAAAACGCTGATAGAGGTGAATTCGGAGATGTATGAGCTGAAAGAGCCGATGGAGATTATCCGTTATCTTACCGATATGGACATAGAGGATGAAGTTAAATGGAAGCTTCAGCAGATTTATCTAAAGCCGAAATATCATCAGGAAAAAGTCTTTGAATTATTAGAACTGTCTTTAGAAGTATTAAAGCGTTTTCAGACGCAGCTGGATGCATTAGGAGAAAGCTTTGCTTCTTATTGGCAGGAGAAATTAAAGGACACCTCTATTTTAGAATATATGGGGGAGCATGTCGGATTAAAGCTGGATGAAAACCCTTATGGAACAAGAATGTGTCCAAGTATTGTCCAGTTGAATTATTTGGCTGTATTTGCTGAGGCAGATGATGAAGAGGGAGTGAAAGAACCTTATAACTTCTTTGTTGGAATTTTATTTGATGATGATTTTGAATTGAACTTAAAGCCGAAGGATAGCGAGTTTCAGACAGAAAATATCACGAAGGTATTAAAAATTTTAAGTGACAGCAGTAAATTTGAGATTCTTTCTTATATTAAAGATAAGAAAGCCTATGGAAGTGAGCTTGCCAAACAGTTAAATCTGACAACTGCTACGATTTCCCATCATATGGGAGCACTGTTAAAGGCGGGACTTGTTCGCATGGAAAAGGAAGATACGAAGGTTTATTACAGCGGTAATACGGAAGCAATCGAGGAAGTTCTCGATTACTGCCGGAAAATATTGGTAGAGCCATAAATTATTAGCATCTTTTTGTATTTAAAAGTGCAGACAAAAGAGAGTGACAAAAATCAGGGACGATAATTATCACGTCTTTTTGAAGGTGAGATGCCAAATTCTCTCTTAAAAAGTTTTGAAAATTGAAATTCATCATAAAAGCCAAAACTTAAAGCAATATCCCTTAAGCCCCGCCCGGGATTTAAAGGAAGCAGGTCATATGCCATGTCAAGTTTTAACTTTAACTGATACTGGTGAATGGATTGTCCGGTGGCTTTTTTGAAGCGGCTGCTCATAGTGCGGAGACTGACCTGATAATCCCTTGCTAACTCTTCCGGGGAAAAGAAACGGTCAGGAGAACAATAGAAACGGTGGATAATCTCAGTAATGAGAATATCTGCCGTTTTTTGCTGCTCGCTTCGAATGTCAGCTAATTCTGCAAAAAGTAAATCCAGCTGGGCCCCCAGACGTAATTCCTTGCTGTTGGATAAATCGGACCAGTAGGTTTCGATAATTTCTTCGAAAAGATGTAAGATTTGATGATGATTTTTACAGTCGGTCAGCTTATTTATACATAAATTGTCAGTATTATTTTCTCCATCCTTAGTCAGAGGGATAAAATGAATATACAGATTCTTCATTTCTGGGCTGCATTTCTCAAGACTGTAATGGTGTTTTCCCGGTTCTAATAAAAGTACCTGATGTTCTTTTAAGTGGTAACAAATATCATCTTCCCAGATATCCCAGTTTCCCTGTAATAAATATAATAAATCATATTCAGCTAAAATACGGTCAGGGTGGTAGATGCCTTCTTTGCTGTAGTTGCGGTTGCAGGTGCTAATCTGATGTCTGTCTGTGACAGATAAAAAGGTAGTATGCTGTTTGTATGGTGAGTGATTTGCTATTTTTTTGGTTGAGGAAACGCTATTTCCGGTAGTGATATCTTTCATGGATAATTTCTTCCTTTATATGTGGATATAAGCTGTGTTATAGGAGTGTGGCGATAACAAATGTACGCATTTTTTGCGACTATTTTGCCTAATTATACATGAAACAAACAGCAATGTCCATTTTTCTTTACAGAAAGAGCGTATATAATAATTTTACATAGAAATTAGGGAAATATAGGAGTAAGACCATGCGAAAAGAAAAATTACAGACAATCAACTTAAATAACATCAGAGTCAATGATGCATTCTGGGGAAAATATACGGGACTTGTTACAAAGGAAATTATTCCTTATCAGTGGAAGGCATTAAACGATGAAGTGGAGGATGCAGAGCCAAGCCACTGTATCTCAAATTTTCAGATTGCGGCAGGCTTAAAGAAAGGTGAATTTAAAGGCTGGGTATTTCAGGATACCGATCTGGCAAAATGGCTAGAAGCAGTTGCCTATTCCCTTTCCTATGAAAAGAATGATGTGTTAGAGCAGTTAGCAGACGAGGCAATTGATTTAATCGGGCAGGCGCAGGAAGAGAACGGATATTTAGATACCTATTTTACGATTTTAGAGCCGGGAAAGCAGTTCTGTAACCTAAAAGAAGGACACGAGCTTTACACCGCCGGACATATGATGGAAGCGGCAGTTGCTTATTATAAAGTAACGGGAAAAGATAAGTTTTTAAATATTATGAAAAAGAATGCAGATTTAATTTGCGAAGTATTCCATACGGAGCGTTATAGCAATGCAGTTCCGGGACACGAGGAAATTGAGCTGGCTCTTGTAAAAATGTATGAGGTAACAGGAGAACAGAAGTATCTCGATATGGCAAAGGATTTTGTGGAACGTCGTGGAACAGAGCCAAATTATTTGTTTGAGGAAAGCAGTAAGGAATGGTTTGTAGATGTATGGCACGACCCTAATCCATATCATACCCCTTATGGTCAGGCTCATAAGCCGGTAAGAGAGCAGGATACTGCGGAAGGTCATGCGGTGCGGGCGACCTATCTTTATTGTGCCATGGCTGATTTGGCTTTTGCATATCAGGATGAAACCCTGTTAAGAGCCTGTGATAATTTATATCAGAATATTATTTCAAAACGAATGTATCTTACAGGCGGTATCGGAAGTTCCGGCGTGTTGGAGCGTTTTACAACGGATTATGATTTGCCGAATGATACAAATTATGCAGAAAGCTGTGCCTCTATTGGTCTTGCTCTTTTCTGCAGACGCATGGCACAGATTACAGGAGATGCCTCTTATATAGATACGATGGAAGTGGCACTGATGAACACTGTTCTTGCCGGAATTGCTATGGATGGAAAAAGCTTTTTCTATGTAAATCCGTTGGAGGTATGGCCTGCAAACTGTATACCGGCAACCTCCATGAATCATGTGAAGCCGGTGCGTCAGAAATGGTTTGGCTGTGCCTGCTGCCCGCCAAATATTGCAAGAACTTTGGCTTCTTTAGGGGAATATATCTGTTTTACCGAAGCAGATGCTTTATGGATAAATCTTTTTGCAGGCTGCCGCTTTGAAACGACAATGAATGGTAAAGCGTTACAGGTAGAGATGAAGACAGAATTCCCATGGAGAGGAAAAGTAGAAGTGAAGCTTCAGGCGGAGGAAGCGGTAAATGGAAAAATTTATCTTCGTATTCCTTCCTACGCAAAGAATCCAACCTTTTCTATTGATGGAAAAGCTGTGGCAGAGGATATGGGATTAACCATTGAAAAAGGCTATGCCTGCTTAAGAGGTAATTTTAAAAATCAGAGCATTGTATTAACCTTTGAAATCCCGGCGCAGATTGTTTATGCGAATCCAAAGGTTCGTGCAGATGCAGGAAAAGCAGCAATTGTAAAAGGCCCATTGGTATATTGCTTAGAGCAGGAGGATAATGGTGAGAATTTGTCTAACTTATTTATTGATACAAAGGAACCTTTACAAGAAATTGTAAAAGATGATATCTTAGGGGGAATTGTAGCAGTAAAGGCGAAAGGCAGAAGAATCAAAGAAAAGGAGTGGGATGATAAAGTGCTGTATGGCACAAATCCGGTTTCCTTTGAAACTGCAGAACTTACCTTTGTTCCATATTGCAACTGGGGCAATCGTAATGCGGGAGAGATGACAGTCTGGGTAAAGGCAGTTTATTAATAGGTAAAGGTTATTTTATATAAAGTGGCAGATGTAAAATTTTCTAAATATAATATAGAAACATAACAGTATTGAAAACTGGTACAATTCGGAAATGATAGAATTGTACCAGTTTTTGCATGATAGACCAAGAAATAAGAAGCCTATTCTTCTATACTGTGTTTAAGAAAAAAACAGATAGGGAGTTTTTGAGAAGCTATTTTGTTTGGCAGGCGTAGGAATGATATTTTTGAACAATGAACTTAGCAGCTTACGATTTGCCGGAAAGGGTATGGTTATAGAATGGAATACGGAAAAGTTTTACACAGAGCAGCATTGAATGAGTGTTATGCATTAAATGAACAGGAATTAGAGATTTCTATACAAACAGGATATGAGGTAGATAAAGTATTTTTGTGCTATGGAGATCCCTTTGCAGCGGGTATTATGGGTGGTGCAGAAAAATGGAGCGGAATGAAGGAAGAAATGACCAATTACATTTTACTGGCAGATAGAAAGCGTTTTTCTATTGTTGTAAAACCGGAATATAAACGCTGTAAATATTATTTTGAATTACAGGCCGGGGAGGAAACGGTCTATTACTTTGAGGATGGATGTTATGATGAAAAAAGAATGCAGATACCGGGAAGAAAGGAACAGTGTTTCTTTTTTCCATGGATGAATCCGGCAGATATGAATGTGACACCGGACTGGGTGGCAGATACCATCTGGTATCAGATTTTCCCGGACCGTTTCTGTAATGGAGATACCACAAATGATTCAAAATGGGTAAAGCCTTGGAAATGTGAGCAGGTACAGCATTTAGATATTTATGGTGGCGATTTGCGGGGAATCCGCAATAAGCTTTCTTATCTGAAAGAGCTTGGAATTACGGGAATTTATTTAACACCAATTTTTGCCTCTAACTCTAATCATAAATATAATACAACAGACTATTATAAAATTGATCCTGAATTTGGGGATGAGGCAGAATTTATCGCATTGGTGGAGGAAGCTCATGGAATGGGCATACGAATAATGCTGGATGCGGTATTTAATCATTGTGGAACAGAATTTGCACCATGGCAGGATGTAATGGAAAAAGGGAGAGAATCGAAGTATTTTGACTGGTTTTTTATTCATCAGTTTCCTTTTGATAAAAGAAAGAAGGATACCAGGGATGGACGTTATGATTCCTTCGCATTTCATGGGGAAATGCCAAAGCTTAATACAAACAATCCGGAAGTTTTAGCATACTTTAAAGAACTATGCAGCTTCTGGTTAAGGGAATGGAAGATTGATGGAATCCGATTTGATGTGGGAAATGAAGTGTCCCACTATTTTCTGAAAGAACTTCGTAAAACATTAAAAGCAGTAAATCCGGAGGTTTATTTATTAGGAGAAATCTGGCATGATTCCATTACATGGCTGATGGGAGATGAATATGACTCCGTTATGAATTATCCTTTAGAACAGAGTATTCATGATTTTTATATTGATAAAGAACGGACAAGCCTTGATTTTGCCTGTGGAATCAATCGGTGCTATAGCTTATATATGAAACAGACCAATCGTGTGTTATTTAATTTATTGGATTCCCATGATACAGAGCGTCTTTCTATGCGTACCGGAAATGAAGGCCGTTTTTATCAGCAGCTGGCGCTTCTTTTTACCATGACAGGAAGTCCATGTATTTATTATGGAACAGAAATAAAGATGCCGGGAGGCTATGACCCGGATTGCAGACGCTGCATGCCTTGGGATGAGATTGAAAATGGAAAATATGATTTTCATATTGATAATATGAAGCAGTTAGTTTCTATCCGTAAAAACTATGATGCCTGCAAAAAAGAAGATATCCGCTGGCATTTTGAAGAAGAGAAGCGGGTGGTGCATTATACCAAGGAAAATTCGGATGGAAGAATCCTTCATGTAGTGATTAATGGGGAGGATAGACCGGTAGAATTAGCAAAATACTGGAAGGGTGAAACTGTCAAAATACCAGGGGAAGAAATTGGAATAAAAGTAATAGAAGCAGAAAACGAGGATATATATAAGCCTCAAAACGGACAGATGCTTTTCTCTTATGGCGAAAAAGATGGTGTACTTGCAGCGGATGGGACCTGTATCTGGGTGGAATAATTATGGATATGAAGTCTAAATGTGCAATAAGAAAATAAAAAACTGGCTGTATAATTAAAAATTAGGAAAGAAATAAGTCTTTTATGAAATAATAATGAAAGACTTGTTTCTTTTTTTTGTGAAAAATGGTAAAGTAGTCAGTGATAATAGGGATACTAGGAGGAACTTGTGAGCGAGACAATTTTAACCCTGAAGGATTTGAAAAAATCCTTTGGAGAAACAGAGGTTTTAAAAGGAATTAATATAGAAATTGCACAGGGCGAGTTTATCACCTTATTAGGTGCTTCCGGCTGTGGTAAAACGACAACTCTGCGTATTATCGCGGGATTAGAGGAACCGGATTCTGGTCAGGTAATGTTAAAGGGAACTGATATCACAGCACTTTTGCCGGAAAAAAGGAATGTTAATACGGTATTTCAGAATTACGCGCTATTTCCTCATATGACAGTGGAAAAAAATATTGCCTATGGCTTAAAGTTAAAAAAGCTTCCGAAGGAAGAGATTGCCCATAAAGTGAGAGAAGCCTTACAAATGGTGCAGTTAGAAGGCTTTGAAAAGCGAAAGCCGGAGGAATTAAGTGGTGGACAAAAACAGAGGGTGGCAATTGCCAGAGCGGTGGTAAATCAGCCGAAGGTGCTGCTTTTAGATGAACCTTTAGGGGCATTGGATTTAAAATTGCGCAGACAGATGCAGACAGAATTAAAGAATTTACAGCAGAGACTGGGAATTACTTTTATTTATATTACCCATGACCAGGAAGAAGCAATTAATATGTCAGACCGTATTGCAGTGATGCGAAATGGGGTATTTGAGCAGATTGGAACACCGAATGAGATATATTATCATCCGAAAACAAGCTATGTTGCGGATTTTGTTGGAAATGCCAATATTTTTCGAAAAGATGGAAAAACATATGCAATTCGAAGTGAGAATGTGTTGTTAGAAAAAGAAACGGAATGCAGTTTAGAAGCAGTTGTAAAGGAGAAAAGCTTTGCAGGAGGTCAGCTTCGTATGATATTTGAACTTTCGGACGGACAGCAGATTACGGCTTCAAGATATGGCATTGATTATGATATGGAAGCAGGAAGCACACATCGAATCGGCTGGAAAGAGGAACATGCAGTGGAGGTGATAGATAATGGCATCTAGCACCATTACTACGGTAAAAAAGAGACAAAAAGGAAGCAGTTTTCTTCTTTTGATTCCAATATATGTGTTTACCTTGCTATTTGTTTTTGCTCCTCTGGTGTATATGGTGGTGTTAAGCTTTATGACCAGAGCAGAGGTATGGGGATTTGAGTGGGAATTCACACTGGAAAATTATAAGAGAATCTTAGAGCCTTTGTATTTAAATACCTTTATGGATTCTATGAAACTGGCATTATTATCAACTTTGTTGATTATTTTAATTGGTTATCCCTATGGATATTTCATGGCGAAGCTGTCAGCAAAATGGAAAAAACGAATGATGATTCTATTGATGATTCCTTTTTGGACAAGCGCGTTGATTCGTTTAAATGGATGGATTATTGTATTCCGAAGCAACGGTGTGCTGGATAAAATATTAATGGGACTTCATATTACGGAAAAACCTTTAAAATTATTGTATTCTTATCCGGCTGTTGTGGTGGGGATGATATATGCCTTAGTACCATTTATGATATTATCTGTTTATTCAAGTGCAGAGAAAATGAATTGGACTTTAGTGGAAGCAGCCAGGGATTTAGGAGCAGGCCCGGTAAAGGCATTTTTTACCATTACACTGCCGCACACCCTGCCGGGGCTTTTGTCTGGAGTTATTTTGACCTTTATTCCATCCATGGGACTGTTTTTTATTGCGGATATTCTGGGAGGAAATAAAATCGTATTAATTGGAAATATTATTCAGGAGCAGATGACAAGAGGAAGAAATCTGCCTTTTGCAGCGGCTCTTTCAGTTGTTTTATTAATACTGACCTCTTTATTTATTAGCTTGTATCGCAAAATAGCCCATACGGGAGAACTGGAGGGAATTTACTAATGAGAAGAAAATCAATATTCCCTCACATATATCTTGCAATTATTACAATTATCACCTATATACCGATTGTATTAACAGTAGTATATTCCTTTAATGAATCAAAGCTTTCATCTATCTGGGGTGGTGTTTCCCTAAAATGGTATGAGGAATTGTTTCGGGATGGAGATATGGGAGAGGCTTTAAGAAATAGTATTGTTCTGGCAGTGCTAAGCTGTCTGTCTGCTATTGTAATTGGAACAACGGGAGCAATTGGAATGCAGAAATGGAAAAATAAGGTCAATGATGCAGTTGCCAATATTTCCCTTATGCCTTTGATGATTCCGGAAATTATTCTTGGAATGGTATTTTTAGCAGCATTTTCATTTATGAATCTGCCCTTTGGGATGTTGACGCTGGTAATAGCACATACTACCTTTTGTGTGCCATATATTTTTATGACGGTGCGGGCAAGACTTGCAGGCATGGAGCCACAGATAGAAGAGGCGGCCAGAGATTTGGGGGCATCGGAAGCGCAGGTGTTTTTTGATATTATACTGCCTTCCATTTTTCCTGCAATTTTATCCGGAGCATTGCTTTCTTTTGCAGCATCCTTTGATGACGTTGTCATCAGCATTTTTGTGACAGGAGCAACGGTAAATACCTTGCCGATTATGATTTATACCAGAATGAAAACTGGTGTAACACCGGAAATTAATGCATTGGCAACGATGATACTTCTGGTGACAATTATTATGATATTGCTTGCATCTTTTATCGGGCAGGCAGGAAAGAGGAAAAAGAGATGAAAAAGAAAAGTTTATTAGCATTGTGTTTCAGTTTATGCATGGTCAGCAGTATATTTGCAGGCTGTGGTAATTCAAAAGATAATGGAGCGGCAGAAGGAATGGATAGCGGTGTTGAAAATGCTACAGAAAATAATGCTGCTGCCGGTGATACTGCGCAAAACGCTGCTACCGGTGAAAAGAATCTTGCCGGAACAGAATTAAATCTTTTTACCTGGGCAGGAATGTTTCCACAGGAGGTTTTAGATGGATTTGAAGAAGAAACCGGTGTGAAAATCAATTATTCCAACTTTGATTATGACGAGGATATGTTCGCCAAATTAGCTGAGGCAGAGGGCGGAACCTATGATTTTATTATTGCAGATGACTATATTTTAGAGCTGGTGGAAGCAGAGGGCTTATCCCAGGATTTAGATAAAAGCAGATTAAAAAATTATGGGAATATTAATCCTGTATTTCAGGGGCAGTTCTATGATGAAGATGATTCCTTTACAGTTCCATATGGTGCAGGGATTCCTTTGATTGTGTATGACCCGGCATTGGTAGATATTGAAATCAAAGGATATGCAGATTTATGGGACCCGTCATTAGAAGATAATGTTGCAATTATTGGAAATTACAGAGTAATTAATGGAATTACCTTAAAGACAATGGGCGAATCCTTTAATACAGAGGACTTAGCAGTGATTCAGGCTGCCGGAGAAAGATTAGAAGAACTTTCAGATAACATCAGAAGTATTACAGACAGTAATACACAGGACTTATTAATTTCCGGTGAAGTCGGAGCTGCCTTTATGTATACTTCCCAGGTGTTTGGTGCGTTATATGCAAGGGAAGATTTACAGGTAGTATATCCGGAAGAAGGTTTAGGCTATGGTATTATGGCAGGATTTATTCCGGCCCAAGCACCAAATGCAGATGCAGCATATGCTTTTATTGATTATTTATTACAGCCGGAGATTTCTGCAAAATGTACGGAATATATCGGATATTTTTCTACAAACTCCGCAGCAGAGGAATATATTGATGAGAGTATTCGCTCCGCATTAGTATTACCGGAGGATGCTTCTGAGGGAGAATTTATTATGAATATTTCAAAAGAAGCAGAGGATTTGCATGCAAAAATCTGGAATGAGTTTAAGGACGCATGTGACTAAAATATAAAGTGAGATAAGTAGTATAATAAATGACATGACAGAGGCACTGGCATAAGATGACTGCCGGACCAGAAGTTATCAAAAGAGAAAGTGATAGAAAGAATGGAAGAACAGCAGCACAAAAGACGTGTCCGTTACAAAGGGACACATCCTAGAAAATTTAGTGAAAAATATAAAGAGCATAATCCGGAAAAGTATAAGGATACGATAGAAAAAGTTATCAGCAAGGGTGGGACTCCGGCAGGAATGCATATTTCAATTATGGTACAGGAAATATTAGGCTTTTTGCAGATAAAGCCGGGGCAAAAGGGGCTGGATGCCACTTTTGGTTACGGAGGACACAGTTCCCAGATGCTAAAATGTTTAGAGGGAAGTGGTCATCTGTATGCATTAGATGTAGACCCTATTGAAATTGTAAAATCAAAAAAACGTCTTGCAGATATGGGCTTTGGAGAAGAGATTCTTACTGTGATTCAGAAAAATTTTGCCTATATTGACGAGGTGGCAGCAGAGCATGGAAAGTTTGATTTTCTTTTGGCGGATTTAGGGGTATCTTCTATGCAGATAGATAATCCGGAGCGGGGATTTTCCTATAAAAATGAGGGACCTTTGGATTTACGTCTGAATCCGGATGAAGGAATATCAGCTGCCGAACGCTTAGAAGAGGCAGATGCAGAAGAATTAGAGTGGATGTTTCGGGATAATTCTGATGAGCCTTATGCGAGAGAAATAGCAAAGGCGATTATCTCTTTCCAGCGTAAAGGAAAGAAAATCAGAACAACTACCGATTTGCGGGAAATTATTGAACAGGCATTAAGCTTTTTGCCTCAAAAGGAACAGAAGGATGCGGTAAAGAAATCCTGTGCCAGAGTATTTCAGGCATTGCGTATTGATGTAAACAGTGAATTTGAAGTTCTGGATGCATTCTTAGAAAAACTGCCGGAAGTTATGGAAAGCGGTGGAAGAATTGCAATTTTAACATTCCATTCGGGGGAAGACCGGATGGTAAAAAAATCCTTTAAAGCTTTGCAGAAGGCGGGAATCTATAGTGAGGTGGCAAGTGAAGTAATCCGCCCATCTGCAGAAGAGTGCATAAGAAACAGCCGCGCCCGTTCTACCAAAATGCGTTGGGCTGTAAAAGCCTAGAGGTTTTATGACAGGCACAGTTAGTAAAGGATAAGTTTTTAACAATAAAAGCATAATAGAAAGGCACAAATGAAAAAATGAAGATTTCAGAAATACATCAGCAGAAAAAGAATGTATTATCCTTTGAGATTTTTCCACCGAAAAAGGATGAAGAATTAAAAAATATTGATGAGACATTGGGGATTTTATCCGAATTACAACCGGACTTTATCAGTGTTACCTTTGGGGCAGGAGGAAGCTCAAATCACAATCGAACCATTGAACTGGCAAAGAAAATCAGGGATGAATATCATATTGAACCGGTGGTTCATCTGACATGTCTCTGTTACGACAAAAAAGAAATTGATGAGTTTTCCAAGGTGTTAATGGCAGAAGGAATACAGAATGTTCTTGCCCTGCGGGGCGATAGAAATCCCAACCTGCAGGAAAAGGAGGATTTTAAACATGCCTCAGAACTCATTACCTATTTAAAGCAGAAGGGTGATTTCTGTGTGTCCGGGGCATGCTACCCGGAATGTCATCCGGAATCAGCAAACAGAGTAGAAGAACTCCGTAATCTGAAAAAGAAGGTAGATGCAGGAGCTGAGGTGCTTTTGTCACAGCTTTTCTTTGAAAATGATTATTTTTACCGTTTTGTAGATGATTGCAGAATTGCAGGAATTGATGTTCCGGTAACACCGGGAATTATGCCGGTGATTAATGCAGCACAGATAAAACGAATGGTTACTCTGTGCGGTGCATCACTTCCAACAAAATTTGAGCGGATTATCCATAAATATGAGGATAACAAGCAGGCGTTATTTGATGCGGGGATGTCCTATGCATTAAGCCAGATTATTGATTTGCTGGCAAATGATGTGGACGGAATCCATTTATACACGATGAATAATCCGGTTGTGGCCCGTAGGATTTGTGAGGGAATAAAAAATATTATTTAAAAAATAAAATTGGGACTTACATTTTATAAAGAAACGTGTTATTATGGCAAAGTTGCAAAATTTTATATAGAAATACCTTGGTTTAATTGGAAACGATACACGTGCGGCGTAGCTGCTTCGTGACTAACGAACAACACACGTGTATTTTTACGTTATTTAGTAAATAGCTCGTACGTGCTGTATGTCGGATGAAAACCCAAAGCGTTTTCGGAAGCGTCGCGCGGCGACGCTTTTTTACGAAAGAAGGAGATTAAAAATGCCAAAAACCAAGTTTCAAAACATTATTTTCACTCTTATGATGGCCTTTGTAATGGTCTATTCCATGATTTGCTATAATATAGCGTTAAACATTGGAAAAATGACCAATGAGGTCTTTCTTTTAGCATTTCAAGAATTGCTGATTATGCTGCCAGTTGCATTTATACTGGAGTTTTTCCTTGTTGAAAAGCTTTCAAAGATGCTTGCATTCCGAATTGTTTCCCCAGAGGATAAACCAATTTTTATTTTGCTGGCAATTTCGTCCATGATTGTCTGCCTGATGTGCCCGATGATGAGTCTGGTGGCAACATTGTTATTTAAAAATCCTGGAAGCGAAGTTATTGCTGTGTGGGTTCAGACTACGATAATGAACTTCCCAATGGCATTGCTCTGGCAGATATTTTTTGCAGGGCCATTGGTAAGATTTATTTTTGGTAAGATTTTTCGTTCTAATCAAAAGTAAAACTATAATATAACCCTTATTTTTTCCGATATATAAATTGTCATGTAAAAGGATTTACAATTTTTCATGGATGAAGCTGTGACTGTAACCAATCGTGACTATTGATTGTATAGCGAAATTTTGACTGCTAAAATGCGGCAAAATTTTGCTGGCATTGGAAAGGACAAGGTTATTTTATGGGAATTGGAGCAACTGGTTTTACTACAGAAGATGCAAGTATTATGATTGCACAGTACAAAGCAGATATCCAGAGGAAGATTGAATCAGGGGAAACAGAACCATCTGTTTTTATTGGTGCCACAGAATATACCCAGACAGCCTGGGATAAGATGATGGAGCAGTTAGATATAAATCTTGATGTGGTAAAGGAAGAACAGGAAGTTCGTTTTGCTAAGATGGATGAACAGAAGGCGGCCAGACAGGTGTACGAAGAGATGGTGCAAAAGGCACAGATGGAGAAAGAGATAAAGAACCGGCTGGTGGAAAAACTGAAAGAGTTTGATAAAGTGCCTTATGGACATCTGGCAAAGAATGGAGTGATTGTTTATAACGGCGTTACTTTTCTCTGTGATGAAGACAGTAATGCGATTACTTTAGGGGATGTATCAGATCCGAAAAATGTAATTACTGTTCCGCTATCTGAGGGTGGATGTCTGAAATTTAATCGTGATAACATTGCTGCTTTAGTGAGTGCGATAGGAATGTTTTCCCCGGAAGATGTAAAGCGAATTATGCAGGCAATTACAACAGATGCGAAGATTCAACAGATGGAAAAAGAAATTGAAGATGATAAAGCAAGTCTTGGAGATAGTGCCGATGCAGCTATGGAGAGTGGGGCGGCAGAGCTTGATACATTAACAGCAGTACAGTTAGAAATGCTTTTTAGAGATATGGAAAATGAAAAATAGGGACGTAGCCTAAATTTCAAAAAATAGGGACGCAGCCTAAATTTCAAATTTTTAAATTTTGAAATTTAGGCTGCGTCCCTATTTTTCGTTTTGCAACGTATAATGAACCTCTTACCTTTCATAAAAAACCACTTACCGTAAATCTGTTTACAAATAATACTTTTTCTTTTATAGTTTAACTTGTTAAAGAAAAAAAGAGAAAAGAGGCGTGTTATGAAAGACAACAGGGAAAAACAGTATAAGGTAACCAAAGTAATAAAGCGGATGTTGCAAAATATGAAAAAGCAGGATATAAAGCAGTTTGGAAGAATTGCAGTCTATACAGTAACGGCATCGATTTATCCTTTTTTTGCGGTGCTGCTTCCAAAGCTTGCAATTGGAATATTAGAGCAGGGGGGAGCGAATGCCGGAAAGAAGCTGGTGCTTGCCATGGCCGGATATTTACTGGCCTCCGGTGTGATTGGCTTTTTGATGAATAAAATGATGTATAACATTCAGGGGCAGAATATGAGAATCCGGCTTCGTTATCTGGGAGATGCCGCGCACAAGCTGATGTCAATGGATTATAAATATGTAGAAGATGCAAAGTTTATGGATGAAAACGAACGGGCATTAAATGCCGGAAGTAATAATGCAAATGGCATCGAAGGAGTATATAACCGTTTATTTACCATTCCGGCAAAACTTGTCAGTATGTTGGGAATGGTTATTTTGGCAGGTATACTAAGCCCAATTATTTTAGTGGCACTGATATTTCACGTAGCAGTTACGATGTGGGCATCCAGACAGAATCACAATTACCGCTATGCAAGAAAGGAGGAACAGGCGAAGGCATCTAGAAAGATTTCTTATTATTATAAGACAACCCATGATTTTTCTTATGGAAAGGATATTCGTATCTATAATTTCCGTGACCGAATCATGAAAAATTATCAGGAAGAAATTTTAGCCCTTACTTCCATTGTGAAAAAATTTGCAAACAGAGAGTATCTGCTGGGATTTGCAGGACTTTTCACCTTAACAGTGACAAATATTCTGATGTATGGAATTTTGATTTATCGTGCTTATTATGGAATGCCGGTCAGCTCCTTCACCATGTATGTGTCATTAATTACAACCTTGATGAATGCTATGCTGACCTTTGGTGAGGATATTACCTTTATTATGAATGAGGGACAATATGTGGGAGATTTTTACCGACTGATGGATGAGCAGTTAGAAAAAGAAGCAGAAGGTGCACCAATGCCAAAAGAAACCTTAGAAATTGTATTTGACCATGTATCCTTCCGTTATCCGCATACAGACAAAGATATTTTTAAGGATTTAAATTTTACCATACATAAAGGAGAACGATTAGCTATTGTGGGTATTAATGGTGCAGGAAAGTCCACTTTAGTAAAGCTTATGACAGGACTTTTTGAACCGACAGAGGGTCATATTTATATAAATGGCGTGGATATTAATAAATATAATAAGAAGGAATTGTACAAGCTGTATTCGGCAGTATTCCAGGACGTTAATATTTTAGCATTTCCAATTCGTGAAAATGTCGCGTGTCAGGCAGTAGAGGTGGATGAGAAAAAAGTAAAAGAAGCTTTAGATAATGTTGGACTTTTAAAGAAGGTAGAAGGCTTTGAAAAGGGATTAGACCAGATGATGTTAAAGGTGATTGATGAGGATGGAACAGATTTTTCCGGTGGAGAACGTCAGAAATTATCTATTGCAAGAGGTCTTTATAAGGATGCACCAATGGTAATTATGGATGAGCCGACAGCAGCATTAGATGCTCTTGCAGAGGCAGAAATCTATGAGAGCTTCAGTAACATGGTAGAGGGAAAAACAGCAGTTTATATTTCTCATCGTCTTGCAAGCACAAAATTCTGTGATAAGATTGCACTGTTTGACAGGGACGGCTTAAAGGAATATGGAAGTCATGAAGAATTAATGCAGCTTCATGGAAGTTATTATGAAATGTTTACTGTACAGGGAAAATATTATCAGGAACAGGCAGAAGGGGCACGGGAGGAAATGGCAGTATGAAAAAAATAGTAAGCTTTTTTAAACTTGTATGGAAGGTATCGCCTTCTTACATATTAATATTAGTATTAAGGGCATTTGTTACCTGCGGAAAACTGCTTTTAAATATTATTCTGCCCAAATTTCTGGTGGATGAACTGTTAGGTGCAAAGGATGTAAATATGCTCCTATTGTTTGGTGGTTTGATTATATTAAATAATGTAGGAATGACTTTTTTAGAAAATACCTTTAAGCGTGTGTTAGAAGTAAAAGAAACCTATATCCGTAATGCCATGAATAAGGAAATGGCAGAAAAGATTATGAACTTAGAATATTCTTATTTAGAAGACCCCTATTATCTTGACTTAAAGGAGCGGGCAGTATTTGCTATTTCGAATCAGGATGCTATTGCACGGTTAATCAGCTGCGCAGCCACCGTTTTTAGTGGGGCAGTGACGTTAATTAGTCTGGTGGCAATTCTAGTTACCCTAGGACCGGTTCTTCTGATTGTTTTAGCTGTAGGAATTGTAATTATGCTGCTTTTATATGCAGTAATGGCGAAGTCAATGGTATTCTTTCAGAATGAGCTGATTCCGATTAACCGCAGATTTGGCTATTATTTAGGCTTAGCGTGGGATAAGCAGTATCAGAAGGATATCCGACTATACGATATGGAAGAAATGGTTTGTGACAGAATGTCAGAATTTACCGAAGAAACCTGTGATATCTTCTGTGAACTGCAAAAAAAGCAGGGAACAGCATTAGGCGGCATGAATGTGGTAAATGATGTAATTGCAGCGATTTGTTATGCCTATGTGGGACTTCGTACCTTATCGGATGCCTTCGGACCGATGCTTTCCATTGGTTCTTTAACCATGTATGTAACGGCAGCCATTCATTTTTCGACCTCGGTGGTAGCCTTTGGAGAAAGTGTAACAATGTTTATGATGTCTCTTTCTTTTTTAGAACCATATATGGAATTTATGGGATTAAAAGAAGAAACAAAAGAGACAGGAAAAGAGAAGTTTACAGGTCCGGTAGAAACCATTGAATTTGAACATGTGACTTTTACTTATCCAAAAGCAGAAAAGCCGGTGTTAAAGGATGTCAGTTTTACCATTAACAAAGGAGAAAAGATTTCCATTGTTGGTTTAAATGGTGCCGGTAAATCTACCTTAGTGAAGTTAATCTGCCGTATGTATCAGGCGGATAGTGGGGTAATTAAAATTAATGGAAAGAATATTTACAATTATGATTATCTTTCCTATATGAAATGCATTGCTGCAGTTTTTCAAGATTACCGTTTGTTTAACTTTACAATCTCTGAGAATATATCCTGTCAGGAAAAGAATGCCAATCAGAATGCAATTAACCGCCTGATTGATGAGGTGGGACTGCGTGATAAGATAAACGGCTTAAAGGAAGGAATTTACAGCCGTTTTGGCAAGGAATATGATGAGGATGGAATAGAAATGTCCGGTGGGGAAAGTCAGAAGGTGGCAATTGCAAGAGCACTTTATAAGGATTCTTCCATGGTGATTTTAGATGAGCCGGCAAGTGCCTTAGACCCAATTGCAGAGGCAGAAATTTATGAAAAATTCAACAGTCTGGTAGAGGATAAGACTGCTATTTATATTTCCCATCGCATGTCCTCTAGTGTATTTTGCGACAAAATTCTCATTATTGACGGTGGTTCTGTGGCAGATTTTGACACACATGAGAATTTGATGCAGAAGACGGAGAGCCTGTATTATAAGCTTTTTAACTCTCAGGCAGAAAATTATAGCTTAGAAGGCTATGAAAACTAAAATTTACGAAAAAAATTATCATTATCGACTTAGAAAAAATGCAGGAAAATAAAAGGTTTCCGGGAAAAGAAGGGTCAAAATTATTGTGTAATATTTCAATTGCACTGGAAAAAACTGGAAAAAATTTGGTGCATGTGCCTATTTTCACTTTAGTTTGCGAAAGTTATAACTAGCTCAGAAGTAGATATTTTTTAAAATGTTCCAAAAAATTATGTTAATACTAGAAAAAATTTAAAGTTGTTTTTGGGATTAGGAAATTTGACTTTTGGGAAAAATTAAGTATGATATGGTTTTGTAACAGGCGGCAGATGAATTTTAATAATTTATCTGTCGTTTCGTTTACCTTATGGGAAACAGCGTCGTAAGGCGCAGTAGTTTTGAATGTATCATTCTTGAGGAAAGGAGCAAAATGAGGAAAAAAATATTGGGCGCAGCTAACATGTTTATGTTTTGCTTATTCTTAATTGTTACGTCCAACATTCAGGAAACAGCGCAAAAGGAAAGTGAAGATATCAGTGTAGAAACAGACAATCTACAGGAAAGTCAAAGAATTTGTGTGATGCTGGAAAAGGAAAATATCCAGAGGAGCATGAAAAGTGCAGTTATGGTATCTAAAAACCAAGTAGATATCCGGGCAGGAATTTGTAGTGCGATTTCCGAAGAGTCATTTACCGCAGAATCAGATGAAAAAACAGGAATTGAGAAAAAAGACAGCATTGTAGTATCAACACCAGCTTATGAAAATCGTTGGGGGATTACATTAAACGATGAAGAGATTGATTTGCTGGCAAAAATTGTTTACTTAGAAGCTAGAGGCGAATGTGTCGAAGGACAGGAAGCAGTTGTTGAGGTAGTATTTAACCGTATGGCTTCCGATTTATATCCAGATACATTGTATGAGGTGTTGAGCCAGAAGAACCCGGTTCAGTTTTCATCATGGAAGAACAGGGACAAGGCCATGCCGACTGAAAAAGAATATCAGTCTATTGACAATGTATTAAATGGAAATACAAATTTATTAAGAGATGATACACTGTATTTTTCTACATTCATGATGACATCCAATCTGGATGTTCAGATTGAAAATCACTATTTTTGCTATTAATCAGGAGCAAAAGAAGAGAGAGATTTATATGTAGGAATATGCAAAAAAACACAGGTGGTACCAATTATCGGGTATACCTGTGTTTTTTTCTGCTTTTTATATAGAAAAATCGTACAAATTTCCTATTTTTTGCGGAAAAATGTGGAAAAATCTATTTCTTTTCGATATAATAGTAGTAATAATAAAATTAGGAGACGCATTATGGCCAAAAGAAAACAAAAGTTAAAAAAAGAAAAAACAAAAGTACTTTTATTTAGTATTCAAAACAAGTTGATTCTTTGCTTTCTAGTACCAATTTTATTTATGATTATTTTAGGCATATCGTCTTATCAGAAAGCAGCGGAAGGAATGAGCGACGCATTCTGTGAAGCAACGCAGCAGACGGTTAATACAGCAACAGAATATGTGGATGTAAGTACTTCCTTTATAGAGGCAGAAGGCTTGAAGTATGTAGTGGATGAGAACTTGAGAAAGTATATTCTTGGAATGTATGATGATGATTCCGTAGGAATGCGTACCGTGCAGGATCAGGTTCGTTCTGATATTCTTGCTTCTCAGGTAGGTAATGCTTATATCAGCAACATACATATTGTAGCTTCTTCAGAAAGAAATATGCTTTCTACTAAGATGAAGTTAAAACCAGGTATCTATGAAGATTATATGAGTGAGAAACTTGTTGGAGAGAAATTAGATAAATGGACAGATTCTCATGATATATTAGACAGCCATTTACAGATTAATAATTCCGATTATATCCTTGTTTATCAGATGGAACTGCAGACGGGAGACGGTATTGTTGTAATCGATGTCAAGAGTGAGGTTATACAGGAATTTTTACAGGGACTGGATTTAGGAGATGGCAGTATTGTCGGTTTTGTAACCTCCGGCGGAAGAGAGGTCGCAGTGGAGAAGTTTGCCGGTGAGGAACTTGGAACAGTAATTACGGACCGTGTGGTATTTGCAGGGCAGGACTTTTACCAGAACACAGGCGAAGGAACTGATTCCGTGGAAGTGACTTATAATGGAGCACAGTATCTGTTTTTCCGCAGTACAAGTACAGTTACCGGAGCTACCATGTGTGCACTTGTTCCTTTATCCGTAGTGAGTGGACAGGCAGAGGAAATTAAAGAGTTAACAGTTGTTGGAGTAGTTATTGCAAGTATCATTGTTATTGTGATTGGTATATGGATGTCCACAGGAATTCGTAATAATATGAAGCGTTTGTCAAAGGGCTTTGAAGTAGTTGCAGAAGGTAATCTGGCTACAAGTGTATCAGTAAAGGGAAGTGATGAATTCCGGGGACTGGCAGCAACTGCTAATAACATGATTGCAAATAATAAGCAGCTGGTACAGAAAGTAAGTATGGCAACGGATAGGTTAGAAGAATCCGCAGAAGAAGTAAATGACGTATCAGGAGTAATTCAGGAATATTCTGTAGATATTACTCAGGCAATTGGTGAGATTACGGATGGTATGGAGAAGCAGTCAATTCATGCACAGGAATGTGTGGCAAAGACAGATTCATTATCTGCGGAGATACATGAGGTAACTCGTCTGGCAAGGGAAGTTGAGGTTCTGGTTGCCAATGCAGAAGAGATGATTCGTCATGGTATGGAACTGGTGACTGTTTTAGGAGAACGGGCGAATGAGACAACAGAAGTTACTGCCAAGGTAGAAGAGAGCATTTTAGAACTTAAGAAAGAATCAGAAATTATTAATCAGTTTGTTGCGATGATTACAGATATTTCAGAGCAGACCAATCTTTTATCCTTAAATGCTTCTATTGAAGCAGCAAGAGCCGGAGATGCGGGACGTGGTTTCGCAGTAGTTGCAGAAGAGATTCGTAATCTTGCAAATAATTCAGCAGAGGCGGCGAATGAGATTCGTAATAATGTTGAGCATATCAGTGCCCAGACCGGTGTCAGTGTAGAAAGTGCAAAACAGGCTGGAGCGATGGTAGCATTACAGACAGAAGCGGTATCAGAAGTGACGGCTGTATTCCAGAATATGAATGCTGCCATGGAAGAATTGTTTGAAGGACTTAAGAAGATTATGGAAGAAACTGCCCATGCAGATAGGGAACGAGATGGAACCCTTGAAGCTGTCCATAATATTTCTCAGATTATTGAAGAAACAGCAGAAAGTGCAGAGGTCGTTAAGACTGTTGCTCAGAACCTGCAGCAGAACGTTGAGAAATTAAATGGAACGGCAGAGAATCTTGGCAATAATATGAGTGGTCTTAAGACAGAGATTTCCGTATTTAAAACGGAGTAATGAAAGAGAGACGAAAGCTTACATATGCATTTCGTTTCGAGAATAGAAAGGGGAAATGGTGATGCCATTTCCTCTTTTTGTGGTAATTATCTCAATGTTTTGGTACAATGTCCAAAGAGTATAAAATAAAAAGACAGGTTTAGATAAATGAGAAAATTAGTAATTGGAATTACCGCTCATGTAGATGCGGGAAAGACAACACTTTCTGAGGGGATGTTATATACCAGCGGAACAATTAGAAAAATCGGACGTGTGGATAATGGTGATGCTTTTTTAGATACGGATGCGCTGGAAAAGGCACGGGGGATTACCATATTTTCCAAACAGGCAGTTTTTGCTTATGAGGATATGGAAGTGACGCTGTTAGATACACCGGGACATGTGGATTTTTCCGCTGAGATGGAGCGTACCTTGCAGGTGCTGGATTATGCAATACTTGTAATTAGTGGTGCAGATGGAGTGCAGGGACACACCCAGACTCTTTGGAGATTGTTAAAGCGTTATAATGTACCGGTATTTTTATTTGTGAATAAGATGGACCAGCCCGGAACGGACAAGGAAGCCCTGCTTCTGGAATTAAAGGAAAAGCTTTCCGACGGATGTATCTGTTTTTCGGAGGGAATGACGGAAGAAGTTTATGAGGAGATTGCCATGGAAGAGGAAGCTGCCATGGAAGAATTTTTGGAAACTGGCAGTCTGCATGAAGAAAAAATAAAAGAGTTGATTGCAGGGCGTAAGGTATTTCCTTGTTTTTTTGGTTCTGCTCTAAAACTAGAGGGCGTGGATGCTTTTTTAAAGGGGATAAGTTTTTATACGCTAAAAAAAGAGTATCCGACGGAGTTCGGTGCAAAGGTATTTAAAATAGCAAGAGACGAGCAGGGAAACCGTCTTACTTATATGAAGATAACAGGCGGCAGTCTGAAGGTAAAAGCATTGCTGACAAATAAGCGGTCAGAAGAAGCACAAACCGGAGATATCTGGGAAGAAAAAGTGAATCAGATTCGCATTTATTCGGGAAACAAGTATGAAGCAATTCCGGAGGCTGTGCCAGGAAGTATTTGCGCAGTTACCGGATTAGAGCATACCCTTGCGGGAATGGGACTTGGATGTGAAAATGCCTCTATGATGCCATTGCTAGAGCCGGTATTGATGTACCGTATCCTTTTGCCGGAAGGCTGCGATGCAGCACAGATGCTTCCAAAACTGCGGCAGTTAGAGGAAGAAGAACCGGAGCTTCATATTGTCTGGAATGAGAAGTTGCAGGAACTTCAGGCACAGATTATGGGGGAGGTTCAGACAGAAATATTAAAAAGCATGATAAAGGAACGTTTTGACATAGAAGTGTCTTTCGGAGAAGGAAATATTGTCTATAAAGAAACAATTGCGAATACGGTAGAGGGTGTGGGCCATTTTGAACCGTTACGTCATTATGCGGAAGTTCATCTGCTTTTAGAACCGGCAGAACGGGGAAGCGGAATGCAGTTTGCGACAAATTGCAGTGAAGATTTATTGAGTAAGAACTGGCAGAGGCTGATTTATACCCATTTGGAAGAAAAAGAGCATGTTGGAGTACTTACCGGTTCTGCAATAACTGACATGAAGATTACTTTAATTGCTGGACGGGCACACCAGAAGCATACAGAAGGCGGTGATTTCCGTCAGGCAACCTATCGCGCCATTCGTCAGGGACTGATGGAGGCGGAAAGTGTTTTATTAGAGCCATATTATGAATTTCGCCTGGAAATTCCACAGAATATGGTGGGACGGGCAATGACAGAGTTAGACCAGATGCATGGCAGTTTTGAAGGTCCATTTACAGAAGGAGATATGGCAGTGCTGACAGGCAGTGCGCCGGTAGCCTGTATGCGTAATTACCAGAAGGAAGTAACTGCTTATACGAAGGGCTGTGGAAGACTGTTTCTATCACTGAAAGGATATGGTTTATGCCATAATGCGGAAGAGGTAATATCCCGGCTGGGTTATGAACCGGAGCAGGATTTGGCAAATCCGACAGGCTCTGTTTTTTGTGCGCATGGAGCAGGCTTTGTTGTAAATTGGGATGAAGTGAAAAGCTATATGCATATGGAAGGGATTCAGACAAAAAGTGCAGGAGAACGCTTTGAGCAGGAAGCTGCTGAGGCTGTTTACAGGACAACCTATGAGCCGGAGGAATGGATAGATGTAGAAGAAGTAGATGCCATTATTAACCGGACATATCATGCGAATACCCATGATAAAAGTGCTGTGAAGAAGTGGAAAAATACAAAGCGTGTGATTCATGCATCAGAGGGTACCTATACCCCTGTTAGAAAAACGTCACCAAAAGAAAAATACCTGCTGGTAGATGGATATAATATTATTTTTGCCTGGGAAGATTTACATGCATTAGCAGAAACAAATATTGACGGAGCAAGAGGAAAACTTCTTGACATTCTCTGTAATTATCAGGGAATCCGTAAGTGCAATCTGATTGTGGTATTTGATGCTTATCGTGTTGCCGGACATCAAACAGAGATTTTTGATTACCACAATATTCATGTGGTTTATACGAAAGAAGCAGAGACAGCAGATGCTTATATTGAAAAGTTTGCCCATGAGAATGGCAGAAAGTATGATGTGACGGTTGCAACCTCAGATGGACTGGAACAGATTATTATCCGGGGGCAAGGCTGCAGACTTTTTTCAGCAAAGGATTTTGCAGAAGAAATAAAAAATGCGAATGCCGCTCTGCAGGATAAAATGCAGGATATAACAGAACGAACGCATAATTATTTGTTAGACCATGCAGATGAAGCGGTCAGACAGGCATTGTTAGAGGAGTCAGATGAGTTATAAAAACCAATCGAGTCAGGTTAACAGGTGTTAAAATAGAAAATACCATGTTTGAAAAATGTAAGTTAGACATAAGGTAGTGAAGAAAAGAGGAATGAGATATGCTTCCATGTGATTTTACAGATAGAATGAAACAAATGTTAAAGGAGGAATATGAGGAATTTTTAGCAAGTTATGATTTGCCAAAATACCAGTCTCTCCGTATGAATCCTTTAAAAACCCAAAAGGATAGGTTTTTGAAACAGAACCCATTTTCTTTAGAGCAGATTCCCTGGGCAGAAAATGGTTTTTACTATACCAGTGAGGATACGCCGGGCAAACATCCATATCATGATGCGGGGGTATACTATATTCAGGAACCGAGTGCCATGGCTCCGGTGGAGTATTTAGAAGCGGTACCGGGAGAGAAAATTCTGGATTTATGTGCAGCACCCGGAGGAAAGAGTACTCAGATTGCTGCGGCAATGAAAGGGGAAGGATTATTTGTCTGCAATGAAATTCATCCTGCAAGAGCAAAAATTCTTTCTGAAAATATAGAACGTATGGGAATCACCAATGCTTTGGTAACAAATGAGACACCGCAGCATTTGTCAGAAATATTTGAAAGCTATTTTGACAGAATTCTGGTGGATGCCCCATGTTCCGGTGAAGGAATGTTTCGTAAAAATGAAGATGCTTGTGGGGAATGGAGTCTTGAAAATGTAGAAATATGTGCAGAGCGTCAGGATGAAATTTTAGATTGTGCAGCATCCATGCTTCGTCCGGGAGGAAGACTTGTGTATTCCACTTGTACTTTTGCACCGGCAGAAAATGAAGGCAGTATTTACCGGTTTTTACAGAGACATACAGATTTTCAGGTAGTAGAGGTTCCATTATGTGAAGGAATGGGACGTGGAAGAAGTGAGTGGTGTCTGGAGGACACGGTTATAGAGGAAACAGTTAAAGCTTCCATAGAGAAAACAATCCGATTATGGCCGCACCGCCTGCGGGGAGAAGGTCATTATCTTGCTGTTTTAGAAAAAAAGGGAAGTGTACCGGAGGGCTATGAGGGTTATTGCCGGACGGGCATAGAAAAAGGAATTTCTGAAAAAGAATGTAAGGAATATTTTGAATTTGCAAAAGAAAATCTCAAGAAAAATCTGACAGGAAACCTATTAAAGTTTGGAGACCAGCTTTATCTGATGCCGGATAAAATGCCGGGATTAAAAGGAATGAAGGTGTTAAGACCGGGGCTTCACCTTGGAACAATGAAAAAGAACCGTTTCGAACCGTCCCATGCACTGGCACTTTCTCTTGGGAAAGAGGATGCATTCCATGTCTGGAATCTTGCATCCGACAGCTATGAAGTAAAAGCATATCTGAATGGTCAGACCTTAAATGCAGAAGGAGAAAAGGGCTGGTATCTGATAACTGCGGATGATTATAGTATTGGATGGGGAAAGCTTGCTGGTGGAATTATGAAGAACCATTATCCAAAAGGTCTCAGAAAAAATGTATGATTTCTTGTTGAATTTTAAGGTTTATGTGAAATAGTTTTGATTTATCTTAAGATAATGCTTGAAAATACTGGTAAATATGTTATATAATAGATAGTACTTTAGTTCGTGTTATGATGAAGAGAGGCATATATTAAGGAGGTATAGCATGGACAACCAGCAGAAACAGAATATAAATGGGAAAAAAACAATAGAAGGTAATCTGAATGGGATGACATTAGCGCATTCACAGGAAGATTTGTTGGCAGCATTAGAAGAAGCAAAACAAATCAACAGGCAGAAAAGTGAGTTTCTGGCTCGTATGAGTCATGGGATAAGAACACCGATGAATGCAATTATCGGATTGACATATTTAAGCAAGGAAACAGCAGATGTTCCACAGAAGGTAATGGAAAATCTGGATAAAATTGATATGTCTGCGCATTTCCTGCTGGATTTTATTAATGATATTCTGAATTTATCCCAGTTAGAGAGTGGAAGCATTGCTTTCGAT
The DNA here is from genome assembly GCA_964390485.1 of uncultured Roseburia sp. GTDB lineage: Bacteria > Bacillota > Clostridia > Lachnospirales > Lachnospiraceae > Roseburia. Next base: position 1,696 of record CAYMIS010000001.1, on the reverse strand, counting down.
AAGAAGCGTGTGGATATGAATGAATTTTTGGGAGAGATTAATAAAAATATTACCCAGTCTGCCAGCAAGAAAAAGCTTATTTATGTCCCGTCTGTGCAGGGGGAACTGGACAAGGAGTATCTGTTTGACAGCGATATGTTAAAGCATGCATTGATGAATGTATTGCGTAATGCGGTGAAGTTTACTCCGGCAGAAGGAAATGTTATTTTTGTAACAGAACTGGAAAAAGAGACAGCTGCTGTTTCATATCTGAGATTTGAGATTACTGATAATGGAATTGGAATGGGAAAAGATTTTCAGTCCAGAGCCTTTGAAGCTTTTGAGCAGGAAATTGGAGAGAATACAACGATTTCTGGTGGTAATGGTTTAGGACTTACCATTACAAGAAATATCATTGAACTGATGAGTGGTTCTGTTGAAATCCAGAGTGAAAAAGGGCAGGGAACAACGATTATCATTAAAGTGCCTTTAGAGAAGGTGCAGGGAGAAAGCAAAGCCAATACGAAGAAAGAAATTGCAATGGATTATGATTTCTCCGGAAAGAGAGCCCTGATTGTAGAGGATAACGAGATTAACATTGAAATTGCTAAAAACATTTTGGCATACAAGAATTTTGAGACAGAGGTTGTTATGAATGGTGAAGATTGTTTAGAGGCCTTTAGCAGTCATGAGCCGGGATATTATGATGTAATTCTTATGGACATTATTATGCCGGTAATGGATGGCTTGACAACCACAAGACTTCTTCGCAATCTGGAACGTCCGGATAGTAAAACAATACCGGTAATTGCCATGACAGCAAATGCTTTCGAGGCGGATTTAAAAAAGTCCATGGATGCCGGAATGAATGGTTATTTAAGCAAACCAATTGATATTAAGAAAATGTATGCGTTGTTACAGGAAGTATTATACGAATGCGAATAAATTTTACAAAGGAGCGTAGCGATGGCTGGATATAAAGTAATTGAAATTAAAAAAAGTGTATATGCAAATAATGATAAAGAGGCAGATGTTTTACGTGCAGAGTTAAAAAAGGATAAGACTTTTTTATTAAACCTGATGTCATCTCCTGGTTCTGGAAAAACAACAACCTTACTTCGTACGATTGAAACTTTGAAGGATGAAATCAAAATCGGTGTTATGGAGGCAGATATTGATTCAGATGTTGATGCTGATACAATTTCCAAGGCAGGGGTAAAAGCAGTACAGATTCATACCGGTGGAATGTGTCATCTGGATGCAGGCATGACAAGACAGGGAATCGAATCTTTAGAAACAGCAGATGTAGAACTGGCAATTTTAGAGAATGTAGGAAATCTTGTATGTCCTGCCGAGTTTGATACCGGTGCCGTGAAGAATGCTATGATTTTAAGCGTGCCGGAGGGGGATGATAAGCCATTAAAATATCCATTAATGTTCTCTATTTGTGATGTATTATTAATTAATAAAATTGATGTACTGCCATATTTTGATTTTGATATAGAAGCTTGTAAGGAGCGGGTTAAACATTTGAATCCAAATATTAAAATATTTGCTATTTCTTCCAAAACAGGAGAAGGAATTGAAGAATGGACAAACTGGCTTCGCAGTGAAGTAAAAGCTTGGAATGAATAACAGGAGGGGCTGTTGCAAAATCTTATTAAAAATCCCCTGTCATAATTGGTATTATCAGAAACTTAGAGCATTCACATTTATT